>NZ_JADEXO010000019.1 GCF_015207105.1 cf. Phormidesmis sp. LEGE 11477
GTACTCAATCCAGCACTGGTCTGAGTGCCCAGGATAAAGGACTTGTCACCGAGCTGGTCTATGGCAGCGTCCGTAGACGTAGAACGCTAGATGCGCTGATTGATCAGTTCGGCAAGCGTCCGGCGGCAAAGCAGCAGAGCGATCTGCTCCAAATTCTACGGCTGGGTTTCTATCAGCTGCGCTACTTGGATCACGTGCCTGAGCATGCTGTTGTTGATACAACTGTGCAGCTAGCGAAATCTCAAAGACTCGGTAAGCTCAGCGGCGTGGTTAACGGGATGCTGCGCCAATATATCCGCGAAACAAAATCTGAGTCAGATATAGCCGCTGACCCGCTGAAGCTGCTGGAAGAGAGTACGCAGCGGCTAGGCGTTTTGCACAGCTATCCCGATTGGATTGTTGATGTTTGGCGCTCTGTGTTGCCAGATGACCAAGTAGCCGCCCTGTGTGAGTATTTCAATCAACCGCCCCATCTGGATTTGAGAATTAATCTGCAGCGCCAGTCTCTATTAGCTGCGATCGCTGTTTTTGCAGAGGCTGGCATCGAAGCAGTGCCTGTCGAAGGAGTGCCGTCGGCGCTGAGACTGACTTCACCTGTAGGTGCAGTGGCTCGGCTTCCAGGCTATGCCCAAGGCGGGTGGGCGGTGCAAGATAGCAGCGCTCAGCTCGTGAGCTATCTATTAGACCCGCAGCCGGGCGAAGTAATTATTGATGCCTGCGCCGCGCCCGGCGGAAAAAGCCTACATATTGCAGAGATGATGCAGAATGAGGGTACGGTCTGGAGCTGTGATCGCACTCCCTCGCGCACGAAAAAGATTCAGCAAAACATTGACCGTCTCGGCGCGACCATTGTCCGTCCAATCATGGGCGATAGCCGCAGTCAGCCCGCTTTTGTTGGCCAGGGCGATCGCGTGCTCCTAGACGTGCCCTGCTCTGGGCTAGGCACGCTCAACCGTCATGCCGATGGCCGCTGGCGACAAACCCCTGAGTCTGTAAAATCTCTGGTGATCTTGCAACAAGAAATCCTGACTCACGCTTCTACCTGGGTTAAACCTGGCGGCATCCTCGTTTATGCTACCTGCACGCTGCATCCAGACGAAAACGAAGCGCAGATCGAAACTTTTCTGGCTCAAAATCCAGCGTGGGCGATCGAAGCGCCACCGCCTTCGTTTTTGATCGAACCCAGTGAAGCTGGCTGGATTAAGGTATGGCCTCATCTTCAGCAGATGGACGGCTTCTTTATGGTGAAGCTGCGCCGCGCCACCACATGAACGAATTTGCGTCGTTCTGCATGGACGCGACCTCTGCCCGGTTCTGCTCCGCCAGCTTGGAATACCATTCGCAATAGTCGGCAAACGCCTGTCGATGGGCGGCCTCTCTTTGAAAGTCGATCGCAGCCTGATGGAGCTGTAGCGCCTCGCTGACCCCTCTAACTTCGGCAGCGCGCGGGACTAGATACTCAAACACGGCATGCTGATGCATACCCAAATGGTTGATATCTGGCTTGATGCTATCGGTCATGCCCAGCCTCGCAGTCGATAAATTGCAAATCCTATGTATTCTTTCATAGCCCTAGTGAATCGCCCAGTCGCTTCGGCGTGGGGCAGCAGAGATAGAATCCGTCCTTCAATCGTAGTCCCCCCCGACTCATCTGGGGGCGTGGCCACTAGATAATCTGTGGGCGCTGGAATGACCTCAATATCTAGCTTTTGGAAGATAGCAACAGAACGAGGCATGTGGACCGCAGACGTCACTAGCAGCACGGATTCGATGGATTGCGCTGCTAGAATCTCTTTGACGTTCACTGCGTTTTGGCGGGTGTTGAGTGAGGTCTCTTCCAGGATGATGTCTGCTGCTGGCACATTCATCGCCATCGCCAACGCTTTCATATCATCTGCTTCAGATTCGTCGCTGCCACCTCGCCACTGCACCCGACCGCCGCTGAGGATTAGCTTGGGGGCGTGGCCTTGATTGTAAAGTCTGGCGGCATAGAGAATGCGATCGCCCGCTTCGCCTACTTCTACCCACGGCCTCGGTGCGATCGCTGGTACAGTCGCTCCGCCTAGTACTACAATCGCATCGGCTGTCGGCACCGGATCGGGTGGAAAATAGCGCCACTCTAACGAGCTGAGCAGCTTGTCGCTGACCACCGGATTGCTGCTGAAAAAAAGGATGAATAGAGCAAGGGCGATCGCACCCGTTGCCCGGCGAGGATGACGCCACAGCCAAACTAGACCTAGCGCCATCAGTAAGCTGCTAAGCCCTACAGGATAAACAAACAGGGGAAGCAGTTTAGAGAGAAAGAACATTTAGAGAGAAAGAATATAAGTAAAAGCTAGCGGTGTAAGCGCGATCCAGTCGAAAGATCTGCTTCGAAGCGATCTACTGATAGGCGGTTTACTTGCCCAGCCGTCTATCTCTTGCCCGCCGCTGGCGCTCTATATATCGCTGATTCGCTCTGTTTGTTTTTAAGAAAGGCAGCTCAAAGTATGGATTTGCATCAGAGCCGTCTGCATCGGGGCGTCTGAGCTTGTCTGTCGGCGGTAGTCCTTTCGGCCCTTTCGGCGTGCCGCCCTCAACTTTCCACCAGCCAGTTGCAATGCCACCCGCAATACCAGCGATCGCGCCAAACAAAATGCTAAAAGGCACCGAATACCCGATCAAGAAAAAGATAATGAGGAAAATCAGCCAGGTTCTGATGACTGCTGGGATGATTAAATCAGCCACGATGAAAAATCCTGTATTGAGTGGATATACAAGCTGCCAACGGGGGTTGCGCTAGGCGAACGATCAGAAGTTCCAAATATACTCTTTATTCTCTCATCTGATTTCGTTCAAGAGAGTCAAATACACCACCCAACTGCCGCTGGACCTCGTTGGCTGTCTGTGTCGTATCGACGGTTATCACGGGTTCTGTTTGGCCAAAGGGCTCCATAGACTGCTTTGCTAAGATTGCCGCAGTCGCATCAGCAATATCACCGCTACGCTGCTTTACTCGTGTCCTCAAGACTTCTGGCGGCGCAGTGCAATACAAAAAGGTTAGCAATAGGTTTTGGGTAGTGGTTTTGGCGATCGCCTCCAATCTTTTCTCCTGCCGATCGAACTTTGCATCTAATATCACCCGGTAGCCCCGAGTGGCTAACTGCACGCCTAGATCGATCAGTCGGCTGTATGTTTTGTCTGTCATCGCAGCGGTATAGATCTCGTCGCCACCTTTTTCCTGCAAGCAAATACCCGCCAAATGCTTACGCACCGCATCCGAACGCAAGCGAATAGCGCCTGATGTCTTCACCAGTTGGCTAGCCGTTGTGCTTTTCCCCGAGCCCGATAGCCCGCACATCGCGACTATAGCTGCTTTTTTTTTTGCCCGTCCTTTCCTTTGATATACGACCAGGCCAGTTTGTAGTACTTAGCGGCTCTCTCGCTAGCCGCCTTTTGCTCGGCTTCAGGCACAGACGGATCGCCCAGCATAAAAGAGGTCACTTTCGCGCGCACATAAGACTGACGACTGACGTACAGAGGCAGGATCTCCAATCCTTCGTAGTCGCCTGTCGCTTCGACGTATTGATTCAAAAAGACTTGAGCGAGATCTTGCCGCCCGGCCACTTCTAAGTCCATGACGATGTAGGCAATATCGAACATCGTATCGACAAAGCGGAAAGACTCGTTGAACTCAATACAGTCAAACAGTAGAATTTTGCCTTCCCATTCGCAGATATTGCCCAGATGCAAATCGCCGTGGCAGGCACGAATTCGATCGGCGTCTAAGCGTTTTTGGAACAGCGCTTGTTCAGTTTCAAAGAAGCGGTCTGTGTAGGCTTTGGTTTCGTCAAACTGCTTTTGGGTTTGAGGTTTGGTGATCTCGTTGCCGCCAACGTAGGCGATAGTCTGTTCGTAGTTTTCATCGAATGCCTGACGGATAGCTTCGGGCTTGCCGTAGGTGCGAATGTGCTCGCTAGTAGCGGTCTTGCTATGAAACTCAGCGATAGTTTGGGCCAGCGATCGCACCTTCTCTTCATCCAATAATCCTTTGGCAAACTGCTCACTGAGCAACGCCGACTGCGGAAACTGTCGCATTTTCACCGCGTATTCGACGGGCTCACCGTCACCATTGATCTCGGCATTGATCTCAGCATTATCTGCTGTGCCAGTGATAGTCACCACATCTAGGTACAGGCTGCCGGCCCCTCGCTGGTTGAGCCGTAGCTCTTCTTCACAGAAATACTGGCGTTTTTCGAGTGTGGAATAGTCTAGGAACCCAAAATTCAAGGGCTTCTTCAGCTTGTAGACATAGTCACCCGTCAGCAGCACGTATGAGATGTGAGTCTGCATTAGGCGGATGGGATCGGCTACCGAATGCGGGTAGAAATCTGGCTTGAGCATCTGCTGAATTAGCGGTGGCAGGGTGGAATCGGGCATGGTTTCTGGAGATGAAGGGTGGGGGAATAGGGGATAGGGATAGAAAACGAGAAATAGGCGCTAGGAGATGAACCTTGAAAGCTTTGGGCCGCTGCGATCGCCAAAAAACTGAAAGGGGCCAGGAAGTCTATTTCCTAACCCCTTTCTTCAGTTTCTAGTTTCAGAAATAAATTCTTTAGCTAGCTTACAGGTACGCTTTCCTCGCATACATGCATAAAAATGGTGACTATGAATCAGCCGTGTTGATATCTTCCTCAACCTTGATTGTCTCTGTCGGCGTTGCTTCAGGAACCTCTCCAGAAGCGGCTTCAACCGCAGCCACTGTGCGAGGTGCCAGCACTGAGACAACTAGCAAATTAGGGTCTAAATCGATAGAGGCTCCCTTCGGCAGCTTAATCTCACCCACGTGCAGCGCATCGCCAATCTTCATCTCGGAAACGTCTACGTCCAAAGTCTGAGGAATGGCATCAGGCGGGCACTTTAGCTGAACTTCGGTCATGACTGTGTCGAGAGTGCCGCCTTCATCGGTTACACCAATCGCATCTCCGACAAAGCTGATCGGCATGCTGACTTCAATTTCTGACTGCGAAGCGATCGAGAAAAAGCTCAAGTGATGCAGCTTGTTTTTCCAAGGATGCTTTTGCACCTCGCGCAAGATCACTTTGCCGCTCCAAGGCAAATCAGGCACGTTGACGGTAATCACCGACTTGTTCACCGATGCTTTTCGCAGCAGGGCTTCAGCTTCGTAGTTGCTTAGCTTGAGCGAGATGGAGTTGTTACCGTCATGTCCGTATAAGACGGCAGGTAGGGTGCCTTCTCTACGCAGTTTTTTGGGCTTGTCTTCTGGCGCACGCTGGGCGCATTCAATTGATAAATCCATGAGAGTTCTGTTGGTTCAGGCGGTATGTTCAGGCGGTATGTTCAGGCGGTGTGTTCAGTCTGTGGTGGGATTGAAGATAAGGCAGGTGTCAATAGCCAGACAAGCCCGAGGATCTATAGTACCTGATTAGTGGGCGATCGCATGAGGTTTTTCGTTAGGGGCGATCGCGACAGGTCGAATTTGCTGCCCAATTTCTTCACGCATCAAACAAACTAAGACTGAGCACGCGATCACAAAACAGCACATTGCAACTCAGACAAGTGTATAGCGAGAAATACATGCATACAAAGTAGCATCAGACTACATATAATTGAGTCGTATAGATATTGGTAAAGATCACGAATGCGTACGACTCTTAATATCGACGATGATCTACTAGCAGAAGCTCGTCGCGTTACAGGCTTAGCCGAAAAAACGGCTTTAGTAAAAGCGGGCCTGATTGCGCTGATAGAAAGGGAGAGCGCAAAACGCTTAGCCTCGCTTGGCGGTACCGAAAAAGAATTACGTACTATTCCAAGACGCCAGCTCGATTCCTGATGATTCTTGTCGATACTTCCGTTTGGGTAGACCATCTTCGTATAGGCATTCCGGCTTTAGCAGAACTGCTCCTACAAGAGCAGGTGTTGATTCATCCATTCGTTATTGGAGAGCTTGCTTGCGGAAATATTCAGAATCGCCGGGAAGTTCTAAGCCTGCTTCATAACCTGCCGCTCATTTCAGTCGCCAGCGAACAAGAAGTACTGTTGCTAGTAGAAAGTCGTTCCTTGATGGGAAGAGGTGTCGGCTACATCGACATGCATTTGCTGGCATCCGTGCTAATCCGAAACGGCTCAAAGCTATGGACACGTGATAAAAGACTGATAGCAATCACCAGCGAAATGAATCTCTCCCTAGAGCCTCCGACCGCGTAGCTTACAGAAATAGCACTCCAGACGCAGCGGATCAGCGGGAGCGCTAACGTAGAGCAAATCAGCATCGCTAGGCTGAGTCCCTGTCGTCAGAGCTCTATGATTTAAGCGGCTGTGCCAAAAGCGCTGGTGTGTTCTTTTAGCAACGCTCGCTTTGGACCGTGAATCGGATCTTCGACAATAATAGTCTGGTCGCGACTAGCCCCTAACGAAACGATCGCAATCGGAGCCTCGGTTAGTCTGGCTAAGAACTCTAAATAGTCCAATGCAGCTTTGGGCAAATCTTCTAAGGTGCGGCAGTGCTCGGTTGATTCTTTCCAGCCAGGAAGGGTCTCGTAAATTGGCTTGCAGCGGGCAAACTGCTGCGCGTTGCTAGGCAGATCGGTGCAGCGCTCGCCGTCTAGTTCGTAGGCAACGCACACTTTGATCTCTTCTAATCCGTCTAGCACATCGAGCTTGGTCACGGCTAGGCAGTCGAGGCCGTTGATCCGAACGGCGTAGCGACCGACGACGCCATCGAACCAGCCACAGCGACGACGACGACCCGTCGTGGTGCCGAATTCCGCGCCGATTTCGCAGATCATGTTACCGACTTCGTCGTCTAGTTCAGTGGGAAAGGGACCTTCGCCGACGCGGGTTGTGTAAGCTTTGGCGACGCCAATAACGCGATCAATTGCCGTAGGGCCGACGCCTGAACCGATGCAGGCTCCGCCCGCTACCGGATTAGATGAGGTGACGTAGGGATAGGTGCCGTGGTCAAGATCTAGCAGCGTGCCCTGTGCGCCTTCAAAGAGGATGTTTTTCTTTTGCAAAGAGGCGTTGTAGATTTTTAGGGAGCTGTCGGTGATATGCGATCGCAGCCTGTCTGCATATCCCAAATATTCTTCTAATATTTCTTCTACGTTTAGTGGCTCCAAGTTATAGAGCTTTTCTAGCACCACGTTTTTAGCCTTGACCGTCCACTTGAGCTGCTCGGCAAAGCCGTCTGCATCCATCAGATCGATCATCCGAATGCCGGTGCGCTCAGACTTATCTGCGTAGGTTGGGCCGATTCCTCGCTTGGTCGTGCCAATTTTTTTGCTGCCGCGCTGCTCTTCTGCCGCCTGATCGATCAGACGATGGTAGGGCATCGTCACATGGGCGCTTTGAGAGATAAATAGATTCTTAGAAGAAACATTTAGCGCCTCTACTTTGTCTAATTCTGCGATCAGCTCTTTGGGATCGATGACCGTACCGCTACCGATGATGCATTCGGTATCAGGATAGAGAATACCCGATGGAATCAGATGCAATTTGAAGGTCTGATCGTCAACGACGACGGTGTGGCCAGCGTTAACGCCGCCCTGATAGCGCACCACCACATCTGCTGATTTGCTGAGCAGATCGGTGATTTTGCCTTTACCTTCATCGCCCCACTGAGCGCCGATAACAATAACGTTAGCCAAAAGAAGTACGTTGCTAAAGTTCAACCAAACAACAATTATCGCCAAGCTTTGAGTTAAGTGTCAACAAAAAACGTTGGCGTATCGACACACTGACTGCTTGCTATTTGAGTAAATAGTGGGTGTTAAGCACTGAATTCTGCCGCGATCGCCTGCTGCGACTGCAAAAAATCAATCTTATCTATAGAAGATCTTCACACCTTGCGTACACGAAGTGCGTAATTATGCGTTACAAGAAACAAATAAGTTTTTTGAACTTTCAGTGAGCTCTCTGAATCACCGAGTTCATTGAATCACCAAACTCTCTGATTCGCGCCTGATGAAAAAGCCCCAAGCTGAACGTTGAATTGATCTGAACACCGAATCGATCTAACGCCAGTATCAGCTAGCTCCGTACTGACAACTGTATGGATGACTGTATGGATGAAAAAGGGTTCTGGAACCCGCCTGTACGAAAGGCAAATGTACGAAAGCTGCAAAGGGACTGGGCCGCAAAGACAAAACATTCCTAGAGGATTATTTTCAATGAGTTTATACGCAGAACTTCACCGCCATTTAGGAGGGTCCGTCGTACCTAGAGTGCTATGGCGCTATTTTGAGCGTAATCGACCGGACATTTCTGACCAGTTCGACAGCTACAGCGACTTCGAGCTGTTTTATACCCAGCCCAAAGATACGCTAGAAGACTATCTGAAGCTCCACACGCTAGTTGAGAGCGTACAGACCAAAGAAGCGCTGCCCTACTTTATCTATCGACTGATTCGCGGTGCCTATATTTTTGAGAACCTAGCCTATCTAGAGCTGCGCTACACTCCCTTCTATCGCACGCCCGAGCGACTCAGCAATGTCGAAAGGATCGATGCGATGGCCGATATTATTGAGGTGGTCGGGCGGGCCAGCCAGCAAAGTGAATATCCGGTGGTGACTAAGCAAATTCTTTGTATGCACTCCCGGTTGCCCTATGAGATCAACCGGGCGACGATAGAGCTAGCAGCCCAGTATCCAGAGTACGTCTGTGGGGTAGATATCGCTGGTGGAGATGCCGCCTATAAACTCGAAGAAATTAAGCGGCTGTATGTCCATGCCCAGAATCTAGGGCTAAACACGACTGGCCACCTCTATGAAACCAAAGACGGCTGCTACCCAGAGCTGTTGCCCTACCTCAAGCGGATCGGCCACGGTATCCAAATCCCGTTGCACTATCCAGAACTGCTTAGAGACGTTGCCGCTAGAGGTCAGTGTCTAGAAGTGTGTCCGACTACCTATTTGCAGACTGGCACGTTAGAAGAGATTGCTCAGCTCAAAACTGTGTTTGACCGCTGCTTTGATGCTGGCGTAGATATCGCTATCTGCACAGACAACGCTGGATTGCACAATGTCCGACTGCCCTTTGAGTATGAAAACTTGCTTACCCACGATGTAATTGGTTTCGATGGGCTCAGGGCCTGTCAGGCAGCGGCCTTTCGCCATGCGTTTGCCTGGAGCCATCCGCATCAGCCAGCTTCTGTAATTTCTAATTTGTTAAACGAGCAAAGGGAACGTCAGGCGAGCAGGGAAACGGTGGTTCAGTAAGCCGATTTCTGCACTTGGTGCTATTTCTTATGCTATTTCTCGGTGGCTCTGTCGAATATCTGGCGCTGAAAGGTTTTATCTCGACTCGCTGTGTCCAAGATTCGCATGTATTCAGGCAGTGTTAACCCGCTGCCTTGAATGATCTCGATAGTGTCGGTTTCGATAGAGCGCTGAACTTCTAGCGCCATGGGGCTATTTTCATCTTCGGGCAGTTCGGACTGGCGATCGCTCAGCAGCTGCAAGATTTGGAGGTAAGCTCTGGCGAACTGATCGAGCTTGTCGGTGGAAATTTTGTCGATGTTGATCGCTGCGGTATTTGCTGCCAAGAGTTGCATAGACGGCTGTGTCTCTTCTGGCTGTTTTGGCGCGATCGCTACCCATGGCGCTGCTAGGCTGTTGCTTGGAAACGCAAGAACCACAGGGCTTCCTAGTAATACAAAAGCCACAAAGAAATTCAGTAGCGAAGTTTTAAGGTAGGTGAGAAGGCGGCGGGTGAGAAAACTCTGGGAAAAGAATATTCTATTAAGACTGGAAAAAACGGCCATGCGATAAATTTCATTCACTACAATGATTACTAAGCATAATTACAGACTAAGGACTCTATGATAGGTAGCCAAGCCTCCGAAATCGACAGTCAGAATTCAACCAACGAGGTCATAGAAAGTGTCCAGCATGACTTGTCTAAGCGGGAGCTAGAAATTGTGGAGCTAGTCGCCGCAGGGTTGACCAACCAGGAGATCTCTCAGCAGCTAGAAATTAGCAAGCGCACCGTCGATAATCATGTCAGCAACATCTTGAGTAAGACCGCGACTGGTAATCGAGTTGCTTTGGTTCGCTGGGCCTTGCAGTCTGGTAAAGTCTGCATTGACGAACTGAACTGCTGTCGTCTACCAGATGCTTCTCTATAGGAATATAGTTTGTAGGAATCATAGAGAAATCTAGCTATATTCACGTCCTTGTATTCACTCTTCTTAGTTGATTGCTTTCTCGATAGCGCTGCTCAGTCGCAGAACTTCTTTGACGCGCTGACTCCCTAGAAGGTTAAACTTTCTGAGCGTAAAGAACTCGAACGTGAAGAATTAAAGGACTATGAGCAGCATTCAGGCCATTCGTGGAACTCGTGATATTTTGCCGTCGGAGTCTCCTCTGTGGGTGGTGATAGAAGGGATTGCTCGTCATGTGCTTTCTCAATCAGCCTACAAGGAGATTCGGACACCGATCTTTGAGATGACTGAGCTGTTTGCCCGTGGCATTGGTGAGGCCACTGATGCAGTTGGCAAAGAAATGTACAGCTTTGAAGATCGCGGCGGGCGCTCGATTGCGCTGCGGCCTGAAATTACGGCTGGGCTGGTGCGAGCGTTTATTCAAAATAAGCTATTTGCTCAAGGCGGCGTGCAAAGGCTGTGGCATATCGGTCCGGCCTTTCGATATGAGCGGCCTCAAGCGGGGCGGCAGCGGCAGTTTCATCAGCTAGATGTGGAAATTCTAGGTAGCCGGGATGCTAGAGCCGATGTAGAGATTATTGCGATCGCGACCCAAATTCTCAGCACCCTCGGACTCACTGCGCTTAGCCTTGATCTCAACTCTGTCGGCAGCGGCGAAGACCGTCAGAACTACAGAGATGCCTTAGTTGCCTACTTCTCGCCTTATAAGTCGGATCTTGATCCCGATTCGCAAGACCGCCTAGATCGCAACCCCCTTCGCATTCTAGATAGCAAAGACAAACGCACCCAAGAGATTGTTACCAATGCGCCTAGCCTGCTCGATTTTCTCTGCGAAGATTCTCAACGCCACTTCGACGCCGTTCAGCACCACCTGACCAATATTGGCATTGACTTCACGATCAATCCTCGGCTGGTGCGCGGCTTAGACTACTACACGCACACCGCCTTTGAAATTCAATCTTCTGATCTAGGGGCGCAAGCGACCGTCTGTGGCGGTGGGCGCTACGACGGCTTGGTCGCTCAGCTAGGTGGTCCCGATACGCCAGCGATCGGCTTTGGCATGGGACTAGAGCGGCTCGTGATCTTACTAGAGCAGATGGCGCAGTACAGCACCGATCCCTTTCTAGATATCTACCTGATTTCGCGCGGCGAGAAAGCGGAACTGCAATCGATGAAACTTGCCAGTCAACTTCGACAGAACGGCTATTTTGTTGAAGTTGACTTGAGTGGCAGCGCCTTTGGTAAACAGTTCAAACGGGCTGATCGCAGCGGCGCGGTGCTGGGTCTGATTCTTGGTGATGCCGAAGCCGAAGCTCAAAAAGTGCAGCTTAAATGGTTAGGCTCTGGTGAACAGTCAGAGATGACTCAATCCGCGCTAGTTGAAAATGTGGATGATATCAAGTCTAAGATAGCTAAAATCCGTGCTCAGGCTACCGCTTGAGTGCCCGCTTGAGTGCCCGCCTAAGCGCCTAGTTTTAATCGTCGTAGGCTGGTAGCACCGGAATTTCTTCTGCGGCGTTGAGCTGACGCCGAATTTTGTTAGTGGCTTCTACGTAGATAGTGATTTCTTCGTCACCTTCGGCCAGTCGATGAAAATCATCTGTGGTGAGCTTGTCTAGCAGGTTTTGCAGAGCATCCGCTTCTGCGGCGGAAAGCAATGCGCTCAGTCTGACACGAGGGGTGGAATCAGTAGAAGGGGGAATCTTCATAGTTTTGTTGTCTAGTCTATGGTCTATGAACGGCGGCGGCGAGTCACTCTGCCGACTGTTTGAGTAACGCTATATCTTCTCAGGGAAGTGAGCGGTTGGCTAGTTCTTTAATTTTGTCTGCAATCTTAACTGTCGCAGACAAGCGCTGTTCATTAACTTGCTTACTGCTCTTCTAGATATAGCAAAAAGCTCATAAGCTCATCGTCTGTGAGCTGTTGGCGCGATCGCTTGCCATAGGTTTTCTCTAGATACTCGCGGCCCTGGGCACTGGTCCAACCCAAGCGTCTTAGCTCTACATCCGTCTGGGCAATCACATCAGAGAGATCGACGGGTAGCGCACTGGTATTGAAATTTTCTAAGGCGATCGCAGCTGCAGAGATGCTCGGTGTAGACGCTGCCTGCATAGATGGCTCCTGCTCCGAGGCAGACAGTGGCTGTTCGACCACATCGTCAATAGGAGGACCAAGATCTTCTGAATCCACCAAAGCGGGTTCTTCCTCTGAAACTGACGCCGCTTGATCATTTTCAGATGTTGACAAAGGCTTGGTTTCAGCCTGTCCAACCGATACTGCTTGAGAAGTTTCTTCCTCGGTAATCTCAGAGGGATCGGTTTTTAGTTGGTTCGGTTGCTGGCTACTTGCTGAACTCTCTAGAGCTGAAATTCCTAGCAGTGCTAAGGCGCGATCACGCGCCTCATCCTCAGCCGCCTCCACCGACTGTCTCATGGCCAGCCCGGTCGCAATCGGTTCGCCCTCGACTAGAATGCTAGCGCGAACCACGAACTGACCATCGTAGATAGAAATCAGATCGGTAATGAGTGAGCCCTGCGGATATTGGGTTCTAAATTCTTGGAAGGATGTAGCCACTAGAAATTCTTCTACGCTCTCTTAACTAGAAGGCACTATAGACGGCAATCCGAAGCAGCACGACTTCGGCTTTCGATCTATTCTAAAGAGGGGTGAGCGTTCATGCCTCACTCTGATAAAAAGGACACTTGCCTTTATCTTTTCTGTCCTCATCCTTTTGAAGGACTGATTCCTTCAGCAAATACATGTTAGATCGCCTACTCGAAATGTCTCCTACGTTAGGGGGAGACACGCTGCTGCTGCTGCCCGTTCTGATTCTTTTGGAACTAGTGCTCTCTGCTGACAATGCGATCGCCCTAGCTGCGATCGCCAAAGGGCTAGAGACACCTGCTCTTCAAAAAAAAGCGCTCAACATCGGCCTCGTAGTAGCCTTTATCCTCAGATTGGCTTTGATTCTAGCTGCTAGCTGGGTGCTCAAATACTGGCAATTTGAGATTGCTGGGGCGATCTACTTACTTTGGCTAGTCTATCAGCACTTTTCCACGAGTGATGAGGACGAAGACGATCAGACTGGACCCAGGTTTAGCTCGCTGTGGAAAGCCATCCCCACCATCGCGCTGACTGATTTGGCCTTTTCTTTGGATAGTGTGACCACTGCGATCGCGCTTTCCAAAGAAGTGCTGATCGTGCTTCTTGGCGGCACCATTGGTATCATCGCCCTTCGCTTCATGGCCGGACTTTTCATCCGCTGGCTGGCTATCTACGTCCACCTAGAAGATGCTGGGTTTGTCACCGTTGCCATCGTCGGCCTGCGCCTGATTGTCCGCGTCATTGATCCTGCCCTAGTTCCTCCAGAGTGGGTGATGGTCAGCGTGATCTTTGGTCTCTTCGCCTGGGGCTTCTCCGAAAGAGTCTCCACCCCCACTATCGCCAAATCAGAAATTTCTGTCACCGTTCCCGATCTGTCTGGTGCAGTCACAGAGCCTAAAGTATCTGCTGATGAACTAGTGACAACTAATGAAGAAAGGCAAGCAGAGACGATATAGAGATGGTGAGTATGTCGCTACAGAGGCGTCTGGCTAAAATGGCCTGCTAGCGTTCGGTGTGCTAGCCCTTACGACAGCGATCGCACTGCCCACATCGCATAGACTTGGCCTCTTGGGCAAATCCAAATTCTTCTAGCAAAACCTGCCAGCGGCAGCGCTTCGTAAACAGGTAGCGCTGCATGACTGCCGCCGCCGAAATAGCGGGCTCTGTTCGCCTGCGGTGATGCGTCTGGATCTGATAGTTAAACGGATCTTTCCACTGTAGCTGCCCGTCTCGGTGCAGGAGCGCGATCGCCTGATCGCAGTTTTTGAACTGGCTGCGAATATCGTCAATATTGCCCGAGCTGGGTATCTGCTTGACCAGCTGCCGGGCCGATTGCTGCAGCTGCTGAGCCTTTTGCTCAAAGAATTTCCACCGCTGCTTATCTTCTGGTGAGAGGAGCCCAGTCGGCTCGCTGACGAGTGAAAGCGCCACAGCTGGTCGCCCATCACGTCCGCCGCGCCCTACTTCTTGAACATATTCAGAAATCAGGCTAGGCACTTCGTAATGCGCTACAAATCGACAGTCTGGCTTGTTAATGCCCATACCAAATGCCGATGTACAGATGACAAACTGACAGTCTCCTTCGATCCATTCTGATTCTATTTGCCGTCGCCGCGTAGCAGAGAGCCCGCCGTGATAAGCCTTGACCCGGTAGCCTTTTGCTGCAAACCACTTAGCTAAATCTTCAGTTCCACGGCGAGTGCGAGCGTAGATCAACCCTGAGCGTTTCCCCTGACGCTGGACGAACTTAGCTAGCGCCTGCTGGCGGCCCTTTGGCGTCCAGACGACCCGAACGGCAAGGCGAAGATTGCTGCGGTAGGGATTAAGGCGAATGATCTTGGGTTTTTGTAGCTGAAGGACGGTATGTAACGCCTTTTGAGTCGTGGGATCGGCGGTAGCGGTGAAGGCAGCGATCGCGATCTTGCTGCCTTTGGGCCTGTTAGCCAACAGCGCTGAACGGACGGCACCCAGTCGTCGATAGGTAGGACGAAAGCTATCACCCCATTGAGTCAAGCAGTGCGCTTCATCTAGGACTAGCGCATTAATCTTGATCTGAGGCTGATTGAGGATTTCCCAGACTGGGCGACTAAGGAGGGTTTCGGGGGATAGGTAGAGCAGACGCAGGTGATTTTGGGCAAGGCGTTGTAGGGTATGCGATCGCTCTCTCTTGCCCATCTCACTGTGTAACGCCGCTGCGGGTAGCCGCTTCTCTTTTAGCTCCTGCACCTGATTTTCCATCAGTGCCACTAAAGGAGACACCACCAGCGTCACCCCGTCTTGTATCAGTGCCGGCAATTGGAAGCAGATTGACTTCCCAGATCCGGTTGGCATCACCGTGATGATGTCCTGCCCGTTCAAAATGGCTTGGGCAATTTCTCCCTGCGGTGCTCGAAAATCAGAGTAGCCCCAAATGCTTTGGAAAGCTTTGCGTAACCTAGCCAAACCGTCTGGCGGTGTAGGGTTGCTTTTGGCTGCAGTGCTCATTTTCTCGACCCAGCAAAACTTAGCCTATTCTTCCCTAACGGTCGCTCTAGAGGTTTGCTAGTCAATCAAAAATACCGCAGGGGCCAATGGTTGAGCCGCCTGCGGTACTTAAGGTAAACAACCGAACAAGCAAGCAGTCAGATTATGATGCTTAGGCTTGCTGATAGTTTGTTTGTCATTACCGTAAGAGATTGCCGATATTATAGGCAGCGCCGATTGTCACGCCAAAGTCCGTATCATTAAGGACACCTAAATTGGCCTGAGCGTTGACGGTAACCTGGCGACTAACGGGTACATCTACACCAGCCGACAGCAGCAGGTTGATATCAGAGTCGCCATCACCAGAGCTATAAGCTGCGCCCAAACCGCCGTAGGGGATAAACTGGAATCCACCAGCTTCGGGTGCGTACTGCCTAAAGTCATAGGTCACCGGGACAAGCACCGCCAGGTCGTCGCCAATTAAAACGGACGGACGAACGGCGAGTCTGTTAGCGAAAGCGATTTTACTAATGACTGCAAACGAGATGTCGTCTACATAGCCAATATCGCCACCAATGCCGACGAAGCTGGAGTTGGCGGCTGCGCGTCTCGTCCGCCGCCGAGCCTGGGCCAGCTCCAAAGACTCTTCTCCGGGGTAAGTCAGCGCCTCAGCACTTGCTTCGACGGGGGCTTGCTCCACCGCTGGCAGAACGGCTACGGCTTCAGATTGCTCGTCTTCAATAGCCTGAAATTCTTCAACAGCTTGGGTGTCTTCTGCAACTGGGATCTCCTGAACTAGAGCCGCCTCGGTTGGAATGTCTTCAACGGCCTGAATATCTTCAACGAGATCTTGAGCAGTGCTTTGATCTTGAACAGTAGTTTGAGCCTGTGCGGGTAGCTGAGCGGCAGCCACCAATAGCATACCGAGGGCTCCGAAGATGCCTTTTCTGACGAACATGGTAAATAACTCCTCTACGAGCTTCGATTTTTGAAGCTCTAAATATATGTAGCCATAGAATACCCGAATAGGGTAACTACGATATTAGCAATCAGCTTCTGTCAAAAGGATAAACATGTTCAAATATCCGTTACTTGATGCTAGGTAAGACAGAGGGTGAACGAGTATAAAATGATCGACAGCCTAGAGTGTTTAAGAAAACTGGAGCTGTGGACTGCTTACTGCATCCTGTCGATGGTTCTATATTGAATGGCTTCCGCTACGTGGTGCGCTTCTATATCAGGGGCGCTTCCCAAATCGGCGATGGTTCTAGCCACTTTGAGAATGCGATCGGTTGCCCTCGCAGAAAGACCTAGCTTGCGAACGGCCCCTTCTATTAACAGGCGAGTTGTTTCGTCAAACTGGCACCACTGACGAATATGACGACTTTCCATATCTGCATTGCACTGCAACGTTGGTGAGCCTTTGAACCTTATTTGTGCTTGCTTGCGGGCCGCTTCAACGCGAACTCTAACAGTGGCTGAGTCTTCACCTTCGGGCTGACTGGTAACCTCTTCTGGTTTCAGTCGGCCAACAATTACCTGCAGGTCGATTCGATCCATCAAAGGGCCAGAAAGCTTCGCCCAGTACTGTTCTCGGTGGCGAGGGGTGCAGGTACAAGGCTGAACCGTGTCGCCAAAGTAGCCACACGGGCAGGGGTTGGTGCTAGAGACTAGGGTGAATTGGGCTGGAAATTCGACCGATTGGCGAGTTCGAGTGATGGTTACTTTGCCATCTTCGAGCGGCTGACGCAGAAACTCTAGGACGCTACGCTTGAATTCTGTGAGTTCGTCTAGGAAAAGAACGCCGCGATGGGCCAGAGAAATTTCGCCTGGCTTGGGGAAGCTGCCGCCGCCGACTAGAGAAGGCCCGGAAGCGGAGTGATGAGGCGTGCGAAAGGGGCGCTGATTGACTAGATGCCCCTTTTCTTTGAGTAAGCCTGCGACGGAGTGAATCTGTGTGACTTCTAGGGCTTCGGGAAAGGTGAGGGGTGGCAGGATGCCAGGCAGCCGCTGGGCGAGCATGGTTTTACCACTGCCCGGCGGGCCGATAAGAATAGTGTTGTGACCGCCAGCGGCGGCAATTTCTAGGGCGCGGCGGGCCTGAGCTTGGCCTTTGATGTCACATAGATCTAGAACGGGTGTGGGCGATCGCAACAAAGTGTCAGGCTCACCTACTTGCACTGACTGAGTGGCTTCTGGATTGTTGAGAAAATCTACGACTTCGCTGAGGTGCTTGAATCCATAGACTTCCAAATCGGGTACGACGGCGGCTTCATAAGCGTTATCGGCTGGAAGCGCTAGCCCTTTTAGCCCGAGCTGTCTGGCTGCCGCTGCGATCGCAACCACGCCGGCGACTGGTCTTAATGTCCCATCCAAAGACATCTCACCTAGAAAGAGATAGTCGTCTAAGCAGGTGCGTTTAACCGTTTCAGCCGCTGCTAGAATACCAATCGCAATGGGCAGATCGTAAACCGGCCCTTCCTTACGCACATCTGCCGGCGTCAGGTTGATTACTACCTTTCGCATCGGAAATTCAAAGCCTGCGTTTTTAAGTGCTGCTCTAACTCGCTCTCGAGATTCCTGCACTGCAGTGTCAGGCAATCCTACCACGACCACACCTGGTAGTCCGCCAGAAAGATCGACTTCCACCCCAACTTTAAGGGCATCAATACCGATTAATGAAGCACTCCAGACTCTTGCCAGCATAAGTATGTCGATTCCCTGTTCTTGAATGCCTCGGCTCTATCGTGCCCTTGGCGCTTCTAATAGAACACTGAATAGAACATCGCCTTGACCTTATCTATAGATAACTATCTAAGCGCAATTGTTGCACTGGCCAACAATTGTGAGAAATCCAAGTGAAAGAAGAGAAAGGTGAAAAGAGAAAGAAGTAGTTATTCAATCCTCTCTTTTATTTACTCTAAGCGATAGGCTTACAACTGAGCATTGTTTTAAAGCGAGTTATCGACTGCAACAAACATTCTTATTCATAATATAGGACATTGTTTTTCTTTCAATCTGCAATGCGATCAAGCGCGGCCTTTATTCTGTTCAACTGTTCGGCCTTCAGCTCATACTCTCAGATGCTGGCATGCTGCGCTAGCTAGAGGAACGACGACCCTTGAGTACAGGCTTGGATGTTGAAGGACGTGATGCCTTGGGTCGAGAGCCGCGAGCGCGACCGCTTCTTCCTTTTCCCCTACTACTACCATGATTACCGCCCCTTTGATTGTTGCGTCCGTTAGGAATAGGTTCTGGCGGAATAGACGGATCTGGCTCGTATCCCGAGATTACTTCTCTCGGAATCTCTCGCTTCAGCAGCCGTTCGATTCCACGCAGGAGATCTTTTTCATCGACGCAGACTAGTGAAACCGCCTGTCCCTCATTGCCCGCCCGTCCGGTTCTACCGATGCGATGCACGTAGTCTTCAGCGACGTTCGGCAGCTCGAAATTCACCACATGCGGCAGCAGGTCAATGTCTAGTCCACGAGCGGCAATATCTGTTGCAACCAGCACTCGCACATCTCCTGATTTGAAGTCAGCCAGCGCACGAGTACGGGCACCTTGGCTTTTGTTGCCGTGGATAGCGGCGGCGGTGAGACCGTCTTTTTGAAGATGTTTGGTGAGTCTGTTGGCACCGTGTTTGGTTCGAGTGAAAACAAGTACCTGCTGCCAGTTACGCGATCCGATGATGAAAGAGAGCAGTTCACTTTTGCGAACGCGATCGACCGGGTAGACGACCTGGTCAACCGTGTCGGCAGCGGCGTTTTGGCGAGCGACTTCGATGGTTTTAGGCGATCGCAAAAAGCTGTCGGCTAGTTTCTTGATCGGTCTAGAGAACGTCGCAGAAAACAGCAGCGTCTGTCGTTCCTCAGAGATCAGCGCCAAGATCTTGCGAATATCGTGGATAAAGCCCATATCCAGCATGCGATCGGCTTCGTCTAATACCAAGACTTCGACCCGTGAAAGATCAACAGTTTGCTGACCGACGTGATCGAGCAAGCGACCCGGCGTCGCAATCAAAATATCAACGCCTTGGCGCAGCTTAGATATCTGGGGGTTAATCTTGACTCCGCCAAAGACAACGGTAGAGCGAACAGGTAAGTACTTACTGTAGGCGGTGACGTTTTCACCAATCTGGGCGGCGAGTTCTCTAGTAGGTGTGACGATTAGAGCGCGAATGGGCCTGTGATCGCCGCGAGAAATAGACCCCTTATTCTTACGCAAGACTGGCTTAGAAGTCCCATTTTCTAGCTGACCTGGTTTGGACTGGTTTGGACTAACGTTCGATGAGGCTTGGGCAGGTACACCTTCGCATAGCCGCTGCAGCAGCGGCAGCGTGAAACCAGCCGTCTTGCCGGTGCCAGTTTGGGCGCTAGCCATGACATCGTGGCCCGCGATGATCAAAGGAATAGACTGAGTTTGGATCGGCGTTGGTTCTGTATAGCCTTGGTCTGCGATCGCCCGCAAAATTTCGGTTCGCAAACCGAGGGATTCAAAAGACATAGTCAAGTCAATGCAAGTGCCTAGAGGCAGTTGGTAAGGTGCCCTTTTCTCACAGGTAGCACTTACAACCTACGAACCTAGTCTAAGAGCATATCGTCAGCGGTTTGAAACACAATAATCATGCCTCTGGCACGAGCGCAGACTAGGTACGCGGCCAATAGCATCATATACTAGCAGACTTCATCAACTGCATCTATCTTATTGATAACGTCTAATCTATAGCTTTGGTTACTTGGCTAAGGTGCAGTTTTCTGGTTAAAAGCCGCATATGCCAACAGGCCAAGTGATCCACGTTTCTCTCATGCATCGGGGAAACACTATATAGCGGCTAACAATAGCGGCATAGCGGCTAACAGTCGTCTAGGCTAGCTGCATGAGTAATAATCTGGTCGATTAAACTGCGAACATCTCTGGCCCGCGCCTCTGTGTCGTTGACCAAAATGCTGAGCGCTAGCGGCGGATGATTCACTGGGTTGAGATAGCCGCTTAGCGTATAAGTGCCGCTGAGGGTGCCAGTCTTCCCCTGGAATCGACCTTCGGCCAGCGTTCCTTTCATCCGATTGCGTAGGGTACCGCTGCGGCCAGCAACAGCAAGCGAATTGCGATAAGTCGTCGCATTAGCGGTCTTGGCCATCAGCTGAAGGGTATCAACGAATGCTTCGGGCGTGACCTGGTTGCGTCTAGAAAGCCCAGACCCGTCAACGACAGAAATGCTGTTTGGAGCGACGCCTAGACCTGTAAGGATGCTGTCTACGGCGGCTGCGCCAGCAGTGTAGGCATTGCTCGTTTCAGGGTCTATACTGCGGCCTAGGGCTTTGAGCATTGCCTCAGCGTAAATGTTCACGCTGTATAGATTAGTGGGGTCAATGAAGGCCCGCAGCGGTGGAGACTGAATCGCGGTTAGTTCGACGAGGCCGTCAGGGAGGCTAGTCGTGGTGACTTGAGCGGCGGCATTTCCTAATCCGTAGGCACTCAGGCTTTGTTGAAACTGTTCGGCAAAGTAGCTGCCTGGATCAAGCAGGGCGATAGAGGTATTTTCAGAGGCGGTTCCAGCGATTAACTGTCCGCGCACGTTCATCACCTTTTGACCTGGTGTTTGTCCGGCGTCGATAAATTCGCTACCGCCGCCAACAGTACGAGAGTTGTTTTCGATGCGCCAGCCGCGAACAAATTCGGGACGGTCCCAGACGATACTGAGCGGCTGTCCGACACCATTGGGGATGGCAGTAAAGCCTAGCTCGTTGCGGTTTAGTATTAGACTGTTAGCCGCAGCGCCATAGCCAGCGCGGTAGTCTTCTTCGTCCCAGTAGGGATTGGCTACAGGGCCAGCGAAGTAGTTGTCGACGGCGGTAAGGCTGTTGACTTGGCGAACGCCCTGCTGCTTTAGCTGGCTAGAGAGTAAATTGATTTGATAGCTAGTGAAGGTCGGATCGCCACGACCGACTACGTAAAGATCTTGAATAGCCGCATTTAGCTGACCATAAACTGAGGTGCGGATGCTGAAGTCGGGGCCGAGAGCTTGCAGCGCCGCCGCAGTAGTCAGAAGTTTGACATTAGAGGCAGGAACCAGCTTTGCTTGAGCCTGGCGGGCGTAGAGGGTGCGAGTGTCGGGGGTGATATCTTCAATCAAGATGCCGACATTCGCGCCATCTAGCGTGTAGCCGTTGGCGATCGCATCAATTTTCCTCGGCAGGTCGGCTCGGCAAATTCCCGCAAAAGCAGCCTCAGCCTGCGCTAATACGGCCAGAGCCCCGATTAATCTGAGGGCAAGCTGGCTGAACTTGAATTTTCGAGCAGGCGATTTGCCCGGAGCCTGTTGATCTAGCACAGATACCTGATGCAATAGTGTCATGTCTCATGGTTTGAATAGGAATTGTGGTTGGCTGTAGATGATGTATTTACCTTATCTATACTATTTATCGGGTGGTGAATACCCAGTCCAAAAGCCTCAACCGACCACTATTAAACAAAATTACTTGAAGTCTATACAAAGGCAATATCGTAGCTTTATATAATGCTGAAAAGCCCGCCTAGAAAGGTGCGATCGCCCGCCTACTATTTCTCTATCAGGCTTAAAGTTCACAGTCAATCGAGGCTGTCTAGGCTTTGCCGAAACTGACATTGGCACAGCTATTTGGCGCTGCGATCGCTAGGGAAATGAGCTTAAGGATCTCTTCGAACAGCTTTGAAGCTGCTTTCTACCGTGCCGTAGTCTGTCAGTGAAGCGGGTCTTTGCGAGAGTCTACGAACCTCACCCGTTTCTAAATTGATCGTCTCTAAAGCCTCACCTCGCTCTCCATAGCAAGAAACAACAAACTCCGCTGGACGAGAGAATCCCAGGTATTCACTACCTCCATAGCCTTGTTTAGCTTCCTCCTGGCATATTTTTATGTATGAATCCATCTCACCCGTCGCCGTGTCAAAAATAGAAACATAGATGCCGCTCTCTCCGCCTTTGTAGAAGACAGTCGATTGTCCAATCAGGTAGCTAGATCCGCCTGAGAACGATCGGGGCTGAAAGACAACAAACCCGCCTTCATAGTCGTCTTTCTGAGTGAGATCGGCTCTATTAGCTCGCTGAAAGACAACCTGACGATTGGCGGTATCTTGCACCTTTCCAAAGCAGTAGCCTGCTTCTCTTCCTCTTTCGGCCCTCTCTTCACTCACCGTTTTTGTCAGCAAGCCAGTTGCATAGGCTTTAACTTTGCTATTGGGCGCACTGAGGATTTGAGATCGGTAATACCGAATACTTCTAGGATCGCAGTCACTACCGAGGGTAGTGAGCAAATCGTTAGGGCTGGTCTCATAGGCGTTAGGTTCGCTGTCGATAGAGGTGGTCACGAGGCCAACGGTTTCGTCTACGGCTTGTTCATTATCGATAGGCGCAGGCTGGACTTCGATTGACTCTGACGGTATTTTGACTGTGGGTTCGTGGGGCACTTCACCGTCGTCAGTAGTTGTGGATTTGTCGGTAGAGGCGGGCGTTCGAGTATTTTCTTCTGCGGTAGAAGATATGGTTGGTGAGCAGGCTGCCGCAAGTGAGGTTAGACCGAGGATCAAGATCAATCGTTTGTAGTTCATAGTCTGAGGAGAAAACGTGTGACCAAGCGTATTGGTTACCGCTTTTTCTGCGTAGAAATACCTTATTCATCAGTCACAAAAGAGCTAGGTAGCTTTTGCACTTGCATGGATGAGAAACTTTTATTAGGTATATGGGCCTGGGTGCGCTTTGGGTGCGATCGCCTCCAGCTTTGAATACTGTCTCCGAAACTAATAGGCTTGTTAAACTAGACAAATTCGATCTAGATATTACGATTCAAATGCTATGACTCAAGCCGCTGTTAAATCTTTGAGCTTCTCGGAGTTTGTTGAAATTCGGCCAGATGACGGTAGACGATATGAGCTGGTCAATGGCCAGATCTCTGAGATAATGGCGACTAGAGCGCATGATGATGTTGTAGACTTTATCTACGATGCCTTTCGTGATCAAGTTAAAAAGACCCAATCTAACTGGAAGATAACTCGTTTTGGCTCTATTAAGACATTTAGAGATGACGGACTACAGCAGGGCCGAACACCTGATGTAAGCGTGATTGACAGGGAAATTTGGAATGCTGATCTACGAGCTTACGCTGCTTTAGAGGATTCAATTCAGCTAGCGGTAGAAGTTACCCCGACAAACTGGCGTGATGACTATCTCTATAAGTTGGCGGAGTACGAACAGCTAGGTATTGACGAATACTGGATTGTAGACTACCTGGCGCTTGGGGCTGCTCGCTATATTGGCTCGCCTAAAACGCCGACCATTTCGGTTTATCAGCTAGCAGAGAACGAATATTACCTTCAACAATTTCGAGGAGAGGATGTCGTTATTTCTCAAACTTTCCCTGAACTACGTCTTACCGCTCAGTCAATTTTTAGCGCAGTTGGCGGCTAAACTGCTAAGCAGCTATTCAAGAAACTGCTTAGGCCCCGTACGGAAATAAGTTACCTAACTTTTAATTGTTCATGTGGTTGAATTTCATAGTTCCAGTCGCCTTGAAATGAGTTGCGTTTTAGCCTAACGCTTCCGAGTTCTTTATCGGTAACTTTTCGTCCCTTCTGATAGAGGTTGCCATCGAGCCAGCAGTGAACTTCAAGCCCTTGGTGAGTTCTTGTTGAACTCACCAAATTAACAACAACTTGATGGGTTTCGAGTGGAACGCCTCGCCAATTGCGGGTGATATGACAGAACAAACGATGCTCAATCTTATTCCATTTGCTAGTGCCGGGTGGATAGTGACACACCTCTATTTTTATCCCTATTTCGTCTGCTAGCCGTTGCAATTCGAGCTTCCATAATCGACTTCGATGTCCGTTGCTACCACCGCTATCAGCAGTGATGAGCAAACGGTGCGGCTTCGCGTATCGAAGCTGACCTAACTCGTACCACCATCGTCGGATAGATTCAACAGCAAATTCTGCCGTGTCGTGACTAATTCCAATCGATACGATAGCTTCGTTTTTGGCGATGTCATAAACACCATAGGGCACTGCTTTTCCTAATTTTTTGTCTGGGAAGTCATGCGTGTCTACCGCCAGTGGCTCACCTTTTGGGCGGTACTCTCGCCCTGCATTCGCTTTGGTGCCTAGCACTTCTTTCTTCTTGGTATCGACGGAAATGGCAGGCCGCCCGCCGTGACGATATGCCTTGACGCGCCGGGCGATGTGCTCAAACTGTAAGTCGCGGTCGGGGTGGTCTTTGCCCTCTCTGGTCTTGCGATTGCCCTGGAGTGAATACCCTAGTTCTTTGAGCGTTTCGGCCAGCTTCGTGCGACTCAGCGGGTGCCCTTGTTGCTTCATCTGAGCTTGCAAGTTGGTCAAGCTTTTGCAGGTCCGACGCAGTGGCGATTGTGGATCACCTCGTTCACTCGGTTCTATCAAACGCTCAATGGCCTGTCGTAAATTTTGATCGTAGTATTCCAGCTTTTTACGACCACCGCCTTCGCGTCGCTGTCGGGTTGCGGTTAAGGGCTCCGGGTGACGGAGTTCTTTAATCCCGTTTTTGACGGTTCGATCTGATAACCCCGTCGCTGCTGCAACCGCCGTAATACCTCCATATCCAAGCGCCATGGCTTCGGTAGCTGCCCAGCGGCGGCGACCACGCTCATCGAGATCGTTGACCAGAGCCAGATATTTTACTCGAAGACTTTCAACAAGATTTCCTTTCAACATCTTGGCAGCCTCGCAAACTTGTACGAGTGAGTCAACCCGAGTTAGGTAGTTTATTTACGGACGAGTCCTTAGTTTGGAGTATTTGCCAGCTAGCTTTCGAAAATGAGGTTAATTTTTCAATTATACAGGAAGGTAATCGTCTAGAGAGGCTACTTGCTGTTATCGACGGATGCTCTACGTTCCTCGATAAATTCTTCTCTTACCTAGCGGGGCGCTGTGAGAGATCGCTTTGATTTATGTATCAGGAAGAGCCGATTTTAGGACACTTCACCGATAATAATCAGAGCAATTATCCGAGTGTCAGTAATGGATGTAAAGGCAGCGGTGGCATTTGAGGCCAATCAACCTCTAACGATTGAGACGGTACAGCTAGAAGGGCCGAAGGCCGGTGAAGTCTTAGTCGAAATCAAGGCGACTGGCATTTGTCATACCGATGCCTACACGCTATCGGGCAAGGATTCGGAAGGCATTTTCCCATCGATTCTAGGGCACGAGGGCGCTGGCATTGTTCGAGAAGTGGGGCCAGAAGTAAAGAGCCTGAAGCCTGGAGACCACGTCATTCCTTTGTATACGGCAGAGTGTCGGCAGTGTGCTTATTGCCTAAGTCAGAAGACGAACCTGTGTCAGGCGGTGCGGGCGACTCAGGGGAAAGGGCTGATGCCAGATGGAACCAGCCGATTTTCTTTCAAAGGGCAGCCTATCTATCACTACATGGGTACGTCTACATTTGCAAACTATACGGTCGTGCCTGAAATCTCGCTGGCAAAAATTCGCTCTGATGCACCGTTTGATAAGGTTTGCTACATCGGCTGCGGGGTGACGACCGGAATTGGGGCGGTGATATTTACCGCTAAAGTGGAGGCAGGGGCGAATGTGGTGGTGTTTGGCCTAGGTGGCATCGGGCTGAATGTGATTCAAGGCGCGAAGATGGTGGGCGCTGACAAGATCGTAGGCGTGGATCTGAATTCAGAGAAGCGGGCGATCGCAGAGAAATTCGGCATGACCCACTTTGTTAATCCAAAAGAAATCGAAGGCGATTTGGTGGGGCATTTGGTAGAACTGACCGACGGCGGTGCAGATTATTCATTTGAGTGCATCGGCAATGTCAAAGTGATGCGTCAGGCGCTAGAGTGCTGTCATAAAGGATGGGGCGTTTGCACAATTATCGGCGTGGCCGAAGCAGGCGCGGAAATTAGCACTCGTCCTTTCCAGCTAGTGACTGGGCGAGTGTGGCAAGGCAGCGCGTTTGGCGGCGCGAGAGGCCGAACCGATGTCCCCAAAATCGTGGACTGGTACATGGATAGCAAAATCAACATCGACGATCTGATTACTCACACCATGCCTTTAGATCAGATCAACGACGCCTTTGATCTGATGCATCGTGGCGAGTCTATCCGCAGTGTTGTTTTGTACGATTAGAGACTCGCGTAGCTACAGTTACCTTAAGGAAATATTGCGTCTATGAGCTTGTCAGAAAAGTCGCGTGCTCAGAGCTTTGGTGGAACAACCCGCTTCTACACTCATCGCTCAGCGGTATGCGATTGTGATATGAATCTAGCGGTATACGTTCCACCGCAGGCAGAAACAGGTCCCGTGCCAGTGCTGTACTATCTATCTGGATTGACCTGTACAGAGAAAAATTTTATCGAAAAAGCAGGGGCTCAACGGTACGCCGCCGAGTATGGATTGCTTCTAGTCGCGCCTGATACGAGCCCTCGCGGTTTAAATATTCCAGGTGAAGATGACGACTGGGATTTCGGTTCAGGGGCAGGTTTTTATGTGAATGCGACGGTAGATCCTTGGGCAAAGCACTACCAGATGTATGACTATGTGACAAAAGAGCTGCCTGAGCTGATTGCCGAAGAGCTGCCAGTACGCTCGGGGCCAGCCGGGATCTTTGGCCATTCAATGGGAGGACATGGCGCTTTAGTCTGTGGGCTTCGCAACCCCGATCAATATGCTTCGATTTCTGCCTTTGCGCCAATCGCAGCGCCGTCGCAGTGTCCGTGGGGGAAGAAAGCCTTTACTGGATATTTAGGAGAAGATACTGAGCAATGGGCAGCGTATGATGCGACGGAACTTGTGAAGAGAGCAGCAAGAGACAATTTCTCTCCTATCTTGATCGATCAAGGGGAAGCCGATCAGTTTCTAGCTGATGCCCAGCTATTGCCTGAAGCGTTTGAGAATGCCTGTGAGCAGGCGGGTCAGCCGCTAACCCTGCGAAGACAGCCAGGATACGATCACAGCTACTATTTCATTTCGACGTTCATAGGTGATCATATTCGGCATCATGCCGAGATCTTGAACTCTAATTAAGTTAATTAGTGTCTGTTCCTTAAGTGCCTATTTTTTGATGGCTAATTGCAACGAACCAACTATGACAAACAACAAAGACTATCTTCATCCCCAATACAAGAAAGATCGTGAAACGCTCAATAGCATTATGGCAGGCCCAGCGGATACTCTGAATTTAGCCGAGCTAGCCCGATTGCGAGTGCGCTATGACGGGTTTCAGGGCGCGCGCGATATTCAATCCGATCTAGATAAGATGCTGACAAAGCTGGGCTTGAGCGAAGACGACCTATTTGCCAAGACTAGGGCAATACATCAAACGGAGTCTGTGTTTAAACCCACCTGGCTAAAGAAAGGGGAAGACTGGAGCTAATAAGAAAATCCTCAGAGACATCACTTTCTCTGAGGATAATATCTAAATGCAGCAGACGGTCTAGACTTTATTTGAACACAACTTACAGGCGGCTAATTAGCCGATGCGCTTACGCAACTTAGTAGCAGCAACCGCGCCAAACAGACCTAGTGCAGCTACGCTACCTGGCTCAGGCACCTTTGTTGTATCAAGATCTTTGGCGTCATAGTAGCCAGTTTTACCGCCTTTGAGCGTTCCGAAACTCAGTAGTTTGCCATTGCTGTCGTAGTCAGCATCGAGTCCGGCAACGCTGTGGAACCAGATACCGATTTCTTTACCGAAGGTAACACCCTCCCAATTGCTCCAGTCTGAGTTGGGATCGGAATAGCTGTTGATATTAGTCGCGTCTAGATCGAAGCTGAAGGTAACTTCATCAGCGACACTGTCATCAACATCTAGATCGACGGAGCCTAGGTATGTGCCACCTTTGTAGCTGTTGGCATTGTTGTTACCGTCATAGTTGTAGATAGAAACCTTTTCCTCGAGACTATCTAAGTACATGATGGCATACTCGTTTAGGTGGTTCTTGGGGTTGGGTCCGTCGCTTAGAACTAACCAGGCACCATCAGCTAGCTTACCTTTGTTATTGCGAGCAAAAGTAGAAGACCAGTTTAGGATGTTTGTCTGGTCGTCGAAGATAGCTTTGATGTCGGTGTATTTACCAGCTTTGTTGTTAGGGGTGACAGGTTGAGAGACAGAGGCACTGTCTTCGTAGATGAAAGTAGCGGCTTTGGCGGGGGCGATCGCACAAAGAACGGAAAGAGCAGTGAGTGCAAGGGTCGCTTTAATACGCATAGAGATGAATCCTTTTGTTGTAATCGTGTATCGGTTTATACGTAGAGTATGGCTTTTGATTGTTGCGATTGGGTGAACGTCTTGTAAAGCTGTTCGCGTTTATCGCTAAATGTATCTAATGCTTGTATGTGCGGATAATAAAGCGATTGTCCCTGGAATAGACAATTCTTGAAGTTGAAATAAAGTTGTTGTAAGACGAAAATCTGTATTGTTGATTATAGCTTTGCTATGGGCTCTAATCAAGCTCTGTTGGTGATTAATAGATAATAGAATCAAGCTAAGTGTTTTCACTTAAACAAACTTTGTTGTTGAGTAGATTGAATGGAAACGTTTGGTGGTGATACTGATGAAAATTGTTAGTTGGATATGTACGAACGTGCTTTGGGATGAGAAAATGTTCGGTTATAAGAGTGAGTAGAGACAATACGCTTGGCTATGTGACCGAGCTGTGATACTGGGATGGGCTTGGTTGTGCTACCGACTATGCGTTAGAGTGACAGCGCGGATGTTTAATTTATGTAACCTACTAGCTCTATTGAGTCGCTTGATTGAGCGACTCAATCAAGTTGCTTAGTCGAATCGCGTTGCTTAATTGATGCCTAATTAACCAAACCAGGCTCTGGCCATAGGCGATCAGCGTCCCTCCCGGTCCTTATATATGGGTATCTCTCATGAGAGCTTTGCTGATTTATCCCCTATTTCCTAAGAGCTTTTGGTCGTTTGATAAAGCGATCGCACTAGCAGGGCGAAAGGCAATTCTACCGCCGCTAGGACTAGTAACAGTTGCAGGTATTTTGCCGGAGGAGTGGGAACTGCGGCTAGTCGATCGCAATGTCGAAGCGCTCACAGAAAACGACTGGGACTGGGCTGAGCTGGTCATCTTTTCGGGCATGATTGTGCAAAAGCCAGATATGCTCGCTCAGATCAAAGAAGCTAAGCGCCGAGGCAAGCAGGTCGCGGTAGGCGGCCCCTATGCAACGGCCCTATCTCATGAGGTGATAGCAGCGGGCGCTGATTTTCGGGTGTTAGATGAGGGCGAGATTACGCTGCCGATGCTGGTAGAAGCGATTGAGAAAGGTGAGACAGAAGGCACATTTCGGGCGCTAGAGCGGCCTGATGTCAGCACGAGTCCGGTGCCGCGCTTTGATTTATTAAAGCTAGATGCCTATTCAGAGATGGCGATTCAGTTTTCGCGCGGCTGTCCGTTTCAGTGCGAGTTTTGCGACATTATTGTGCTGTATGGTCGCAAGCCTCGGACCAAAAGCCCCGAGCAGCTAATCGCCGAACTAGAGCTGTTGTACGACTTGGGCTGGCGGCGCAGCATCTTTATGGTGGATGACAACTTCATTGGCAATAAGCGCAACGTCAAGCTGATGCTAAAGGCGCTAGTCCCCTGGATGCAGGAAAAAGGCTATCCGTTTACCTTCTCGACTGAGGCGTCGGTAGATTTGGCCCAAGATCAAGAGCTGATGGATCTGATGACGGCCTGTAATTTTGGCGCGGTGTTCCTAGGGGTAGAGACGCCGGATGAAGCCAGTTTGGCGCTCACTCAAAAGTTTCAGAACAACCGCGATCCGTTGAGCGAGTCGATTCACAAGATTGCTAGCAGCGGTATTCGAGTGATGGCAGGCTTTATCATTGGCTTTGATGGTGAAAAGAAAGGGGCAGGCGATCGCATTGTCCAGTTCGTCGAAAAATGCTCAGTCCCTACCGCGCTCTTTAGTATGCTTCAGGCCTTGCCAGACACTGCGCTCTGGATTCGTCTAGAAAAAGAAGGCAGACTGCTCGCAGGCAAAGAAACCGCGAACATTCACCAGACCACGCTGATGAACTTTGTGCCGACTCGTCCGGTAGAAGAAGTCGCGCAGGAATATGTAGACGCTTTCTGGAACCTGTACGATCCACAAAAGTACCTAGACCGCTGCTACCGCCACTACCGCATTTTGGGTGAAGCTCCCTGCCACAACGAAAACAAACGTCCGCCAAAGCCCAAATCTGCCAAAGAGCCATTTAACTGGCATCTGCTAAAGGCGTTGGCAATTGTTTGTTGGAAGCAGGGCGTGGAGAGAAAGACTCGCTCTACTTTTTGGATTTATCTATGGGAGATGTTCAAGCACAATCGGGGTGGGATGGCTAGCTATCTAACAGTCTGCGCCCAAATTGAGCACTTTCTAGAATATCGCCAGATTGTGAAAGATCAAATCGAGGCTCAGATCGAAGATGTGATTGCCACGAGAGAAACTGAGGATGAGGTGGCTGTGATCGCGGCGACGGCGGCATAGAGAGTCTCACCTCAAGCTCTAGCGATACAATAGATGCAAACTTGCAATCTTAATAGAGGCACTGAGCCATGCCTTATCGATTTCCTGGAATGAATCCCTACCTTGAACACCCAGAGATATGGCCTGGCGTTCACCTGCTGTTGATTGCGGCTCTAGCCGAGTCATTATCGCCTCAGCTACGCCCCGAATATTCGGTTTCGGTTTAGGTCAGAATGTACGAGACGATAGGAGAACAGTCTCTATTAGTCAGTATCCCTGATGTTGCCATCCAGAGGGCTACTAGAAACCCATCAGAGAAGAGCAATGTTGCAATAGCTGAGATGCGCTCACAGCCGCTTCCAGTCTTTGTCCCTATGCCGACTACAGTTCGCCAAGGTTTCTTAGAAGTCCGTGAGGTATCTACCAAAGAGGTTGTAACTGCTATTGAACTACTTTCTCCAATTAACAAACGCGCTGGAAAAGGAAGAGCCTCTTACGAAACGAAGCGTCAGCGCCTTCTAGGTAGCAAAACTCACTTAGTAGAGATCGATCTACTGCGAGCTTACAAGCCGATGTCGATGTTTGGCGATCGCATACAAAGCAACTATAGAATTTTGGTCAGCCGAGCTGAAACAAGACCCCAAGCAGAGCTATATGCTTTTGACCTAAGGGACAACATACCCACTTTCTCTTTGCCTCTACGACAGGGAAGTTCAGAGCCTACGGTAAACCTACATCAGGCACTGCAAAACATCTATGACCGCTCCGGTTATGACTTGAAGCTCGACTACCTACAAGCGCCTGTCCCTGCTTTAGATAACAGTAATTCCGCTTGGTTAGACCAGCTCTTAAAGGCAAATGACCTTCGGTAATTTTGTTCTTGCTAGTTTTCTGCAAGCATACCCTCTAGGTTGTCCACGAGACAAGCAGATTCAAGAGTGATGAACCAGATCTAATGACTGATGCCAAGAGAGCTAGCGATAACCGTTTAGTCTCAGCATAAATCCTCTATGAAATATGGTTAGATAGGTCTAACGCTAGATACCGATCTAGCGCCTGATACATCCAATAGATCTGAGTATCGCGATGAGCTTGCGACCCAATTTTTTGGAAGCCTACAGCGGTAGCCATCGCTTCGTAACTAGGATGAATGATTAGAGTATAGAGATCGCAGAGGTTAGGAAAATCCTGTTGCATTTTCTTTAGCGTTCTCTGGGCATCTTGTAGAAAGGGGGTTCGATATTGTTCTAAATAAACCGGATCGATCATCCAGCTGCGGATAAAGACAGCCATACAGTCTAGATCGCCAGGAGCTGCTAGCGTGAAGGGATCAACGTCGTTGAGGCTAGCTAGGTGCAGTCCTTTGGTAGGGGAGCTAGAGAAAGTGATTTCTGAATCAGCGGTGGTGGGATAGAGCAGATAAAAGCCGACGGGATTGAGGTTGTCGGTGCGGCGCAGAACGCGCATGCCTATTGGGTATTGCTGAGCCCACTGACGCAAAAGGCGGGTGATCCGGTGGGGAACAATATCTAGGCTCTGGTTCATCCAGCCGTAGTTGATGGCGAGTAGATTGGCAACGGGAACGGCGTCACAGCGGGGATTGAAGTCGTCGGTGATGAGTGGGCTTCGGCTCCGCTCAGCCCTCGGGTGGTTAGGAGAGCTGTGTTCTGAGTAGAGATCGGTGGAATTTAGAGAAATGGTGATGCGAGTGGTGTTGCCATCAAAGTGCTTTTGCAAAAGGCCGAGGGCAGCGAGTTTATCTAGCATCATGCCTGCAGCGCGATCGCTGCCTTTATCTTTATCGCCATAGAACAGCCAAGCAGCTTCGCTGTGACTACATTTGATAGAGTCGGTGATAGGCGTTAGCGCTTCTAGCGCAAAGGGCCGAGAAATATCTTCAGGTTGCTGCCTAGAAGCTGGCTGTTTATAGCGTTGCTTCGCAACCAGATACACCCAAAGTCGAACAAAGTACTCCGCTCTAGTCCGGGTCAGACCGACTCGCTGCGAAATCTGTTCGATCAGCGGACGCTGTTGCTCTACAGGAAACCAAAAGTCAATCTGCTCTGGGTTGAGCTGTTCTATGTTCATCGCTATGTTTATCGCTGGGAGGAAGAAACTTCGCACTACTTCAGGCTGCTTCCTTCATGTACTCATATCTTTTGCTGATAGCTTGACTGTCTGTGCCACTTGTGGGGATTGGTGGCTGCTCATTGCGGGCTCATCGGCCCCATCACCAAACTGATACACGTAAGTTGATTTTTGGGAGAATGATTGCCGTGGATAACAAGAAGATCTCGACTGGTACGCATACTAGCGCTTGGGTCGCGCAGACTTACGTTTCTTTTCTAGTTTCGATCTCAGCGACGTTGATTGGCGTTTTCTATATGCCTGGTAATGCTTGGCTAAAAGGATACATGGGAATGGGCGTACTGTTTTCGGTGGCTTCTACTGCTAGCCTATCGAAGACGATTCGAGATGTTGAAGAATCAAAAACGATGATGAGTCGAATTGACGAGGCAAAGCTGGAAAGGCTTCTAGCGGAGTACGACCCGTTCAAAGGGTAGAAATGCACTCTCCCCTTTGAACTATCTATACCAATATGGACGATACCGATATCAATTTGGAGCTGTAAGCAGGCAGGAAATCTAGTTCGATTGGAACTAGGGTTCTTGAACTAGGGCTTTTGAACTGAGGCTTTTGCGCTAGAGCTTTTGAACTAGGGTTTCGATGTCCTGTGCTGACGTGGGCAGATCTTGGCTCAAGACTTCGTTGCCTGTAGACGTAATCAAGACATCGTCCTCTATGCGGATACCGCGAACGTCTTTGAACTGTTCTAGTTTCTCCCAATTGACTATGTTGGCATAGCGATCGCGATTCTTTTTGTCATTCAAAATAGCGGGCACCTGATAAAACCCTGGTTCAATAGTCACGGCCATTCCTGCTTCTAGCGGTCGATCTAGCCGTAGAAAGGCCAGCCCGAAGCGGTCGCTTCTCCCTCTTCTCTCTGCATAGCCGGATAAATCGCCTAAATCTTCCATATCGTGGACATCTAGCCCCATCAGATGTCCCACCCCATGCGGGAAAAACAAAGCATGGGCATCTTGATCAACCAAATCGGCTGGATTGCCTTGAAGAATGCCTAGCTCGACTAGACCCGCTGCGATAGTGTGGCAAGCGCTCAGGTGAACTTGTTTATACTCCGTGCCTGCCGTTGCTTTTTCTATGCAGAGATCGTGGGCAGCGAGCACGACATCGTAAAGATCTTTTTGAGTTGAGGAAAATTTGCCGCTAACTGGCCAGGTACGAGTAATGTCAGAGGCCCAGCCGTCCATTGTCTCTGCGCCCACATCCGCCAGCAGCAGATCGCCTGGCGCTAAAGCATTGTGATAGTGGTTGTTGTGTAGGACTTCTCCGGCGATGGTGACGATACTGCCATAGGCGCAGCTCATATTCTCGCCAATGATGACCGATTCCATGGCGGCGCGGACGTGGGCTTCGGTTTTGGCGGTGGGAGTAGCGGCCATCCCAGCTTTATGGGCGCGGATCGTGACTGCAAGGGCTTTGCGGATAGCGGCGATCGCACCTCGATCTTGAATCATCCGCAGTCTGACAATCGCTTTTTCTAACCTCTTCTCGCCCAAGGGCCGCTGCCTCTGCAAAACGATACCTCTTTGCAAAAGCGTTTGCTCCATAGCTTTGACCGTTTCATCGCGATCGCCCAGTGTGGCCGCGCCTCTAGCAATGTTGGCTAGCTCGCTGAGTGGATAGGCTTGTGCTGCGCCGATTTGCTGGGCGATGTCGTCGCGATTAGGCGTAGGCCCATGCCAAAGCGCGTCATCGGGTGTGCTGTTGTCGATAAACAAAATGAGCTGGTCGCCGCCTAGCAAGATAGCCGCGTTTTGCAATGGAAGGCCCGCGAAATAGAGGAAATGGCTGCTGGCGCGAAAAGGATAGATATTCGCTGCGAAGTTACGCGGCTTCGGCGTGCCTGACCACAGCAAAACTGGAAAGTCGATTAGCTGGGCAAGGCGGTGGCGGCGCGATCGCAATACTTCCGACAGTGAAGGCGTATTGAAGTCATCTGCCGATTGATTAGGTAATTGATCAGGTGATTGATCGGGCACTAGAGAGGGGCGGTTTGGCGCGGGTTGCATGGGGTATGATACTTTGCTTGTGGTGGATATCTTCTTCTTTATATGTTGCCAGCGGCTGAGGCGGAACGGCTAATCTTTACGTTGGTTTCACCGATTGAGGCGGTAGAGACCCTGACGCTAACGACGCCAGCAGAGGCGGCTGCCAGCTTAGGGCGAGTATTAGCTCAGTCCGTGACTAGCGACCTAGACTTTCCTCACTGGGATAATTCGGCCATGGATGGCTATGCGGTGCGCGCAGAAGATGTTCGCTCTGTGCCAGCGCAGCTGAGTGTGGTTGAAGAAATTCCGGCGGGGCGATCGCCGCAAAAGACAATAGAAAAAGGACAGGCGGCCAGAATTTTGACTGGGGCAATGCTGCCAAAGGGTGCCGATACCGTCATTATGCAAGAAGAGACTGAGCGCGACGGCGACCAGGTGACGATCTTGACGGTGGCGAAACCGGGCGCTTTTGTCCGCCCCCAGGGAAGTTTTACGCCAGCAGGGGCACAGATTTTGGATCAGGGAGCGGCGATCGCACCGCCAGAAGTGGCCCTGCTCGCGGCGGCCCAGCAGACTAAGCTAAGCGTTTATCGCCGACCCCGAATAGCAATTCTTTCAACCGGCAGTGAGCTAGCCAAAATCGACCAGCCTTTGCCGCCGGGGCAAATTGTCGACTCCAATCAATATGCGTTGGCGGCGCTAGTCGCAAAGACAGGCGCAGTGCCCCTACCCATGGGAATTGTGCAAGATGACCCGGCCAGTGTGAAAGCTGCGATCGCCGCTGCTCTTTCTCAAGCGGACATGGTGCTTTCGACGGGTGGCGTATCGGTTGGGGCTTATGACTATGTCGATCGGGTTTTAGCAGAACTCGGTGCCACCCTACATATTCGCTCAGTGGCGGTGAAGCCGGGTAAGCCGCTGACGGTCGCGACGGTAGGCACTCAACTTTACTTCGGTTTGCCGGGCAATCCAGCATCGGCGATGGTAGGGTTCTGGCGGTTTGTCGAGCCAGCGATCGCCAAGCTCTCGGGTAGAAAAGGGCCGTGGGCACCAGAGTTTGTCATGGCTAAGGCAGCGACCGAACTGACAGCAGGCGGTAGGCGCGAGACGTACCTATGGGGACAGCTCAGTACGGATGAATTTGGCTATTGCTTTGACCGAGCCGCAGGTGGCCATAGCTCAGGAAATATGGTGAATCTGGTGAACACGAGCGGACTAGGCATAGTGCCGCAGGGGCAGACAAAAATAGAAGCAGGTGCGCCCGTGAGAGTACTGAAAATTCGATGATGCGCGGTCGATATCCAATCAATTGTTACAATCAATTGATGTTGTTCGTCTGAATCGAGCAAACCTAGGTTCGACTCAGGTTAGATGCTGACTCTCGAACGGTCTTTTGAAGGCGTGCGATCGCTAGAACCTCTATGACCTCTAAGTACGACGATAGCGAGCCTCAAACAGGGCATCCGTCGACGTCTTCTCAGAACTGGACAGCGGCTCCACCTGACCAGGAGCTATCTCTACCGGGGAAGCGTTCTTTAGGCGCTACCTTACTAGGTATGGGCTGGCTGCGAAGCTGGCCTTTGGTGATGCTGGTAATCTTTGGGTTTCTAGGTACGGTGGGCACGACAGCCGTTTTTAGCCTGTTTCGCATGCCCAGCAGCCCGAACTGTCGGACTATCTTCTGGCCGACCGCCTCTGCTGCCCTACGGCTGCAGTGCGCCGAGACCTACGCAGAAAAAGGCGATGTCAAAAGCCTGTTAGCCGCTATTGATCTAGTCGATCAGCTACCCGAAGACCATCCGCTACGCCAAGATATTATAAACAGGCGAATTGAGGATTGGGCTAATCTATTGCTCGATCTCGCCGAGCGTTCTTTTGAGGAAGGCGATATCGAAGGCGCGATTGATAACGCCAGAAAGATCCCAGCACAGGCTGCTGCCGCTAGCGTTGTAGAAGAGAGAATTGTTCGCTGGAAGGAAATCTGGAAAGAAGGTGCAGATATCTTTAATACGGCTACCGATCGGCTAAAAGAGAAAAACTTTCAGTCCGCTTTCACGCTTTCTGTTGCTTTATTAGATGTTGATAATCAGTACTGGGCAACCGAAAAGTACGCCGATCTAACGAAGTTAATTAGCCTTGCTAGAGAAGATGGGCGTAAACTATCCAAAGCGCTTGCTTCGGCAAAGGCAGGAACTCTCAAAGGATTTACAAGTGCGTTAGACCAGCTAGAGAAAATTGACGAAGAGAGCGTCTTCTACGAGGAAGCACAGAAAGAGAGAAAAGAGATTGCCAGCAGCATGCTTCTAGCCGGAGAGCAGCTATTAGCCGATCGTCAACTGCAGTCGGCTCGGGCAATGCTGAACGCGATTCCTAGAGACGCGGGACTAGGAGAAGAAGTGGCCGATCTGCAGATCTTTGCAGCCGCTTATCAGCAGGCATGGCTGAGCACTATCGGTGGCCTAGAAGGCGCGATCAACCAGATGAATCGTCTTGGCAAGAGTCGGCCTTTATATGGCAAAGGTCAGCGGTTGATTGCTCAGTGGCAGCAGGAGATCAGGGAAATCAACTTGCTTTCTCAGGCTAGGGAGCGAGCTGTGCGAGGCAGTACAGCAGATCTGACAGCGGCGATCGCACTGGCTAACCAAATATCGCGTAGCTCGACTCAGTGGGAAGCGGCTGAAAAACAAATCGGCGAATGGCGATCGCGCGTAGAAACCGTGCAGGATCGGCCCATCCTAGAAAGAGCTACTCAGCTAGCCGCCGGGGGGTCGCCTGATAACCTACGAGCAGCCATTCAAGAAGCCCGCAAGATTTCTGCTAAGCGGACACTTGGCCCTGAAGCTGCCGAGCGAATTGCTACCTGGCGCGATCGCATTCAACGGATTGAGGATCAGCCTCTGCTCGATCAGGCTCGTCGTCGGGCAAGTGCTGGGGATGTCGCCGGGGCGATCGCGATCGCCTCTCGAATCGGAGAAGGTAGAGCCCTTCATCGCACCGCCCAGTCAGATATTGGTCGCTGGCAGGCTCAAGAAACCGGTCGGCAGCGGCTAGGCGCAGCGACTCGCGCCTCCTCTAGAGGCACAGGCGAGGCGCTATCTGAGGCGATTAGATTAGCGCAACAGGTGCCAGCACAAAGCGATAGTAAGTTCAATGCTGATAGACAAATTAACCGATGGAGCTGGGATTTACTGCGCGAAGCAGAAGGCTCAGCTAATTTGTTGGACTTCCAGCGAGCAATCAATCTAGCGAGCCAAATTCCTTCACAGACAGAGGCGTATGATTCTGCCCAGCTTAGGATTCAATCTTGGCAGGAAAGGACTCGTCAGCCCGAAGGCATCAGCCGGCCAACCTCTAATGACTCGACAGATACACCAACGGAGACCAGACCGCCTCTAGGTGGAAACGGTTTCCCGTTAAACCTAGAGCAGGCCCAGCCTCCTAACGAATAATCTCTGGTAGCTGATATGTGCGTAGCCAAATGACGAACGCTACATAGCAAACTGAATAATTTACTTCAAGCTGTCTGTCGCGTTGCTGACTTTTTCCTTGACATCATCGACAGCTTCTCGAACAGCCTCTAGAGGGTCTTCCGCCCTCAATTCCGCTGTTCTACGCTTGGCACTATCTTTCAACGTCTGCGCCTTCGCATCGTTCGTATTACGCCGTGGGTCTACTGCCTCAAAATTGTTCATTCCTCCTTTTTTAGACTGAATGTTGTCATAGCGCTCGGTCGACTGAATGCCACCTTCCGAATTCTTGGAATAATCGACGTCTGCCGCCTGTGCAGGTGCGCTGATACTCATCAGGCTAATGCCAACTAGCCCTGCAATTAAAAACAGTTTGCCCGTAGTCAAATACTGGTCGACTGACTGTTTGACAGCCCGCGCCAGGCGAATAAATGTCTTTGAGAAAATGGTCATAATATGTCCTCTCTGGTGTAATGCGTCACAAAATAAAGCATATGGCGTATCTGGCAAAGTAAATGTCCTTCGAAAGAGAGCTTTTCAAAGACTCTAAAGAGAGAAAGTTTTAGCAGCAGCTATACTACCTTAACGGCTTGTCCTCTGAACCCGCGAACATCTCGGAGCGCTGAGGCGTTGCTAATGTCTAGCGTTTGGATCACGCTGAAGTTGCCGTTAGTCTCTAGGATGACCGCGTCGGTATCTTCTACGCTGCTGCCCCCTTGCGTGCGGATAGCGGCTAACACCTCGCCTTCTGCCACCCGCTGCTCTTTCATCGTTTTGTACAAAAACTCACCTTTAAATAGCAGCAGCGTTGGTTCTGCCTTTAATAGACCTTGAACCACGCTAGTTCGCACTGATAGCCAAGTCAAAATGTATTGAAAGCTGACCAGCATACCAACCGCTAGCATTGCCTGAGTCCAAGGCGTGCTAGTAGATAGAAGGGAACTAGCTAGTATAGAACCGAAAGCTACAGTGACTACAAAATCAAAAGAGTTCCACTTAGACAGCGTGCGCTTTCCAGAAATTCGCAGCCAAACGATAACGCCGAAGTAGGATAGAGTGCCGACGACAACGGTGTGTAATATGCTTTCCCAACTACCAAAAATATCGGATGTAAGTGAATAGTCCATAAGTAATCAGCGAAGGAAAAACAATAAAGTATATTACACTGACCTCTATACACGGACATCTTCTCTATGAGAGATATATAGAAAGAGAGATAGTTGCTCGTCGAGTAGATTCAGTAATTAGTTGAGTCGTATGATCGCATCGTGAGATAGCGATTCTATTCTTTTGAAGAGGCGTCTAAGAGGCGTTTTAACCACGTCTTCAAAGAATGTTTCTAAGTCACGACGACTCTGCCTGATTTGTTGCGCTGATAGCTGCTGCAGCTTGGCCTTTTTATTCACTACTGCTGTTCGAAAGCGTTCGGGCTGCTGTTTGATATTTGATGAGAACCGCGTATTGAACTGAGAAATTTGTTCTGGTAGTTGCGCTGCGATAGATGATGCCCTTGGCTCGCCTGACACACCATAGCTGCTTAGACGACTGTGTCTACGTTTTGCTGCTATTAGCCTGTAAGGGTCGGTATGATGAAAGATTGTTGTAGGTACTAATGGCACTAGCCTGCTGCTTTGTGGCGCGGCATCTTGTTTTACCAAAACTTCTTGGGTGGGGGCGGGCTGTGTCAACTCGCTGGGTGATGTATCGAATTTACTGCTGGAAGTATATGAGCTAGGGCGCTCTGTGGACTCTTGATAGTCTTTTACCGGGTAGCTATGTTCTTTTACCTGCTGCTGATAGAGATCTGAACTAGCTGCCGCTGAGGTTGGCATAGCCAAGCAAAATGCGGATAGAAGGCACAAAAGAATGACCAGTATCGCAGACGTCAACTCTGTAAGACGAGACCTTTTGGGTGTACTAAAATTCACGCTATCTAATACAGAGTGTGACGTCTCAAGGAACAAAGTCTTGACCTACAAAGAATCTATCAATAGCCTATCGCTAACTGCTAGCGTTCTCAAATAGAAGCCGCAGCGGCACCGCCTATAGGTAGACGGTGCCGCTGCAGCTTGATTACTTGCGATCGCGTTCGCCATTCAGCTTCGCATATTCTCTAGCGGTAAAATCCCACTGCACTTATGCCGTGACCGTTTCAGCCTTCTGCATAATCGGATAGCGCAGCGTCGCTATAGCATCCGCTTCTGCTGGCAGTTCATCCTGTGCAACTATATAGACTTCAGCATCGGTTTCTAGCGCGCGGGTCGCTGCCCAGTCAATCAGCTCCTGGCTATCAGACTGCTGTTCATTGTGATAAGTTACCTTGCGGCTCTTCTCGTCGAACGTGCCCCATAGCTTTGCGTTGTTGGCCACTAGCAGCGTATCTACCTGACCATTGGCCGCAGCATTTAGGATCTGTTCTATGTCTTGAGTTGCTTGATCTTTATCTAGCAGGCTGCCGTACTTTTCTATAGCCTGCTTGCGACTGGCCGCAAAATGGGGCTCGATGATGTTTAGAGCGTGATCGCGAATTTCTTCAGGACTCAGCTGATCCGGCTGAAAGTCGACGGCATCCTCTAGCAGATGCGGATACTTACTAGCTTGCTGATAGATCGGAAACAAAAAGTCTAACCCCACAAATACCAGCGGTACAGTCTGCCCGGCCAATACTTTTTCTACGCCATCAGCCACCAGCTGAAAGAATCTTAAGATATCTGTATTCTCACTATCCTTGCCGCTGCCTTGTCCGTGGAATATCTGACGGCTACCGCCTCGGCCTGCCCCATGACCCTGGAAAGACTCTTCGGGGTCGTCGTAGCGCAAAGCCACTTCTAAGCTATTGGGCGTATCTCCTAAGGACACAGCGCGAACTTGGTGACGGGTAGCTTGGTACAGGGCTACCTTATTCTGACTGGCCGCTAGAACGTAAAACTGTCCGTCCTCGCTCAGCAGAGGCACCAGTGGTCGCGTGTAGAACTTGTCCCCAACCGAAGTAAAGGCTTCGAAGGCTAAAGGCAGGCGATAGTAACGAAATGAATCGGGCGATAGAAATAAGGCAAGTCCGGCCTGCTGATGCTGCCAGAAATTACTATCTTCTAATAAATCAGTAGCGGGCTTTAGCAGCTTCTCGATGTCTATACTGTCGTTAAACTGACTCAGCCGCCTTTCAGCTTCCGATAGCTGATTCTTTAACCTGATAGGATCTTGCCTGACTTCTCTACCTGCTTCGTGAGTAGGTAGATATATGGAAATGCATGGAGCGCTCTGTGTACTATTCCGTGTACTGTTAAGAGAATGAAGCTCTGCTTTTGAGAATGTGTCTATAGTCATGTGTGTAGTGATCTCCTTTTCTATTAAACGGTTACCTCCAGTTTTCTGCTAAAGATGACTGGCCCAAGTGCCTAGGTCAAATCTCCTAAGACTCAAATCTCCTAAGACCAAGCCTTTGAGCGAGACAATCCGTATCTGAGGTGTGTGGGTTTGGATTGTCTTAGCCTTGTGAAAGGCCAGTTTCCTACCTTTAGCCATCTCCCCTAGCCGAAGGGTGTGTTGCTTCTACCGCCTGAAAATGCTCTAGTATCTTGTACGAGTGCTCTGTGCCTTCTGGTACTGTCCAAGAGATTCCTGGCTCAAGTAGGATGGTGTTGCCTTCTAGGCTCAGCTCGGCTCGTCCGCTAAGAACGTAGCCGACTGTTTCATAGTTGCGGGCCGCTGCTTGCTTTTGTTCACCATCGCCGGGCTGCTCGTCCCAAAGCCTCATGGCGATCGCATTACCGCTAATCAGTAGCTTTTGGCCCATACTTCCTGCCTTGGCGTTGTCGGCACTAACCGTCAAGTTGGTAGCTGAATTAGTGGTGATTGGTTCTTGAGTAGTCATACGTTGCATTGCTTTTTCCATCTTTAAAGGTAGTGGTCATACCGGTGCTTTTACTTCCCCCAAGAGAAACAACTGTTCCAACCGATAGTGAGACTTTCACCTGCGTCTTCTGAAAATTCTTCTCAATAGTGCCCTTTGCTAGCGCCGCGCTGCTTCAGAGGGTCGTTGCTAGACCATTCATATCAAACAGCTCAAAGCGCCAATGGTGTGATATCAGTAGTGTGATAACTACAGTGTGATAACTACTGTATTCATAGTGACAGTCTACTGATGTCTGGGCCGCTACCTAGATAGTCAACTCGATTGTCCTTTTACCCAGTGCCTTGATAGAGGATTCCTAATGGCTGATAGCACTCAAATTACAATTAAAGACAGTGGCCCCTTTCTTGTTAAAGGCCCGTTTACGCTAACTGACGCAGAAGGCAACGACTTCACGATTGATAAGGAGATGGTTCCCCTTTGTCGGTGCGGCGCTTCGACTACGCAGCCTTTCTGTAATGGCACCCATCGAAAGATAGAGTTTGAATCTGTTGTTCGAGCTCCGGCAGAAGACTAAGGCCAAGACTGCGACTAAGAAAACAATCGCCAGTGAATAGGCAGATCAAAGAAGATGTAATGATAAGTATGAGAAGAGCGAGAAGGTCTTGTTATGAGCGACTTCTCTCTTTTCTTTCTTTTCAAGGACTTTAATCTTGAAGTATCCTAAAACACCGGATGGCCGCTATTTTGTAGTGAAGGGACGGCTGTGGCGCTGCACGAACCCCAACCTAGATGAACAGACTCGGCAGCGACACGTAAAAGTGCTGATGAAAGCGAGAAACCAGATCAAACAAGCAAAAAGAAGAGAAGACCTAGAAGCACTATCGGTAGCTCGCGCTCAGGTCAACCAGGCAAAAATAGAGTTAGGAGAGCGAGGCTCGGTTTGGTGGACCGATGGTGAGCCAGACTATAATCGCTATCTGGCAAAAAATACGCCTTATGCAGATTGGTTCTCTTCTCTAACTTCTTCTTGACTAGATTCAATGACTCTACTTCAACGCTTTCTCGATGAGCTTTATCAGCGCTACCACACCCTAGGCGACGGTACTGTAGCTAGCTACATTCCTGAGCTGAAGAAGGCCGATCCTAACTGGTTTGGAATTAGTGTGGTGACTGTAGACGGGCGGGTTTTTGGCGCTGGAGATATACAGCAGAAGTTCACCATTCAATCTGTTTCTAAGGTGTTTGCGTTTGGACTAGCGTTAGAGAGCCAGGGCAGGGATACGGTATTAGAAAAGGTAGGCGTCGAGCCAACTGGCGATCCTTTCAATTCGCTGATCCGACTAGACGAAGATTCTAAGCGGCCTTTTAATCCAATGATTAACGCTGGCGCGATCGCAACCACTAGCTTGATCAAAGGCAGCGGACCCACCAGCAAACTCAACAACCTGCTCAGCATGTTTGAGCGCTACCTAGGCCATGAAGTATTTATCGATATGCCAACTTTCATGTCTGAGAGATCCACAGGGCATCGAAACAGAGCCATGGCGCATCTGATGCTTCATTTCGACATGATCAGCCATGATATTAACGCCGCGCTCGATCTGTATTTTCAGCAGTGCTCTGTGATGGTGACCTGCCAAGATCTGGCTATGATGGCTGCAACGCTAGCCAACAAAGGCAAACAACCTGTCACTCAAAAGCAAGCGGTCAATCCCGACTATGTTCGCGATATTCTTAGCGTAATGTACACCTGCGGTATGTACAACCGCGCTGGCGAATGGGCCTATCGGGTGGGTATACCTGCCAAGAGCGGCGTTTCAGGCGGCATTCTAGCGATCGTACCAGGCAAGGCGGGAATTGCCACTTTCTCGCCGCTAATCGATAAAAATGGCAATAGCGTTAGAGGGATTCGTGTGTTCGAAGAACTCTCACGTAAGTACGGCCTACATCTATTCGATCTATCGATGGGGCGCTGCGTATTTTCAAAAGCGACTCAAGATACCAGCGAGAGCTGATTTAACAGAGCACTACCTGCTACCTTCCAAAGGCTATTATCTAAAGGTTCTTCTTCAGCTGAGACAGCACTCTCGCGATCACAATCACTGTGAGTGAAATGAGCACAATCTTACTAATTGGCCCCAAGAACTCACCTACTTTCTCGTAGCTTGCGCCTAGCCAAAAGCCAGCTAGCGTCAACAGGCTAGTCCAAGCTAAAGAGCCGATTGTGGAGTAAGTCAAAAATTGAAACATCGGCATCTTAGCAATGCCAGCGGGCACAGAGATATAGGTGCGAATGCCAGGGACTAGACGCCCTAGTCCAATTGCCCAGTAGCCCCGCTGAGAAAACCACTGCTGTGTGGCGACGACTTCTTTGCTAGAGATGCCTAGCCATCTGCCATATCTATCGGCGAGACCCCGTATTCTGGCTAGTCCTAGGATCTTACCGACGTAGTACCAGGCAAGCCCTCCCAGCACAGAGCCGATCGTGCCAGCAACGATTGCTAGCGACATGTTCATTTCTCCTTTAGCGACTGCAAAGCCAGCTAGCGGCATGATTAGCTCGGATGGGATCGGCGGTATTACATTTTCTAGCAGCATCAGAAAAGCGATGCCCCAATAGCCAAAAAGCGTGATGATATTGACGACTCGATCTAAAACGTCCAAGTTAGCTCTAGTAATTTCTGAATAACTGCTCGACACCCATACTGTGATGCATCTCTGTGGACGGTCATCTAACTAGAAGTACATTTTCCTGATCGCATCCTAGAATGACTTTCCATAACATGCAGCTTTAGTCAAAATATACAGCTTGGGTGACTTGCCGCATATCCTATGAAGTCTGGCTTATTCAAGTGCTTCCCTTGTCAAAAGAAAGCGGTAAGCGCCGTTTTGCCAAGTCCTTCCCTGCCAATTTTCAAGGCGTCTAAAGGTTGCCGGGTTAAAGGCAATATGTGTGCATAAAATTCATAAATAAGTTTTGGGTATTTGGTTTGAGAACTTCTGCAAGAGTCTTTTTGAAAGCGGTTGTTGTGGCGATCGCACTCATGCTCACTAGCAGTATTAGTCGCGCAGACTATTCTCTAGAAAAAGGCTCAGAACAAAGAGGCTCAGAACAAAAAGCATCCGACAAAAGTTTAGACCAGAAAAGCACCGAAGAAGAGACCTTAGAACCAGCCGTCTTAGAGAGTTTATTGCCGTTAAGGCTACTACAGGGCCAAGAAAAACAGCAAGCAGTTGAACTAATTGCCCGAGATACCGCTCTATTTGAAACAGGTCGCGCCGCGCTGTTAGCTGCCGTTGACCACAGTCTGGCCTACCTGCGTACCCCCAGCGCTATCGATGACTACCGCGAATACGCCGTTCCCGGTATTACCCATGATCGCGTGCGCCGCAGTCTTCAGCGCTTTCGTGACCTAGTGGTCGACAGTGACTCTGTTGCAGAACTACAGCAAGCCGTAGCTACAGAATTTGACTTCTATCAGTCGATTGGTCAAGACGAAGCTGGCAGCGTCGCTTTTACAGGCTATTTTGAACCGACCTACCGCGCCAGTCTGACGCCGGACGAAACCTACCGCTATCCCCTCTACAGCCGCCCGCTCACGTTAGATCAGTGGTCTGAACCTCACCCTACCCGCGCAGAGCTAGAAGGCATCGACGGATTGCAGGCTCAGCAAGGACCCCTCAAGGGTTTAGAGCTGGCCTGGTTGCCTACTCGCCTAGAGGCATTTTTAGTCCAGGTTCAAGGGTCGGCCAGACTAGAAATGACAGACGGCAGTACCTACTCAATCGGCTACGATGGCCGCACGAATTACCCTTATACCAGTATTGGCCGCGCGCTAATTGAGGATGGGATTATTCCAGAAGACGAGCTAACGCTACCGGTTTTAATGGCTTACTTTGAGCGTAATCCTGAGGCACTCGATCGCTATATCCCCCGCAACAATCGCTTCGTTTTCTTTAGAGCAACCAATGGCGCTCCAGCAACGGGCAGTCTTGGCTATCCGGTAACAGCAGGGCGCTCTATCGCCACCGATAAGACTGTGATGCCGCCAGGCGCTCTAGCTTTAATTAGCTTGCCTCTACCTCAAGTCAACGATACGCAAACCGAAGCAGACCTTACGGAAAGCCCGGTAGAAGAAAGCTCAGTAGAAGAAAGCTCAGTAGAAGAAAGTCCAACGACCAGCCGATTCGTACTAGATCAAGACACGGGAGGGGCGATCAAAGGCGCTGGCCGCGTAGATTTATTTGTGGGCACGGGTGCAGACGCTGGAGAAGTGGCTGGCCTGATCAATCACACAGGTGCTCTGTATTACTTGCTACTAAAAGAGTGACCACTTCAAAAAGAAGATAAAAGCACTGATTGTTTAACAAAAGTCATAAAAATATTTCATTTAGTAGGCGAGATAGCCAGAAACTGCAAAGACTTGTACGGACTTTAGACGTCATGAGCTGTAGATAAGTACTAGCTGCTGCTGTTCGAACATTTAGGTAACAGCTTCTGTCCTAATTCAGCTATTACTATGTCTGCTCTAGATATCACAAGCTGTCTCTAGGATTTCTGGCTCTTAGGCTTTCCTTGCATAATTCTCTTAGCAGTGTTAGCGAGTCTTGGAAGTCGAATGGTGAAGATAGCAATCTTCGCAGGACGCACGCAAAAGGAAGACTATTGTGCCACAGCGTTGTTTTAAGCCCCTGACACCGAACCCGTTTGAAAGCTATCGAGACCCTACTACTGGACGGTGGCAAATCATATATCCAATAGAGATATCGCCCGAGCTAGCCTCTACTCAACAAAAACAGTCTTTAGGATGTGACAATTCTCAGAGCGTTCCACCGCAACGACAGCGGACAAAGAATTTCGGAACTAGACCGCAATGCGAGATACCTAGAGCTAAAGGATAGTCATTTATATAGCAACAACCACACGCCGCTGAGTGCGACAGCAACGCCTAGAATGGCGCGGCGACTAATCTTCTCACCTAGCAAGGCCGCTACAGGTAATACGAAGAGTGGGCTAGTTGCTAAAAGTGCCTGAGCAATGCCGGCTGCTGTGTATTTAAGTGCGATTTGCTGAAGCCAAATACCTAAATAGGTGGCAAAGAAGGACGCGATCGCAACGCCACCCAACAGTCGAGGCGACTTCAGCGCGATCGCAACAGATTGCCACCTTTCTCTTGTGGTCTTCGCCGCCTGTTGAATTCCGGTCGATTTCGCTTCTAAATACTGCGGTCTAATGGCGACTAGTCCAACCATAAAGATCAGTCCGGCTCCTAATCGAATCAAGCTGCTCCATAGAGGGGATACTGTTGTTTCAGCCAGCGCTGCTCTAGAGAGAACCGCACCTATCGCCTGACAGGCCGTTGCCAAGAGTGAAATCTGTAGCCCTGCTCTGGTAGCCGGAACCGGATCGCCGGGTACTCGCTCACTAATTACCCAGGCGATTCCTAAAAGGGTGATGAGGATGCCTGCGATCGCATTCAAAGGTAGACGCTCCGATAGAAAAATCCAGGCTAAGACAGTACTCATCGGCGGTGCAAGCGTCTCTAACAGCAGCGCCTTTCTGGCCCCCAGCGCATTAATAGCCGAAAAGTAAGCCATATCGCCTAGCCCAATTCCTAATCCGCCGCTGAGTCCTAGCAAGACCACAGAAACCCAGGGCAAACTGGGAACCGGCTCACCGCCGAGCTGAATCAATATCGTCAATAGCAGCAGAGCTAGGGCAAAAGCACCCTTCACCAAATTCAGCACCAAAGGCGATAGCTGCCGGCCCATACGACCAAACATCAGCGATGCCATCGCCCACAGAAACGCCGCCAGTAGCGCCGCCCCTTCACCGACTAACGCGCCATCTAATACCCCGCTAGTCGACAGATTCACAAACTCCATTCACCTATTCCATTTACTGTCATCACGCCGCTGCTACTAGATCCTCTATAAATCTCCTATAGCGATCGCCCTTTGCTTCATACATTTCTCAACCGCTATAAAATAAGACTCTAGACTACTAACCTCCGTATGAATACTGTCCTACCTTCAACCGATTTGCCTTTGCAGTCATCGTCGCTAGCCTTAGAGTCAAGTCCGCTAGTGCTACCTAGTGAGCTGAGCCTGCGGCTGCGATCGCCTTTGCAAATCGGTGATGTTGTCGTTCGTAGTCGCGTTTTGCAATCGCCCCTATCTGGCGTCACTGATAAGGTTTTTCGCCGCCTAGTCCGTCGCTATGCACCCCAGTCGATGATGTATACGGAGATGGTCAGTGCCGCCGAGCTGCACCACCTTCAGCGTCTGCCTATCCTGATGGATATTGACCTAGACGAGCGGCCTATCAGCATTCAGCTATTTGATCGTCGTCCCGATTTCCTTGCTGCCGCTGCCCGCAAGGCCGTTGACCAGGGGGCAGATACTATCGATATCAATATGGGCTGCCCCGTCAACAAGATTACTAAGAACGGTGGCGGCTCTTCCTTACTGCGTGACCCGGATACGGCGGTTCGTATTGTCGAGGCCGTCTGCGAAGCGGTTGATGTCCCGGTGACGGTTAAGACTCGAATCGGCTGGTCAGATGAAGACATCAATGCTGTAGATTTTGCTCGCCGCATGGAATCTGCGGGTGCTCAGATGCTGACACTGCACGGTCGTACCCGCGCTCAAGGCTATACCGGCAGTGCCCGCTGGGACTGGATTGCTAGGGTCAAGGCGGCCCTGACAATTCCGGTGATTGCCAACGGCGATATATTCTCCGTGGAGTCGGCGCTGCGCTGTCTGATCGAGACTCAGGCGGATGGCATTATGTGTTCTCGCGGTACGCTGGGCTATCCTTTTTTAGTGGGCGAGATTGACCACTTTATTAAGACGGGCGAAATCAAACCTGTGCCTAGTGTGATAGAACGGCTGACTTGCGCTAAAGAGCACCTAACTATGCTGTGGGAATACAAGGGAATTCGAGGCATTCGCCAGGCTAGAAAGCATATGGCCTGGTATGCCAAAGATTTTCCGGGGGCCGCAGAGCTGCGCGATCGCCTCTGCCGAATAGATTCGGTAGAAGCAGGTTGTTACCTCATCGACCAGGCAATTCTTCGGCTTAGCTAATTGCCTCTAGTAGCTAGCTTCAAATCGCTTAAATCTAGCTCAAACCTACCCGGCGGCCTGGCTGATGAAGAAACTCATGATATGGCAGAGAAAACCGTAAAGATATAGAAGGGACGGTTTTACCCCAAAGATGCGGGGGGCGCAAGCGTGCTATAACCAATATCTAAGTATCGAATACTAAGTGCCGAATATCATTAAGTGCTGAATACCTCCGAAAACCTATGACCTCCTACGCAAGCTACAGTTCGCCTCGTGCAGACATTGGTGAATTGCGTCGTTTGAGGAGTTTGCTACCGCCTGAGCTGCAAAGCTGGGTTACGGTAGAACCCGCTACCGACGTGGCCCCGCCGATGATTACCTGCGAAGAACTCGGACGTGACCAGGTAGAAATTCAGATCGATTTGACCAAGTGGGAACAGCTTGCTATCGATCAGCGCAATCTGCTGTTTTGGCACGAAGTTGCCCGCGTGCAGAGCGATACTATCCCGCGTGATGGCTGGGAGATGGCGGCGCTAGCGATTGGTCTAGGCGGCGCGGTTGGTGAGCTATGGGTCCAAGATGGCCTGTTACTGCTGCTGGCTTTGGGCCTGTGCGGGGTGTCTGGATGGCGGCTGTACAAACGCAACAACGGTCAACGGACTTTGCAGGAGGCGATCGCAGCCGATGAAAAAGCCATCTCGATTGCGACTAGGTTTGGCTACACGTTGCCGAACGCTTACAAAAGTTTGGGCAGCGCGTTGAAGACACTGATTGAGCAGACCCCAAAGAAAAAGCAGCGCGATCGCTTTATTCGCAGACTCGAAGCCCTAAAAAAGAGCGCTAATCGGGCCAAACAGCAGGTACAGGGCAGCAGAGAGCCGCGCCCAACCTATTGATTTATACGCTAAATACAATAGCTAAAAGCGAAAGGAGTAACGGACGACTAGTTCTGTTGCTCCTTTCTTCGTTTTGGATCTTCGTTTTGGATCTTTGTTTTGGGTCTTCGTTTTGAGCAAGCATCATGCCTGGAGAATAGCTTCATCTTGCTGAACCCGATATAGACCTATCCGCTTGATAGCTAGCTTAAAAGGTCCCGCTGTAAAACGAGGGTTAAGCCGCTTGTCATATTCAAACTTGCTAAGCATGAGCTGAAACGAAACAGTCTTAGCCGACTCGTAAGGAGACGCATCAGGAACCGATCGCGCTCGAAAAGTCGGTACTAGCTCTGCAAAAGGCACGTCCACACTAATCCATTCATCAGCTACGGTATCAAACCCATAGATATAGGCCGGACTATCCCAGCCAGCATTGTTTCGCAAAATAAATTTGTAGCGATGGCCATCTCCTTTCACCTCTAGCCGTAGACCCATCCAACCAGAAAAGTTGAAAGGCGGCTCAAAGTTCTGCGTTCTTACCGACGAAAACCCACCTGAATTGTCGGTTGAGACGACACCCGCAAAGACTGCTTGCTGGTCTAGCTGATTTCTGTTGACCAAAGATATCTGACCCTGGCTGACGCCCCCCATCACCACATCATCTAGCGCTCCCCATGCCGACAGATCGCAGCCTGGCTCAGAAAAATCAAACACGGGTTCCACAACCTGACCTCCTCTCTCTTCTTCCAATCGCATAAGTAACGCCGAGATTTGAGCAGCTCCGCTACCTGCTACTGCCACATCTGCTCTCATGAGCTGTGCTATTAGCTGCTCGCTTTCCTCGGTATTACCTGCTGCTGCCTGCAGCCTCTTTTTTGGGAATATTTTTATTCGCGTGCCTACAGGCAAACGTTGACGCAGCGAGCTAAGTTCCTCGGCTGGCAAATCGCCGACTATAGCCACTTTCTTAGTACTGGCATCGGGTGATTCGCCGGGAAAGTTCTTGGCCTGTCCCAACCACTGCTGTAGCCAGCGGAAACTTCCCAAAAAAGGGATTTCGCCAAAGTAATTCAGGGTTTGAAAGAATCGCTCCGGGTTCCACTGAGCCGGGTTTTTAGGAGGTGTCTGAGACATAGATATGTGCTTTCGTCGATGATTTTGGGAACTGATAAATGCAGGGGGTGTAGCAAATACTACCTGATGTGTACTTAGGAGCCTGCCTCTATCTTGCGGTGAATCTTTTAGTCTATCGATGCAATTAGTGCGATTGCAGTGGTGCGATCGCAGGGCCACTCCTTCGAGTTACCGCGACTTTCTTCTGCCAGCTACTGCTCTAACTGATGCGTTCTCTCCTGATGCGTTCTCTCCTGATGCGTTCTCTCTTGATACGTTGTCTCACCGCAAGCGCTGCTTGTCTCAAAATTTACTGATATGCGTATTCTTGTCTATTCTTATAACTACTACCCAGAGCCGATCGGCATCGCCCCTCTTATGACAGAGCTTGCCGAAGGGCTAGTCAAGCGAGGGCATCAAGTGCGGGTGGTAACCGCGATGCCAAACTATCCAGAGCGCAAGATCTATCCTGGTTACAAAGGCAAGCTTTACAAAAGCGAATACCGCAACGGCGTCGAAATTGAACGCTGCTTTGTGGCCATTCGTCCTCAGCCCGGTTTGCTTTGTCGGGCGCTGTTAGAAAGCAGCTTTGCAGCGCTTAGCGTTGTCAAAGCAATCAGTGGCTGGCGACCCGACGTGATTCTCTCAACTAGCCCTTCCTTGACGGCCTGTTTGCCAGTTGCCGTTGCCAAAGCGTTTCATCGCTGCCCTAGCGTTTTAAGTTTGCAAGATATTTTGCCCGAAGCTGCAATTCAAACTGGGCTGTTGACTAATCCGCTAGCAATCAAAGTCTTTGAAAAACTAGAAAAATTTGCCTACGCTAACGCTACAAAAATTGGTGTTATCAGCCCATCTTTTACCCGAAATCTGGTTGAAAAGGCGGTGCCCGCTCAGAAAATAGAGTGCATTTCAAACTGGGTAGATGTCGACTTCATCGTGCCCATGTCTAAAGAGGACAATGCCTTTCGTTTGGCCTACGGCCTAGGCGGTAAGTTTGTTGTTTTATATGCGGGTAATATTGCGCGTACACAGGGTGTGCGTACCATCATTCGAGCGGCAGCGCAGATGCAGTCTAATGCTGACGTGCAGTTTGTTATTGTTGGAGAGAAAAGTCAGCTCAGCGAGCTAGATCAGCTTCGTAATGATCTAGGCGTTCAGAATCTATTGCTGCTGCCATTTGTTAGCCGGGAGAACCTGCCAGAGATGCTAGCAGCGGCGGATGTGTCGCTGGTAATGCAAAAGCAAAATGTAGTTGGCTTCAATATGCCGTCAAAAATTCAGGTGATTATGGCCAGCGGTCGGCCAATCATTGCTTCTGTTCCAGCTCATAGCGCTGCGGCTGAAGCGATCGCTCGCAGCCAAGGCGGTATGGTGACAAAGCCCGAATGCCCTACGGCGCTAGCAAGCGCAATTCAAACGCTTTATGACAATCCCAAAGCAGCTATAGCATTTGGCCAGCGCACCAGACAGTTTGCCATTGAAAACTATTCTTTCGACCAGGCAATCAGTGCCTACGAAGCGCTGCTTGGAAGTGTGATTAAAGACCGTACGAGCGATTCACTACCTCAGCCTTCAGTGCTTACAATTACGCCAGACTTTGCCCGCTCCGACCTAAACCAATAGCTCGCTCTTACCTAGCTTTCTATCTATCTTTGCCTGATACAGCTACAGTCTGAATGTCTAGAGCAAACCGACTAGAGCAAACCGTCGCAAACAGGCTGACTATACAGTTAATGCTATGGCTACAGATGTGTAGGAACGCAGATAGGAAAGGTCTTGGCCACGAAGATAGGGACCAAATGACGCTACTCACTTTCATGCCATTACGCTTTCATATGGTCTGCTAAGCTAGCCCACACAATTAACTAAAGTACCGCTACCTAAAGTACTGCGTTTAAGTATTTATAGCTAGCCCTGGAATAATAGGAGCTGAATTCGGTGGTACGTTAGGCTGACGTATGAGTTTGCCGTTCGTTTCTTCAGCATCATCTCGTATGCTGTGTATATCGGCGCTGATAAACGTCTCATCTTTTGTCTCGTGGTATAAGACATGGCCTTCCTGTAGAATCTTGTCCACAGCAGATGTATATATCTCTTCTCTTTCCGAAGACAAGAGCACCTTATGCAGCTGACTTTTCAACATCTGAAAGCTTGTTACTTTCTGCCGAAGCTCTTGAACTAAAGAAACTGTAGGTATTGCTCTAATACGCTCAGTTAGGCTCTCCCACTGATTGCAGCACACGTAATAGAGAATTTGCTTGATGCAGATATGCTCTTCAAAGGTCTCTATCTTATCAGCAACGCTCTTATACAGCGCCGCCATATCATCAGGCTGCTGCCGCTTAAAGGCGATCCCTACGAGGGAAGGATTGCTTTCCAAAAGAGAAGGGCTACCTGCTTTCGTTTCGGTATGGCTATCTTCTCCGTAGAAATCCTTCAGACTTTCGACAATAACCTTGACAATTAAGCTATAGTCTTCGGCTTCACCTGAGCTGTTGATAGTGTCGTTCAGAGTATCTTGGCACTCGGCTAAGTCTGCATTTCGATCAGTTAACGATTCCAACAGTAGTTTGAGCGAAAGACCTTCTAAAATCTTGGCATTGTCTTCCCACCTATCGTGATGTACTGCATAGAGTAATTTTTTGATCCGGTGGCTTTCTAGATGAGCAGAGAGCGCTTTTAATACTGTGTTCAGTGGTGTGACAAGTGGAAAGATAGCTTCGCTGAACTGGGCTGCGTTTTTTTGAGGTTGCACACCGGGTGGCCACACATGATAGGCCGCAACGCATTGTTCTATATTTTTGAGAGATAGTTCTCCGGCGTAAATGGCATCTAGCTTCAGTCTATACTTTACGACTTCATACACCACTTGAGACATACAGATCGCGCCAGGTTTTGCCTCCGACTCAAGCCTAGCCGCAATGTTAACGCCAGTGCCCATCATGTCTTCTTGATTGAAGAAGATATCGCCTAAATGAACACCGATGCGGTGGGTGAAATGCTCGTCAGCCCGGCCATTTTTTGCGAAGGTTGCAAACTGCCTTTGGATCTCCATTGCACAAGAGACAGCCTTAACTGCGCTGATGAAATACATCAACACACCGTCTCCAGTTGTTTTTAGAATCTTACCCTCAAAGGAATTGCACAGTTGCTTGATGACCTTGAGATCTCGATTGATCATGATCAATGCGGTATCTTCATCCTGTGACATTCGCTTGCTGAATCCCACCGCATCTGTGATCACTATAGCAGCTAGGGATCGCTGCGCTTGAGGATGGGCAGGCGTGTTCATGGGCAGTCTCTGTTAGGTAGATAGGCGAAAGTCGATTCATGAGTCTGTATGGACGATGGAGCTATCAGCTCAATAAAGCGAGCAGGTGGTGCTGACTCAAGAAACTAATCTAGCCTTGTAGGCTAACGGCTTGTGAAAATGAAATATGGAGACTTATCAGTAGGCTTTAGAGTTACCGAGCTACTTGGGATTCTGCTGACTTTCTACAAAATCCCTTCCTCTATAAAACCCTTTATTAAACGGCTGACTTCAGCATACCCGACTGAACCTCTTCTATTCTCAACACATTGGTACCCTCCACCGTCGACGATCTCGAAAACAAATGATTTCGGTACGGTGGCGCTAGAGGCGGAAATTACCTAGAACAAATCTATTCGTAAGATATAATCCAGTATTCCTATTTACAGAATTATGGTAGAGCAGGGTTGTTGCTCTGATATGTTGAATCTCTCAAGTATTTATACTCGCATTTGATAAGTTAGGTGTTTGTCCGCTGTCAACACTTATATTTTTTGATATATATTTTTTAGAAAAATTTGGTTTTTAAAAGTAGCGATTCGGGAATAACATCAAAGAATTTTAGATGGAAATTAAAGAATCTTGGTTATACTCCTTGACTACGATTGTGTGATGTGAGGTTGTCAGGAAAAGACTGCTTGCGTTGGCTCGTAGGGATAGTGGTTTGGGAATAATCTTTAGAGACTTCAAGAATTTAAGCTGAAAGACATTGGATGTCACTTCTGGCACAAAATATGACCCCAATAGAAACGATCCAAGAGAACATAGTTGCCAGAAGGCTGACGGATAAAATACGTTATTGCTACGAGCAGCAGTTTACCGGATTTCTCAAGATCACCGGATCAAAAAACAGACCGTGGTACGTCTATTTCTTGCTAGGTCGAATCATCTGGGCACAGTCGAGCCAGCATCCTCTTCGAAGCTGGAAAAGGCATTTGACCGTTCATAGCCCTGTACTTGCTGAGCAAATTAATGAGCCAGTAAGCCTTTACTATGAGTATTGGAATTACTCAGCGCTCTCTCGCCTAGTTAAGCTAAAGCAATTTCCGCGAGAGCAGTTTTCTAAGGTTGTCGAAGGTTGTGTGACAGAAGTCCTGTTTGATATTCTGCAAGCAGGGACGCTACAGTACGAGAAAGCTGGCGAGTTGCTGATCGAAACACAGCAGAAAGAAGCTGCTAGTATGCCTCTTGTTATGCTTGAACAGCTTGATTCGTGGGAAAGAGCGCAGCAAGACTGGCAAAAATGGAAGGAGGCGGGTCTAGCTAAACTCTCTCCTAATTGGGCTCCTGCTATCAAACAGCCTGAAGAACTTAAAGCGCAAACGCCCCTACAGACATTCCAAACCCTAAACAGTTTTGCGAATGGAGAAAACACGATCAGAGATTTGTCTATCAAGTTTAAACAGCCTATCATTCCAATTGCCAAATCCATCTACCCCTATGTTTCTAGGCGTCTGTTGGTCTTCACTGAAATCTCTGATATTGTAAACAAGGCTCATCATGGCTTTCATCCAGAAATGATGGAGGTTCATCAAGCTGCGGATGCTGGTAATAGTGAGAAGGATACAATCCCTGAGGGTCAAATCCAGAGGGAAGCGGTGCTAGCTGCGAGACAGCCTAATGTAGAATCAGCTACTGAAGCTTCCAATTCTGAAGATAGGCCGAATGAAAAGCTCGTTGCCGAGAGGTCGCTTAATAAAGGATTTGTGGTAGGAGAATCATTAGCAAAAGGGACGTTAGAGACAGGACTAACGAGCCAAGAGTTGCTAAAGAAAGAATCGACTAACAAAAGACCAGCGGCTGTAGACTCGTCAGCTGGAGCACTGCCAACCGAAAAGCGCCCTAGCCCAGAACTTCAGGCCAGCTTGCTCTATAAAGAGCAGCCCAAACAGTCGCTAGATGCAAAAAAGCAGCCTCAATCATCAAACGCTTCTCAGTCCAACAGTGGGGTAAGAAAATCTGGTGAAGCTAAATCCAGTAAGTCAAAGAGAACCAAGAAGGCAGGCAACAAAAGATTGCCTAGAGTTGTTTATATCGACGATAGCCCCGCAGACAGCAGGGCGATGTCTTCTATTGTAGAAAAGCTAGGTTATGAGTACGTCAACATTCAAGATCCACTTCAAGCGCTGCCTATGCTAATTGAACTAAAACCTAAGCTTATTTTTTTAGATTTGGTCATGCCGATTGCTAATGGATATGAAGTGTGTGCTCAGATTCGACGAATTACCGCATTCAAGGAGATACCGGTGGTTATTGTGACTAGCAACGATGGTATTGCCGATCGGGTTCGCGCAAAACTAGTGGGTGCTTCTGGCTTTATGGGTAAACCTATCCAAGAAGAAAGGATTTTAAAGGTGTTTCAAAAGTATCTGCCTAACGGGACAAGATAGTAGAGAACTGCCCGATGCTATGGCTGAATAGCCCTTAGCTAGAGCCGTAGTTCTCCCAACTTTTCAACTTACTTCGCATGTAGCCTGATGGCTAAGCTTCGTTCTTAACCAAAGATAATTCACATTATTCGCGAGTTTAAAAAACCATGACAACTGCTCTAATCGTAGAAGATAGCCTTACTGATCGAAATCTTTTGACCTCCTATCTACAGAAGGCTGGAATGACTGTAGAGACAGCGCAAAGCTGCGAAGAGGCGCTTGACATTATTCAACAGATGTCTCTAGACGTTGTTTTTCTAGACGTTGTTTTGCCAGGCCAGAGCGGATTTGAATTCTGTCGCGACCTCAAAACAAACGAAAACACTCGAAAGATCCCAATTGTGATTTGTTCTACTAAAGACACAGACGCCGATAAGCTGTGGGGCTCTATGTTAGGTGCAGATGCCTATTTGACTAAGCCTGTCGATCAGCAACTGCTAACTAAAACAGTTGAACAACTCATCTCTTAAAAGTAGCTAACGGAAGGTTGCATCATGCTATTAACTGAAGACGACAATAGGCTCCAATCTCTGAATCCTGCGATCGCACTTCAAGATCCTCTCGGACTATCGCCTTTACCCAAAGATAACCGGAAGCGGTTTTTGAAGTTTGTGCTCTCTTCGGGCCAGCAGGCTTTACTGCCTCTTTCCCAAGTTCTAGAAGTGATGCAGCTCCCTTCTGGTGATATTTTGCCTATTCCCGATATAGCTGGCTGCATTATGGGCGTGTGTGTGTGGAAAGGGGAAACGCTTTGGATCGTTGACCTCAATCATCTAGCTGGCTACGATTCACCCTACCAAGAATCTCAGCTGATCGAGACGCTGAACGTAATTGTGGTTCAAGATAACAATCAAACATTAGGGTTAGTCGTAGAACAGGTCAGCGATATCGATCTGTTCGATGAGGAAAAGGTCATCAAGAAAGCTGGGCTTTGTTCCCCTGGAATAGACCCTTTTGTTTTAGGGCACCTGCCACAGCAAGATGCTCTCGTGTTGAAGGTCTCTTCTATTTTGAATGCTCAACAGCTACATGCTTATCATAAGCAGCTTTGATCTGTGTAGCTCTGAATCTATGCAGCTTCGACCTACGCAGCTTCGATCTAAAGCTCTGGCTTTACTCGAATACGCTTTTAGGCCCTCAGCTTACCTGATAGTAGGGCAACTCACGGCCCACCACACTTACAACGCCGTGATCTCAAAAGCTTTTAGCTGCGATCGCGCCTCTGAATACGCGATCGCCTCCCGGATTTTCTAACTCCAAATCTTCTCCTAAATTTTCTAATCAATTCTAATAGAGACTAATCATGACCACAGCAAACTCTTCTCGCAACGGTTCTTCTGAGATTGGAAACGTTGACTCCCCACTTGATGACAATTCTTTTCACGAATCTGTTTTTTACGAATCTGATAATGAGGGAGCCGTAGATATCGTTCTGCTATCAGAAGATATCGAAGCTGGAGAACAAGAAGAGATTGATACTACCCCCGATGTAGAATCCGCTTTAGAGCAACCTGCCGTTGACCTATCGTCGCGTTCTACTCAGCCTCTGACCAAAAAAGCAGGAAAGCGAGCCTTCTCAGTCGCTAACCGCATGGCACAGGCGACCAATATTGAAAATCTCTATCAAATTGCTGTCACTGAACTTCGTAAGCGTTTTCAGGTAGAAAGGGCGCTAATCTACCAGTTTCGATCAGAGACCGAAGGCACCGTCATCGCTGAATCTCAAAACCCCGACTACAGCCCAATGCTAGGTAAGTCTTTGCCTGCGATCGCCTTTGGCATGAGCGACGCCAAGAGCTACAAACAGCGGCCATCAGTAGCGATCAACGATACCTCTGAAGAGACCGTTACACCCTACCAAATGCAGCTGTTTAATCAGTTTCAGACAAAAGCTAGTCTGAGTCTACCTATCTTTTTAGAAGATCAGCTATGGGGTCTACTCGTTGTCCAGCAGTGCAGCGGGACTAGACAATGGAACGAGAACGAGATTAGCTTTTTGTATTTGGTTGCAAGTGAGCTGCAGGTCAATCTTTTGCCTCTGAGCTTCCAATCTGAACGGCAGCTTCTGACCACATTAAGTAACAAAATTCGGCAGACCTCAGATCGAGAAGCCATTTTCAAGAGCACTACTAGAGACCTTAGAAAGTTCTTGAGTGTGGACCGCGTTGCTATCTGCCAGTTTCGCCAAGACTACAGCCTTCAGTTCATTTTTGAGTCGAAGACTGGAGAAGTAGAACCGATGCTGGATGTAGTTTTAGAAGATAGCCACTTACAAAGCCAGGAGGGTGGAATCTTTCGCCAAAGCAAGCCTTTTGTCGTACATCACGTCGAACAAGATTCGAGTCTAACGCCGTGTCATATGGAAAATCTCACGGATTTTGGCATACAGGCTTGTGCAATTGTCGCGATCTACCAAGGTCAAAAGCTCTGGGGATTGCTAGGTGCCTACCAGCACGGTGGCGCTCGCTACTGGGAAGATAATGACATCCGGTTATTGTCTCAAGTGGGCGATCTGGTCAGTGTTAGCTTGCATCAGTCAGAGCTGCTATCAGAAATGGATAGAGCTGCTGAAAACCAAGAGGCGTTGCCAGAGATTATCAACAAAATTAGCAACACCGCCTACACCGAAAAAATCTATCAAACGGCTGTAGAAGAAGTTCGTCAGCTTTTAAACGTAGAACATGCTTGCATTTACAAGTTCCGCCCAGATTACTTCGGCGATTTTATCTACGAGTCCCATTCAGGTGGATGGCCGAACTTAGTAGGCAGTGCCTGGGAAGATACCTATGTGCAAAAGCATCAGGGGGGAAGATTCCAAAACACCGAACAGCCTTTCCTCGCTGACGATATCTATACCGCCGGTCTAAGTGAGTGTCATATTCAAACCCTAGAATATTTCAAAGTTAGATCCTTTTTAATCGTGGCGATTAGGCAGGAGGGCAAGCTTTGGGGTTTGTTAAGCACTTTTCAACATAGCGGCTCTCGGCACTGGCTAGAAAGCGATGTCAAGGTTTTGCAAGAGATTAGCCGTCAAATGGAGGCCAGCTTGAAAGGGGCCGACTACATTGCTCAGCTACAGGCACAGTCGGCTGAGATGACCAAAACGGCTCAGATGGGACGTTCGGTGGCCGAACTAGTGCCTCAGATTCTACAGGCCAATGACACCGAGCAGATTTTTAAAACTGCACACAAAGGACTGCGACGACTGCTCAAATGCGATCGCATCGCAATCTATCGCTTCAATGCCGACTGGAGCCATGATTTGCTCTATCCGTCGGGTTCGAGTGATGCAGAGAATAGTGGATTCGGGCAAACGCTATCGGCAATTTGGCCTAAAACCGATCTACAAGAAAGCCAAGGCGGACCGTATCGTAACCAAGAGGATCTAGTTGTCAACAACATCTACGCGGCAAATCATTCGCCGCTAGAGATTGACCTGCTCGAAGCCAATGAGATCCATGCTTATATGACCTCACCTGTTTTCAAAGAAGGTCAGCTATGGGGCTTGATCAGTGTTTATCAAGAAGGTGAACCTCGCTCTTGGGCAGAAAGCGAGATCAATGGACTCAAACAGGTTGGCTTGCAGCTGGGAATTGCAATGCAGCAGGTTGATTATCTTGAACAGCTAAACCAAACCACCCAAAGAGAACAGCTACTGAGTAAAATTTCTGAGCGGCTCCGCCAAGTCACCGATCTGCCAAAAGTGCTCAAAGCGACGGCTAGAGACATTCGAGAAATGCTTGGAGCGGACCGAGTTGGCCTATATCAGTTCGACCCAGAAACAAACTACCTTGTGGGTGAGTTTGTAGTTGAAGATATCGCTGCTGGCGTGCGCTCTGCCATGGCCACCAAAATACAGGATCATTGTTTTGCAGAAGATCAGGCAGAGAACTATCAAAAGGGCCGCTACTGGGTGGTTAATGACGTACAGACCCTCGATTTGCCTGACTGCCTGATGGAACTGCTAGCTGAGCTGCAAGTAAGAGCTAGCCTGGTTGTACCGCTGCTCAAAGGCGATGTGCTCTGGGGCCTGTTTGCTATTCACCAGTGCCAAGGACCGCGCGAGTGGAAAGAGATAGACGTACAGTTTGCCCATCGTATCGGTGCCCAACTTAACGTCGCGCTGCAGCAGGCTGACTATCTCAGCCAGGTTCAAGCACAGACTGCCAAACTCACTGAAACTGCCGAGCGAGAGAAGGCATCTAAAGAGCAGCTTCAGCAGCAGGTTATCCAGCTATTGCAAGCAGTTGGCCCGGCATTGCAAGGCGATCTCACCGTACGGGCTCAGGTGACAGAAACTCAGGTAGGCACGGTTGCAAGTGCCTATAACAGTACGCTGCAAAGCCTACAAAAAATTGTCTTGCAGGTACAAGCGGCAGCCAACAAGGTCAGTGAGACCTCTAAGCAAAGCGAAACCTCTGCCGATGCTGTAAAGCAGCAGGCACAGCAGCAGGCAAAATCGCTAAGTCAGGCATTGGATCGGGTTCAGCAAATGATGGATTCTACCGAAGCGGTGGCTCAAGATGCCCAGCAGGTAGAGGCGGCAACTCAGCAAACCAACCAAATTGTGCATCAGGGCGACGCCGCTATGAACCGCACTGTAGATGGCATTATGGCTATCCGCTCAACGGTGGCCGAAACCAGCCAGCGAATCAAGCGACTCAGTGAATCTTCTCAGAAAGTCTCTAAAATTGTCAATCTGATTAGTAATTTCACAACGCAAACCCAGCTTCTAGCGCTGAATGCTTCTATCGAAGCCACCCGCGCCGGAGAGTATGGCCGAGGGTTTGTGGTAGTGGCAGATGAGGTGCGATCGCTCGCTCGTCAGTCAGCTGCAGCCGCCACTGAGATCGAACAATTTGTTCAAGAGATTCAAGTGGGCACTGCAGAAGTTTCTACAGCGATGGAGACCGGCATTCAGCAGGTTGCTCAAGGTACCGATATGGTGACTGATGCCCGCCAGAACCTCACCGCTATTGTTGAAGCGACTAGTCAAATCAGTCAGCTAATCGCCGAGATTACTCAAACAACTCACAAGCAGGCTGATGAATTCAAACTCGTTACCAAAACCATGAGCGCAGCTACAGAGATTGCCGACCAAACGTCTGAAAGCTCCAACGATTTGGCTCAATCTATTCAACAAGTGCTAGAGACAGCCGCTGCGTTGCAGTCTAGTGCCGGTAAGTTCAAAGTTGAATAAGACGCCGACCAACCCCGTTAGGAATGAGCAATTTCTAGCGGGGTTGATGGATGATTTCTTTTAATTCCAGTCGACTCTTTCTTTGTCTCTCACTTTTCACTCACTTCAACTGCCAGCTCTCTAGATTTAGGCCATCTCATGACTACAGATATCTCGGTTTCTGACCAAACCTATCAGTACTTTTTGCAGGAAGCCGCTGAACTTCTAGAAACAATAGATGATGAGCTGCAAAATATTGGAGAAGAATTCAGCGTTCAAAAAGTTCATAATCTGATGCGCGCTGCCCATACGCTCAAGGGCGCTTCGGCCAGCGTTGGGCTCGATGCTATTAAGAAGACAACTCACTCTCTAGAAGACGTTTTCAAAGCGCTGTGCTATCAAGACACAGTCATCAGTAGTGAGATGGAGGGTTTGATCTTTCAGGGCCACGACTGTTTGAAACTGTTGATGTCGGCGCAGCTAGCAGGTGCTCAAGTTGATGAGGCTGACATCCTCGATCGGATGGCAGCGGTCGTGACTAGATTGCAAAATATGCTGGGCGATCGCTTTGGCCAGGGAGGCCATTTGCCAACTTCAAGCGAGCTTGGGTTCGATATGACCCAGTCTATCTTTGAAGTGGGGGTAGCGCAGCGGATACAAACGTTAGAAGAAGCACTAGAAGAGCCGGATGCAGATGAGCTGTCAGAACTTTTAGAGACTCAGGCCGAAGTGTTTCTAGGTCTTTCAGAATCTTTGAATTTGCCTGGATTTGGTGATATTGCTACCGCTACACTACGCGCCCTAGAGAAAAGTCCCGATCGAGTATTGGAGATTGCACCTGTAGCTTTAGCCAATTACCAAGCGGCCAAAAGCGCTGTACTTGCAGGTGATCGCGAACAAGGCGGTAAACCTTCAGCCGCTTTGCAACAGTTCTACGGGCAGGTCAAAAGTGATGCTAAGTCGCGATCGCGTTCTTCCACAGGCAGACAGTCAGCAAATAGGCAGTCGACAAGCAGTCAGACAGTCAGCAAAGCTAAGAACAAAACCCCACAAAGCAATCCAAACTTATTTCATAGAGTGTGGGCAGCCCTTACCCAGACCGTGAGAAGAACGCTCTTCGATCAGGCTTCGTCTGCTACAGCTCCAACGCCCAAAGCTTCTAAACAAACGTCTAGCCCAGTTCCTAGCCAAGTTTCAACGACAGCCGCTAAGAATACAGCAGCGCTTCCGGCTCTCTCTATTGAGGAGGCTGTCAAAGATGATATAGCAGCGCTCCCTAATTTCTCTATCGAAGATCTCTCTATTGAGCATGCTATCAAAGATGACAAGGTAGAGACTGGGGATTATAAACTTGGCGACAATGAATTAGAAAATATAGCTGAGTTAGCAAAGAGTATAGATGTCGTAGATTCAGTGGAAGATGAGCACGAACAGCTTTCATCGGCGCGATCGTCCGAAGAACCGCCAAGATCAGCTGCGGCAGAGACGACTACAGCATCTCGTACGACCGGTAGCCAGACCCAAAATGCAACCATTCGTACGACGATCAAAGATCTCGATCAGCTCAATCAATCTATGGGTGAACTACTCACTCATCACAACCGACAGGCACTGTACAACGATCAGCTAACGACTCTGATCAAAACACTCTTCGACCGAATTTCTGGCCAGCAAGACCGTCTGAATCAGCCCGTTAATCAGTTTCAGAACCAACCTCTGGGCGAATCTCTGGGCCAGCACCCAAATCAGTCTCTGGGCCAGCCCACAGCCCAATTCCTAAGTCAATCCTTGAGTCAATCCCTAGCTCAGGACAATAGCCAGTCATTAGATAGCTATGCTGCTCAATTTGACTCTTTAGAATTGGATCAATACAGCGATATACAGCTACTTTCTCAATCGTTTTTAGAAGAAACGCTTCAACAGTCCGAGCTGGTTGAGGCTATTGAACTTTTTGTCTCTCGATCGGGGCAGGAACTGGCTAAGCAAAAACGGTTGCTAGCTGGCGCTCGCGAGGTTCTAATAGGAACTAGAATGCTGCCTTTAGGCAAGATTTTCCAGCGCTTTCCTTTGGCGTTAGAGCGATTAAAAGGACAGTATAAAAAACAAGTTGATTTGAGCATTGTTGGCAGCAACGTACTCGTCGATAAAGTAATTGCTGATAAGCTCTATGATCCTCTGCTACACCTGTTTCGTAACGCCTTCGATCACGGCATTGAACCTGCAGAGCACAGGGTCCAAAACAACAAACCTGCTACTGGTAATATCACTATAGAAGCCTTACAAGAGGGTCGCCATCTAGTGATAAATGTTAGAGATGACGGACAAGGGCTGAACCTTGAAAAGATTCGACAGAAGGCTATAGATACTCAAATTATTACTGCAGAAGCCGCAGCTACACTGACACCAGAGCAAACAACGGACCTGCTGTTCGAGGCGGGATTTTCTACCGCAAGTGAAGTGGACGATCTCTCAGGTCGTGGTGTCGGTCTAGATGCGGTGCAGGCTCAGGTGCGATCGCTTCAGGGCTGGATCACTATCGACAATGAACCTGGCTCAGGTTCCTGTTTCAGCCTTCATATCCCATCGAGTTTGACCATTGCCAAGCTTTTGCTTTGCCAGGCAAAAGAGCAAATCTATGCGCTAATCGTCGATGCTGTCGAACATATTCTCGTTCCTAGCGCCAAGCAGATGCGAGTCCGAAAAGGTGGCAAAACACTGATTTGGCAAATCGGCAAAGAGGAACAGCTAATTCCTATTTATCCGCTCGCTGATGTGCTGCACTACAAGACGCCTATGTCTAGACATCGCCTCCTAGAAAGCAACATAGAAACAAGGGAGACAGGCAAAACTATTAAGGATATGTCCGCCGCGCCCATTATCTTGCTGCGGCATAAAGATACGCTAGTTGGCCTAGAGGTCGGTCAGCTATTGGGGGAGCAAGAGCTGGTCATTACCGCTCTAGAAAAGACGATCCTGCCACCAGACTATGTGTATGGCAGCAGCATATTGCCAGATGGCCAGCCAACGCTGGTCCTTGATGGCGTAACGCTTGCTAAAGCTGTTATTGATCGCTACTTCGTCAACGGCTCAGAAGCCGACGCTAATATCGGCGCTAAGCGCAAGTTCGAGAATAAAGACAAAGAGGGTATTAGTAACCATTCAGATAAAAAGTCCGCTCGGGCAAAATCTGCAAAGAACGAGCTTACTCTTCCCGGAAAGTTAATCTTGACGGTAGATGATTCGATTACAGTTCGCAACACTCTGACCGAAGCGCTACAGAAGTCTCAGTATCGGGTGATTCAGGCTAGAGACGGTGCGGAGGCACTTCAGCAGCTCAATCGGCATCCTAATGTCGCTGCGATTTTATGCGACATCGAAATGCCCGGCATGAATGGATTTGAGTTTCTAAAGGCTCGTCAGCAGCAGCCAGCTATTGCCGCTATTCCCACCATCATGCTGACATCTCGCAAAGGTGCTAAGCACCAACAGCTTACCGAAGCACTCGGCGCGACTGCTTATTTAACCAAACCTTACTTGGCTCCTCAGCTCCTACAAACTGTAGCCGAAGTCATCAAGACTCACGTATTCAAAGATCAAGTCTCTAAAGATCCGATATCCCCCAGAAATTCGCCGAGCACTGCCGTAGGAGAATCCTCATGACTTCTTTGAACCAGATAGCCCCTGACAGGCTGCTATCTTCAACTGCCGATCGCAATCCTGATCGGCTTCATAAGTACATTGCGTTTAAGCTAGCAGACTATTCGTTTGCTCTACCTAGTGAAGATATTTTGAGGGTGGTTGCTACCCCACCGCCAAGCCAAGGCGGAATGGTTAGCATGGGTCTAGTTCAGCTAGCGCAGTACAGTATTCAAATATTGAATTTGCCAGAGCTGCTTAGCCTCAAAGCTTTTGATCGCGGGGATACAGACGATAGGAGTAGCGACAACCGGAGCCAGCAAGACCCCTACCTAAACGAGTTTGCTGAAACTGCTTTTGCTCAAAATCCACCGTTTTTGATAGTATTGCGCGATGCGGACGAAAGCCTTTGGGGAATTGCGGTACATGAGCCCCCCGACTTGATAGAAATTTCTGATCGTTCGCTTAATCCTGTGCCACCGGAAAAAAGACTACTCGGAGCGCTGCAAGGAGTGTCTTATATCGGTAGCTATGGGATGGAAGGCGATCGCCACACCCTACTCATTCTTGATGTGCCTGTTCTTTGTGCCCATCAGCAAATCGACGTTACGCCTGACCAGGCTAGCTCAGTAGAAAATAACGCGACTGTAGGGATTGAGCCAGCTTTAGGGACTGAGCCGTACTCAGAAGTTGAATTCCCCGTAGAGATCGAGCCGCCTTTAGAGGTGGAAGCTCCTTTAGGCATTGAGCCACCTTTAGATTTGCGGATTGAGCCGCCTTTAGAAACTGGCCTTTCTCTGGAAACTGGCACTCCTCTAGAAACGGAGCTGCCTTTAGGGATTGAGCCACCTTTAGAGGTTGAGCCGTCTCTAGAATCTGAGCCACCTCTCGGGATTGAGCCACCCTTAGAAATCGAATCCCTACTAGAAATTGAACCTCTTTCAGAAATTGATCCGCCTCTAGACATCATTTCCCTAGATGAAGTCAATGAAGACATATAGCTAGCGTCGGACGCATCCGTAGGCTAGCTGAATACTTTTCTCTTTGATAGCAGGAGCTGTGCTGTTAAGAGACTGTAGAAAAAAGTAGTGAATGCTGTGGAAGACTTATTTTCTGGACAGTGCGAAGTTTTTCTCTAAGTAGAATCTTTTCAGGAATCGGCAAAGCGATCGCGTAGAGTGCCGAACATTCCAGTACCGAAAAGGCAAGGAATGTTCGAGACTGGTTGAATTACCACACTCAACCAAATCAATTATGGAACTCTACACTCGCATTGAGCAAGTGCTCATGAGGC
>NZ_JADEXO010000001.1 GCF_015207105.1 cf. Phormidesmis sp. LEGE 11477
GGGGTGAGGGGGTGAGGAGGTGATCGAAGTGTCTGGATTAATGAGCTGGTTGACTAGGTCGGCGGCGTAGATTTCTATCTGTTCGATCACATCTCCTACAGTGCGACAGTCAGTGCGACAGCTTTGGGTTGGAGGAAGGCTAGATGATTGGTAGGGTGTCGCTGGATCGTCGGTGAGCGGGTCAAAATCGAGATTCCAGGTTTGGGCGATCGCCCGGCTCAATCCAATATGCTCTGAGTTGGGATGACGGGCGATCGCCACTATCAAGTCTCGCAGCCGATCGCCTGTTGGACACTGGCCAAAGATATGGAGGCCGTCTCGGATCTGAGCCTCTTTCAGCTCACAGAGATAGCCGTCAATCTGAGGTAGCCAGGTCTGTAAGTCGAGCGATGCGGTTGGGGTGTGGGTAACAGATAGGCCCAAATCTTGCTGAAGTTGAGTAGTTTGTAGCAGATCGACAATCTTGCGGCCAATAATCTTTAGCCGAGTCGGATCTAGATTTTGAGCCTCGTAATATTCATCAACTAGACTTTCTAACTGCTGTAAAGGGCCGTATAGTTCAGCGCGAGTCATTGGCGGCGTCAGGTGATCTAGAATCACGGCGCTTGCTCGTCGCTTCGCCTGCGCGCCCTCACCTGGATCATTCACGATGAAGGGATAAAAATGAGGCATCGGTCCAAAGGCTGCTTCTGGATAGCAGTTGGCTGAGAGGGCAATTCCCTTGCCAGGTAGCCACTCCAAATTGCCATGCTTGCCTACATGCACCATTGCCTGTGCGCCGAAGTGCGATCGCAACCAGTAATAGAAGCCCAAATAGGCGTGAGTCGGCTCTAGATCTGGGGCGTGATAGTTCAGCGTCGGATCAATATCGTATCCGCGACTAGGCTGAATGCCGACGAAAACGTTGCCAAACTGAACGCCTGAAATTGGCAGGCAATCAACCGCTTCTTGGGCAGAGCTAAAGCGCCGCCATTCCTCGCTAGCCTTGCCCCAGCGGTTGACGACGCCTGTTTGTACAGAGGGAGAAAGCGATTGAAAAAACGACTGATAGCTCTCTAGTGACAGCGTTTGGTAGATGGGCCTAAGACCATATCCTTCGGGGTCGTTAGTGATGCCTGCTGCTAGCTGTGCCATCAGTGCATCGCCTGTTTCTGGTAAGTCGGTGAGGGTGTAGCCCGCTCGCTGAAGCGATCGCAATATCTCCAGACAGCTCGCGGGGGTATCTAAGCCCACCCCATTGGCCATGCGTCCATCCCGGTTGGGGTAATTAGCCAAGACCAACGCGATTTTACGATCTTGAATAGGCGTACGGCGTAGCTGAACCCATTTGAGCGCCAAGTCTGCTACAAAATCGATGCGATCGCCCTCTGGCTCATACACCACCACATCCGTCTGCAAGCTCCTACCAGCGCTTTTCCTATCGCTCTGCTCATTACTTCTCTCATTGCCTTCTGCGATCTGAGCGGAGTTGTAGAGCTTTGCTCTTCTCGTAGAGTAGCTTGCCGCCTTGAAAGAAATCGCCCGAGTGATTACCCGCCCATCTACCTCCGGTAGTGCCACATTCATGGCAATATCCCTAGGTGTGAGTCCTTGCGGATGGCTTTGCCAATAGTCGCGCGAGCTACCGCTACAAATCAGCTGTAAAACCGGAACATCTAGCTGCTGCCAAAGTGATGGTTTCGAGGCGGGGCTTGAGAGGTTAGCTGAATGAAATCCGGTGATTGCAAAACTGGTTGTGTTCAGCACTAGGTCAATTGCCGGGTGCCCGTCTTCAGGCTGACAGTAGCGAAGCAGTACCTGCTGAACCTCTAATTCTTTAAGTGAAGAAACATAGATAGGAACAGGAGTAAGATTGCGTTTGACAAGCGCTCTAGCAACTACATTAATTGCTTTGGTATTACCTGATAGATAGTGAGCTCGATAGAAAATAATCCCGATTCGAGCAAATGACTTGGCTCTTTTTGAGCTAGTTTCCAACAGAGGTGGCGGAGTGTGATCGTTTCTTTTGAGTGGATAACTCCCTTTGGGGTGAGATAGCTTTGCCTTACTCAATGACAGCGGAAGATCGCTTTCATCTATCAAATTAGGTATGTTTTCTATAGCCAGATTAAAAGTTGTTTCTTGAGATGAATTCAAAGTCTTTGAGCTCTTCAAATTTATCTGTATGTCTGTAGATAGATCTGACTTTTTATATCCTTTTGTGTTGGCTCTTGTTTTTAATCCTTGAACAACAGTAGGAGAAGTGTAAATGTCAGTAGGTGTGTAGAGACCCACTTTGGCTACGGTTTGGGGGAGCGGTGGATTGTAGTTGGTTGATAGCGTGCGATCGCTAGCGTACATGAGCCCGTAACATAGATTATCCACGCCTCCTTCCGTAAAGTACCGCCACAAGCGGTTGACAACCGATAGCGCAACCGTAGAGTGGCTCATCAGATCTAAATCTGGTCTGTCGTCTCCTGGCATCACGATCAGCCTGGCACCTGTCGCAGACACTAATTCCTTTAGAACTTCTAGGCCATATGACCAGTAGGCACGTCCACCTAGAATTCTGACAATAATTAAACGCGCATAGCTTAGAACTGTCTCGGCATAGGTATCAATAGTGAGCTGCTGCTGTAACTGAAGCAAGTTGAGCGCACGAATTTCCTCAAAGTCTTTAGGTAGCTGATTCAAACCCTGATTTAGTGCAGAGATATCGGTATCAGCCGCTGTCAGCAAAACAATTGGTGCAGGCGATTGTTCAACGAAAATAACTCCCTCTTTCGTGTTGTCCCAGCCGCCTGGCGTAGCCGCTAATCGATGCATGTATAAGAACTGAAATGTTAAAGAACTAGGGAAATAATACAGACCACAGATGAACTCGCGTTATCCTGCTGACAACTACAGAGCTAATACTTTAACAAGGCTTAAACAAAAGTTCTCAACCAGTAAGCGGTTTTAACTGGCCAAAGTTCCTCACTGAACTATTGAATGTGCTTGCTCGAAAATCGTTTTTATAGCTTCACTTTGGTTGGCTTTGTATTTTAATCTCTTTTTTTTGCCAAATATAAAGCAAAATATTTGTTTCTACATACTCCAGATACATTTGAGCGCTGCTAAGAGAAGATCCTATTAGTCATAAAAACTTCGCTAGTGTGATAGAACTACATCCTTCCAGAGATTGTTTGTCTTTATTTACATATTGTCTACATATCTACACGACAAGCTATTAGATTCTGACTCGCCTTAAGGATCTACCTTCTACAGTCACTTTTGATAGCTATTGGTCGGCTGTTCTTGTAGTAGCCTGGTCGCTGGTTTTTCTGTCTCCGTTTGTGCCTATCTGTTCTGCACATGCTCCCTGGTCGCTCTTTAAGTAATGCAAACTCCTCACTATTCTATTGCCAATCAAGAGTTTTCTCTGAGTGCCTATCAGCGCCTGAGAGAATCTTTGATGCGTCAGGAGCCATTCTTTAATTCTGTGATGACAGCAGCACAGCTTGCCGAGCATCGAGCTGCCGAACCTCATCACAAAGTTTCACCTCAAGATGAGACCCAACTAGATAAGACCCTAGCAAGTAAGACAAGCGGAAATACCAGCGATACCCGCTCGATTAGTGGTGTCGCAAGTGGTGGTATTACAGAGAGCAGCGATATTGCAGAAGTAGATTTTGTTTTGATGCGATCGCCTAGCCTCAGTGTCTTACTGACAGCCAAGCCGCTAGCTTCTTCACCGTCGACTGCTTTATTTTCGAACCGTGCATCGCTGAACCATGAATTACTGAGTCAGGCGTCAAGCAATAGTAGTGCGTCTGTCCCTTATGCCTCGACTGGCAGCGTATCCGTAGAACGGGCGCACTTGTCCCCAGATATCAATCGCCACGCTTCTCTAAATCTATCTCCCTTATCCCAACGGCAGCCGAACATTCATCATGCTCCGCATGCTGACCACAACCTCTCGCTTAGCTCTGCCTATTCTAAACCCGACTACAGAAGCGAACATTCAAAGAGAAGCGAACATTTAGAGAAGATAACGAAATCTCATACTTTAGATCTTCTCGATTCAAAAGCTAATTTGCAGAAGGCTGATAGATATCTTGTCAACCTCACAATCGACAACATCAAAATTGAGGCATTTATGACAGAACTAAAGTCTAGCGCCGCAGTCTCCGAAATATCCTCTAATATCCCTAGGGCCAAGACCCCTGGATCTAAGAGTAGCCCTGAGTCTGCAGGCAATCATTGTGCCGCAGCAGAAGACTCCTCCCCTCTATTACAAGATGCTTTCTTCCTGTCATGGGCTAAGGAGCTTGCAACTTCACCCGAAGGGGACCGTCAGCTAGATCAACCTACGGCCCTTAGGAACGAGATTGAACAGAGCCTGTTGCTTAACCAGGTGATTACCCGTATCCGGCACAGCCTAGATCTGCCTTCTATCCTAGAAACAACTGTGGCCCAGGTTCGTGAGTTTTTACTAGCTGATAGGTTAGTAATCTATCAGTTCAATTCAACGGATGAAGCTCAAAGAGGTGTTCACTTAGGCAAACATTTTTTTGAGTCTACGACTCACTCTAGTGCGACAGATACTGATCAAACTAGCGATGCCATTGTGGGTCATCAGGTGCATGCAGGCCAGGTGACCTATGAGTCTAGACTCTCAGAAGAGATTTCCTCCGTTCTCAATTTTTCCGAAGCAAGCTGTTTTTGCTCTACGCTGCCTACCTATTCACACTATTTAATGGGTCAGCCTGTAGCTGTCAATAATGTGGATGAAAAATATGCTGAGACAAGCTGTCTACTTGATTTTTTGCACGAGGCGCAAATCAAGTCTAAGATTATCGCCCCTATTATTATTAAAGGTCAGCTGTGGGGATTGCTGATTGCACATCAGTGTAAAAACTATCGAAACTGGCACAAAACAGAGGCTGTTTTTTTGCAGCATATCGCCGAGCACTTAGCAGTTGCGATTGAACAGGCTTCTTTGTACCACCAGCTCCGACAACAGAAAACAAGCCTAGAAAGCTGCGTCGTAGAGCGTACTCGCAATCTACAGGATGCATTAGCCGCTGCCGCCGCCGCCGATCGAACTAAGGGAGAATTTCTCTCGACTATGAGCCACGAACTACGCACGCCTTTGACTTATATCATCGGTATGTCAGCAACCTTACTACGCTGGTCTTTTGGTGAGTTAAGCGATCGCCAGCGTAGCTATCTAAACACAATTAATCACAGCGGTGAGCAGCTACTGACAGTTATCAATGACATTTTAGAGTTTGCCAAGGTAGAGTCGGGGCGATCGCTGCTAAACGTCAGCGCCTTTCCTTTATCTAATCTGGTTTACTCAGTTGTCAATCGGCACCAAGAGGCCGCTAAAAACCATAACGTGTCGTTGAGCGTAGATTGCGCGATCGATCCTGATAGCGCTAATTTTCTTGCTGACTTCGAGCGGATGGAGCAAATTCTTTCTAATCTAGTCGATAATGCAGTCAAGTTCACGCCTGCTGGCGGACAGGTGGTTATACGGGTGCAAAAAGAGTTAGATGCCATTGTGCTACAGGTAGAAGATACCGGTATTGGTATTCCTGAGTCTCAGCAGCAATTCCTATTCGAGAAGTTCAAACAGTTAGAATCCCCCTTTCAGCGTCAGTATTCAGGAACGGGATTAGGGCTAGCGATGACTAAGCATTTAGTCGAGCTGCACGATGGCACTATCCAAGTCACTTCGGCTGTAGGTAAGGGTTCTACTTTCATGGTGAGCTTGCCAATACGATCGAAGCCAAATTTGAGCGATCGCTATCGCGTGCCTCCCACTTTAGAGCGCACTACCAAGCCGGTTGTACTTTTGCTAGAAACCGAAGAAAATAGTGCTGCTATCATTTGTGAGCTGCTGACAGCGGACGGTTATGAAGTTATTTGGCTAACACTAGCCGATGATATTGCAGTTCAAGTGACGCTGTTGAAGCCTGCGCTGCTGATTGCAGATCTTGCTTTGCTAAGCCATCGACAAGACGATATTAAGGCAATCGAGCAATCAGTCACAGCGGTAGGTACTAGGGTACTTGCTTTGTTAGGACAATCGACTTCTGCGTCCTCGCACATTGCTCACCACGATACTTTGGACAAGCCAGTTAATCCTAAGAATCTGATAGAAAAATCTCGACAGTTGACGCTGCCTAATCTGTAACTGGCTGTGCGTAAGTAACCACACATCAGTAACCTTGGGTAAGTAGATGTGCGGAGTCTATTTGCCAAAGCAGCACTGTATCTAGTAAGACGATTTGCTTGAATGATCTATCAGGATTTTTTAATTAGTAGACGATCCTTGTATCGATAATGCTTATATGCTTCTTGCCAGTTCCTGCTCTAAGAGATATTTCAGGGTACATTAATCAGTAGCTAAGCTTAACGAAGCGCCTATTCAGCCTTTCGATAGAGTTTTGGTACTGGAAGTATGATTTCTTTCAGTGCGAATACATAGGTTCCGTGTCTTGCACAACAAACTCCTCTTTTCTGGTATGAAGCGACTCTTCCTTTCCTACTTACGCACCGGCTGGAGACCATTTCATCGAAAGTGGCTGGCTAGAGGCCGATTTTTTCAGCGGCAAAGAGCCTTTTTCGTTGGTTTATTACTCGCTAGTGGGTTGTTGCTAGCGGGTACTGGGGAGATGGTGCCTCACTCTCTAAGGCAAGCGGCGGTTGCGGTTCCAGATGCTCAGATTGCGCGGGCTAGTGAGCCCTGGCAAATTGCTTCTTTCCCAGTTGAAAATTTTCAGGCGTATACTTCTCCCTACGGCTATCGGGGCTCTGGTTTTCACTACGGTATTGATATCGCTGCACCGACCGGGAGCTATATTCGTAACTGGTGGGAAGGGCATGTCGTAGAAGTTTCTGACGATAGTGCTTGTGGAACATCGGTCGTCATCGAGTCAGGCGATTGGACTCACGTGTATTGTCATATGCAGGGCTATGTAACGAATGAACAAGGGCGAAGAGTTTTCTTGGATGGACCCGGTGGGGTTCGGCTCGTAGAAGGGCAGGCGCTCTATACAGGCGATCGCATCGGTAGAGTCGGTATGACTGGCCGCACCACAGGGCCACACCTTCACTGGGGGATGCGTTATCAAGGTGATTGGGTAGACCCCGGTCTAGTGCTTCAGGCAATGGCCGATGGACAGAGTCGGGCTTCACTACCTCGCTAAGAGCTAAGTGGCGAACGCTTAAATGACACCTGGTAGACTCAATTAGGATACAGCCATAGTTCCATCAGAAGAACTCCATCAGAAAAGCCCCGCTAAAGACTCAACGCTTTAGTGGGGCTTTTAGTTTGCCCTTAGTTTGTCTCAAGAACAATCGTTAGCCAATCTTGACTTCTTCTTTTTGAGGCAGCGTAATGTATTCGCTGACGATGTCACGAAACTCATCGCCTTCTAGCGTTTCTTTCTCTATCAATATATCGACTAGCCGGTCGACTAACACCCGATTGTCACTGATGATCTGCCTAGCTCGATCTAGACATTCTTGGGCGATTTCTCTCATCCTGTCGTCGATTTCGGTTGCTAGCTCGTCAGAATATTCTTCGCCCCCCCCCATAATATCGGTACGTACCGCTGACGCTTTCGAGTCGTCTTTGGGTGATAGTGCTGCCATGCCATAGTTAGTCACCATATCTTTGACTAGCTTGCTGACATAGCTGATGTCGCTAGAGGCTCCTGAAGTCACTTCAGCTTCGCCGAAAATAACTTCTTCAGCGGCGCGTCCACCAAGTGTCATCACCAGATCATCAATAATTTCGCCATAGGATCTGAGAAACTCGCTGTCTAGTCGATCTTCTTGAACGGCAAAGCTAGCAAAGCCACCAATGCCGCCTGAGCGCGGAATGATCGTTACTTTATTGAGCAGCCCACCGTACTTGCTGAGCGAGCCAATCAGAGCGTGCCCGACCTCGTGATAGGCCAAGAGTCTTTTCTTCTTGCTGTCCATCAATGGGTTGAGGCTAAGGCCGATAGTGAGACGATCAATTGCGTCGTTGACCTCAAGCATCGTCACGGCATCTTTTCGCCGCCTAGCGGTAAGAATAGCGGCTTCGTTGAGCAAGTTGGCGAGCTGCGCGCCAGAAAAACCAGTTGTTCGGCGGGCGATCGCATCTATTTCCACGTCGTCAGCAATTTTCTTGTCACGCGCATGCACTGCCAAGATGCCCAGTCGACCTTTTAGTCCTGGCAGGTCAACGGTTACCTGCCGATCAAAACGACCGGGCCGCAGCAGAGCCGAATCTAAGACGTCAGGGCGGTTAGTCGCGGCAATGACGATGATGCCGCTATTACCCTCAAACCCGTCCATTTCGGTAAGCAGTTGGTTTAGCGTTTGTTCTCGCTCGTCGTTGCCGCCGCCAATGCCTGTGCCTCTTTGACGACCTACTGCATCAATCTCGTCAATAAAGACAATGCAAGGTGCGTTCTCTTTTGCTTTTTTGAATAGGTCACGTACCCGGGAGGCTCCTACACCCACAAACATTTCGACAAATTCTGATCCAGAGATGCTGAAAAAAGGTGTCCCGGCTTCGCCTGCGATCGCCTTAGCCAGTAGCGTCTTGCCTGTTCCCGGCGGGCCGACTAATAGCACCCCTTTCGGAATGCGAGCCCCAATCGCTGTAAAGCGCTCAGGATTTTTGAGGAAAGTCACCACTTCTTGCAGCTCTTCTTTTGCCTCGTCGATGCCAGCAACATCTTCAAACGTGACGCCCGTTTTGGCTTCCATTTGGAACCTAGCTTTTGAGCGACCAAAGCTCATCGCCCCACCGCTAGAGCTAGCAGAGCGCCTTAGCAGCATCAGCATGGCAAACACCACCAGCATGGCTACGATACCCGTCGTTACCAGACTAGTTACGGCGCTGTTATCGGCGTTGCGCGTGACCTCCCAGGTCACATCGTTATCGTTTAATCTGTCTTGCAAGTCTAGATTACGGTCATTTCTGAATACTCTGACTTCTATTGGCTCGGCGTCTGCTTCTGCGGATTTGAGCTGGACTCTAGCAACGCCGTTGATCTGATCGAGTTCAACCGATTCGACTTCGCCATTATCGATTTTGGTGAGAAGTTCTCCATACTCCAGCGCCTCCTCTTCTTCACCTTCTGATCGCGCAGAAGGTAGCTGTGCAGTGAGCTCTCCAGTTTCGGAGCTGGTTTTGAAGGTAGTTTCAGAGGTGGTCTGCGCGATCGCAGGTGTTCTACTAGACGTTCCTCCTATTAATAGCGTGGCCGCTAGCAGGCTGGCTGAGAATGCACCGATTGCTCCCTTTGAGGCTCTTTTATAGACAGCTTTGCTAGCGGCGGCAATTTGAGAGGAGGTCTGAATCTGAGAATGATTTTGCTGCATAGGGGCTGCACTAGAACGATAAAAACGCTAGGTGGAGAAACGCCGGGTGGAACCGTAAGCATAACTGCGCCCTAGTCTAACCTTTTAATCTGGTAACTGACCGCAGAAAAGACCCTTACGGCGCGCTTTTTGGTAAGAGTTCGTTGATTATTTGCGTCCTCGCAGTATTTTTCAGGTATAGTGTGAGATCTGCAAACATACTTTTGGAGACAAAATGTCCCGATATAGAGGTCCTCGCCTAAGAGTGGTACGCCGCTTAGGCGACCTGCCGGGTTTAACCCGCAAATCGGCTCGGAAAGCGTATCCCCCTGGACAGCATGGTCAGGCTCGGAAAAAGAAATCTGAGTACTGTATCCGTCTAGAAGAGAAGCAAAAGCTTCGTTTCAATTACGGCGTTACCGAGCGCCAGCTCCTTCGCTACGTGAAAAAAGCACGTAGAGCCGGGGGTTCTACCGGACAAGTGATTCTACAGCAGCTAGAGATGCGTCTAGATAACACCATCTTCCGCTTGGGCATGGGGCCAACCATTCCCGCTGCTCGCCAGGTTGTCAATCATGGCCATATCACGGTCAATGGCCGTGTGGTCAGCATTCCTAGCTATCAGTGCCGACCGGGTGATGTGATTGGGGTTCGTGGTAAAGACGCTTCTAAGAAGCTAGTAGAAGGCAACTTGGAATTCCCAGGTTTGGCGAATGTCCCGACTCACTTGGATTTTGATAAAGGCAAGCTAGAAGCGAAGGTCACAGGCGTGATCGAACGCGAATGGATCGCCTTGAACATCAATGAGCTACTGGTAGTTGAGTACTACTCACGTCAGGCTTAAGCGCTCAATAGATCTCTTCTTTTTGCTGCTTAGAGAGCCTCTTAGTCTTAGACTGAGAGGCTCTTGTCATGTGCAGCTGCAATGTCTTTGTTCTTTCCGCACCTACCGTAGATATCTGAGAAGTTCAATACGTGTGATTGGGTTGATTAAAAAGCTGCTTTAGCGGTCGGTGCTTATCGGTGCTTAGCCGCACTCTTCGAGACTATTCAGCTATTCTAGAGGAAAGCTCAAGAGTAGGTGCTTAGGTTCGAGTAATGAAGTGCGAAGCACATCGAGTGATTGATTACATGAAACGTTAGACAGAACAATAGATGAGTATTAGCCTTACCACCGACCAAGAACGCTTTGTTCAGCGCAAACTTCGGATTGGGAATTATCGTTCTGCTGAAGAGGTGTTAGAGATTGCTTTTCGCTTATTAGACGAATACGAGCAGTCTAACGCTGAGTGGGTTAATGAAGTTCGAGCAAAAGTTGACGCAGCAATCGAAGCTTCAGAAAAAATGCCTCCGGTGGACGGCGAAACGTTTGTTGATAGCATGTTGGAGCGGTTGCAGCAGGCGAAGCGAAAGTGAACCGCTACGTTATCAGTGTTCTTGCTACTCAAGATTTAGTCGAAATTACTGACTATTTTGCTGAGTATGATATTGAAGCTGGTGAACGCTTTCTTCGCAAGTTCAACCATAAGTGCTCTCAGCTAGTGACGTTCCCGAAAAGCGGTAGAAGCTATGCGACAATTCGGCCTAACCTGAGAGGAATGTCTCTAGATGGCTACATTATCTTTTATAGGCTTCTAGATGATGGTATTGAAGTTCTGAGAGTTGTCAGTGGTCGTCGTGACTTTCCAGCTATGTTTGAGGAACCGTAGCAGCAGTTCCGTTTCTATAGCGCGGATGGCTTGGTGTCTAGCCGCCGATTTGGGACATGGTACGGCTGTAGGCTCCGGTGACGCCGGACTCGCGCATTTTGAAGTTAATCTCTGGTTTTTCGTTGACTAATACCGCTACTTGCTCGCGTATTTTGGATAGTGGAATGCCGTTGCGTAAGCTGGTACGCAGATCGATTTGGCCATTTTCGTTGAGCAAGCAAGGGCGCAAGAGACCGTCGGCAGAGAGGCGCATACGGTTACATCTGTCGCAAAAGCATTCTGACATTTGACTGATAAACCCGATGGTTCCTTTCGCACCTGTGATCTGAAATACGTCGGCTGGGCCGTTTCCCTTGATACTGCTGGTCTTAATTCCCCATCGATCGCGGATCTGAGCGCGAATCGATTCGCTATCAATCCAACCTTTGCTGCCAAACAAAGTGTCATTGCCAATGGGCATAAATTCAATAAAGCGAACATGCCATTCTTGCTCAATAGATAGGGCGGCAAGGTCTAGCACTTCGTGATCGTTAATCCCAGGAATGACAACGACGTTGAGCTTGAGCGGTGAGAATCCTACCTTGTGTGCGGTTTGGATGCCCCGCCAGACGTCTTGCCAACGCGATCGCCCCCTCCCACCAATGATCTGTTGAAAGGTTTCTGCGTTGAGCGAATCTAGGCTGATGTTAATGCGTCGCAAGCCTGCCTCGTACAGCGGCTGAGCTAAGTCAGCAAGCAGGAATCCGTTAGTCGTGATGGCGAGGTCTTCGGTTTGGGGAAGCTGGGCGATCGCACGCACCAATTCCACAATGCCGGGTCGCAGCAAAGGCTCTCCCCCGGTCAGCCGAAATCGAGTAAACCCCAATGGAATGAAGACCTCGCGTAAGAGCTGTAAAATCTCATCGTGTGTCAGCCAATGTTCCTTCAATGCGTACTGCAAGTCAGCGCCTTCAGGCATGCAGTAGACGCATTGGAAGTTGCATCGATCGATTAAGCTAATGCGTAGATAGTCAATTCGATTGGGCGGATTGGGCGAAGTCATCGCAATAGACGAAGGGGACAGTTCGTTCCCTCTATACTCCACTATTAATCGATAGATGTGTTAGCACAAATAGCTTATCTATAAGCTATAGCGAAGCAAATGAATGAATAGAACGGCTGATGAAGAGACTGATGAAGAGACCGATAGAGAGATGGATAAATCGCAGTAAAAGGTGGCTATGGTGAGCGCTCAGCCTAGGTGTGGCTATACGTTGCCAGTATTTGCCTGTGCAGGTGCGATCGCCGCTCTCCATCAGCTTATTCACCACGCTTCAGTGCCGACGGTCGCCTTTAATCTACTCAACCCTGATGAAACCGTCGAAATTGAGATTGAGCAAGTAGCTCCACTTTCCAAAAACTCTGCGCTTGCTATCACCCGTAGCGATCCTGGTGACAACCTAGATCTGACTCGCCACACGCCTATTTGGTCGATTGTAAGCTGGGCTGAGGCGTGCCAAACAGAACAAATTCTGTTAGAAGGCGGAGAGGGCATTGGCCATCATACCGACGGTGATGCTATCTATGCCTATGCTCGTCAACTAATTGTCACACATCTATCGGCACAGCTAACAGATACTCAAAAAATCAAGGTAACAATCGTTTTGCCCGAAGGTCGCCGATTGGCCTTACGTACGTCTAATGCGGCGTTTGGCGTGGTTGATGGGCTGTCGCTACTAGGAACTAGCGGCATTGCTCAGCCTTTGAGTGCGCCAGATCAGCTAACGGTATATAGAGAAACGCTTCGGCAGAAAGCCGCTGACTATTTAGACCTTGTTTTTTGCCTGGGGGAAAACGGCTTAGATCTGGCCACCCAGCATGGCATCGACGCAGATAGACGCTTAAAGACGGCGAACTGGCTGGGGCCTTTGCTGGTAGAAGCTGGTGAATTAGGCGTGCGCTCTATTTTGCTGTTTGGCTATCATGGCAAGCTGGTAAAGCTAGCGGGCGGTATTTTTCATACGCACCACCATGTAGCAGACGCTCGGCAAGAGATTATGGCAGCTTGCTGTGTGCAGGCTGGACTAGAAACGACGGTAGCGCAGCAGGTATTGGCGAGTGCAACGACTGAAGCGGCGCTAGAAATCTTGAAAAGTTTGGATCGCTCGAGCGGAGAAAACTGGGTGGAGCAAGTGTACGGCGTGATCGCAAAGCGAATTGATCAGCGATCGCACGCCTATATCAAAACCCACACAGAACAGTCGGTTCAAGTCGGCAGCATACTTTTTGATCGGCAGAGACAGATAGTCGTTAAGAGTGAGATTGGCCAGATTTTACTCGCTAATTAGTGCCTTAAGTCGCAGCCGGTTTGCTACTGTAATTAAAAAGTAAAATAATATATTCGTAACCCTTTCAACTTCAGTCGTCTATTGCCTTTCAAATCAAAACTACTTGCTAGCAAGACCATTAACTAAAGTGATGTCAAATCTGCCCAACTTACTGAACAAGTATTGTAAGTTTGATGCCTTTTAGTCGCCGCCACCTCAGTCTTGGGCTAATCGCGCTGATGGCCGTTTGTATTTTTTAGCAGCTTGAAAAGAGCAGTTTACGTTCTCGTTTTGGTGTAGTTAGATCCTTAGTCAGTCGATCGCACGAGCCGAAGTACTTTAGTCCTTCGGCGTATTTTCATAACTTATTTTCAATATGAACGGTGGGTTTCCACCAACGCCGCCAGGCATGCAAACTCAATTAACAGGATTGATTGTGGCTCCTCAAACTCCAGTCTCATCAGTACACCCTACCGGCTCCTTAGCTACTGTCGAATCCTCTAGCCTAAATCGTCAAATGCTGGCGATTTTAGATTTTGGTTCACAATACTCTGAACTGATTGCGCGCCGTATCCGCGAAACAGAAGTCTATTCAGAGGTGCTCTCTTATCGCACCAGTGCCCAGCAGCTTCGTCAGCTAAATCCTAAAGGAATTATCCTCTCTGGCGGACCTAACTCTGTCTATGACAAAGGGGCTCCAGCTTGCGATCCCGAAATCTGGAACTTAGGGATTCCAGTATTAGGGGTGTGTTATGGCATGCAGCTAATGGTGCAACAACTAGGCGGCCAGGTTGAGCGGGTTGAGCGAGGTGAGTATGGTAAAGCCTCGCTGCTGATTGACGCTGGCATCGACATTCTAGAGGGTGTGACGAACGCTTCAACTATGTGGATGAGCCACGGTGACTCGGTGACTCAGCTACCAGAAGGCTTTGAGGTATTAGCCCACACGGTGAATACGCCGCAAGCTGCGATCGCCAACCATCAGAAGAAATTCTACGGTGTCCAGTTCCATCCAGAAGTTGTTCACTCCACCGAAGGCAGTACCCTGATTCGCAACTTTGTCTACGACATCTGCCAGTGTGAACCGACCTGGACTACCGAAGCCTTTGTCGAAGAAGCCATTCGTGAAGTGCGAGCAAAAGTTGGCGATCAGCGCGTTCTATTGGCCCTATCTGGTGGGGTAGATTCTTCTACGCTTGCCTTCTTATTACACAGAGCAATTGGCGATCAGCTCACCTGCATGTTTATCGATCAAGGCTTTATGCGTAAACGTGAGCCCGAGCGCCTGATCGAAATCTTCAACAATCGATTCCACATCAATGTGGAATACATTAACGCTAGAGACAGATTTTTAGCCAAGATCAAAGGAGTGACCGACCCAGAAGAGAAGCGTAAAATTATCGGCCACGAATTTATTCAAGTCTTTGAAGAAGAATCGACTCGACTAGGGCCTTTTGACTATCTAGCTCAAGGGACGCTCTATCCCGATGTAATCGAATCTGCCGATACCAACGTCGATCCGAGTACGGGAGAGCGAGTCGCCGTCAAGATCAAGAGTCATCACAACGTCGGCGGATTGCCAGAGGATCTAAGATTCAAACTTATAGAGCCGCTGCGAAAGCTGTTTAAAGACGAAGTGCGAAAAGTCGGTGTTGCGGTCGACCTGCCTGACGATATCGTTCGGCGGCATCCTTTCCCCGGCCCTGGTCTGGCTATTCGTATTCTCGGTGAAGTGACAGATGAGCGTCTACATATCCTGAGAGATGCTGACTATATCATCCGTCAAGAAATCCGCCGAAGTGACAGCTATCACGATTTTTGGCAGGCATTCGGCGTTTTGCTACCAGTGCGTAGCGTCGGTGTCATGGGCGATCAGCGTACCTATGCTTATCCAATTGTGCTGCGTTTAGTCAGTAGTGAAGATGGTATGACGGCTGATTGGTCACGCGCGCCTTACGAACTGCTAGAAAGTATCTCTAACCGGGTGGTTAATGAAGTTGAGGGGGTAAATCGGGTGGTGTACGACATCACCTCCAAGCCGCCTGGCACGATCGAGTGGGAATAGAGATATGACAGCAAGCATGGACTTTTGGGAAGTCCCCAATTCTGTATTGTGGATTATGCCTGTAGTCGTATCTATCTACAGTGCATAGTCAGGGTTTGAGGTTTGCGGCACAATGAATCATACAGAAACGAACTTATAGCGCTATGAATACCGACACATTGACTGAACTGTTACAAAAAGGCTACCGGGTAACGCTCGGTGCAGCGTCTTCGGCAGTAGAAGCCATTCAAGATCCGCAGCGAGCGGCGGCTGATTTCTCAGCGGTTGGCACAGACTGGGAGCGGCTGGCAGACAAGTTAGAAGTTCGCGGCGCGCTGACCGAAAAAGAGGCGCGTGATTTTGTGGAAGGTGTGACTAGCCAGATGCCAGAACCGTTTAGAAGTGCCTCATCCCCTTTTACTCAAAGTGCGCCTGAGCCAAAAACAGTAACAACCGTAGCAACGCCCGTCGTAGACACTGAACTCAAAAAAGAGGTTGAGTCTTTGACGGCTGAGCTAATTGCCATGCGCGAAGAAATCGAAGTGCTCAAGCAAAATAACGGCTAGCTCTCTATGTTTTGAGTTCAGTGTTTTGAGTTCAGTGTTTTGAGTTCCAGTTATTCAACTGGTATGAACTTAGGCGATCGCAGAAGTCCCCAAATCCGGTGGTACGTCTTGCCAGCGTCCGGGGCCTACCGCTTTAATGGCATCTTCGAGAAAGATATCACCCGTATACAGCGCTTTGCCCACAATCACGCCAGACACACCGGCGGGGACCAGTCCTAGTAACCGCATTAGATCTGAGATAGAGCTAACGCCGCCGGAGGCAACGACAGGTATTTTAATGGCTGTTGCTAGTTCCCTAAGCGCGTCTAGGTTCGGCCCCTTCAAGGTGCCATCCCGCTTGATATCTGTATAGATCACAGCGGCTGCACCTTGCGCTTCCATCTGTTTTGCTAGGTCAATAGCCATCACTTCAGAGGTTTCTAGCCAGCCTCGGGTGGCGACTTTACCTTCGCGAGCGTCTATGCCAACAAGGATACGTTCTGGAAATTGACTGCTCAGCTGCCCGACTAATTCTGGGTTTTCGACAGCGGCGGTGCCAAGAATTGCATATTGCACGCCAAGATCAAAAAGTGCGCTAACCCGGTCGGCATCACGCAGTCCACCCCCTACCTGGATAGGCAGGCTAACGGCTGCTGCGATAGCTTCGATGGCCTGCCAGTTTTCGGGCTTGCCCGCTTTGGCACCATCTAAATCAACTAGGTGTAGACGGGTGGCACCTTCAGCTTCCCACTGCTTGGCAACCTCTACAGGATTCTCATTAAAGACCTGTGACTTTTCGTAGTCACCTTGAAACAATCGTACGCAGCGCCCTTCTAACAGATCGATAGCTGGGATAACATCCATTCACTTTTTGTTGATAGAACTGTCCCAAATTGTACCAAGGAAGACTGGCGCTGAGCGACGGCGGTCTACTAGCTACGGTTGAGGCCAGCAAGGATCTGTCGAATTTTGAGACTGTCCGGCGGGGCGGGGTGCGATCGCAAGTAGTTCTCCAGGTCTTTTTTAGCAAGCTGATTATTTTGCAGCTGATGGTGTATCAGGCCGCGATCGCGCAACTGTAAAACGTCTAAAGGTCGAAGCAGTAGCAGCTTGTCCAACACAGTAATCGCCTGTTTGTACGCCTCTAGCTGTACATAAATGCCCTTCAAATTCATCAGTACCCTGGCCAAAAACGATTTAGGCATCACCCCACCTAGAAACTCTGGCTGCCACTGCGCCTGCGGAAATAGCTGACTAAATCGCTGTTGACAGTCGGCGGCAAACAGCACTTCGCCCTGATGAAATGGATCGACAAATACCTCCATATCTTCAATCACAGGGCGAATCAAAAAGTGGCCTGGCATGCCTACGCCTACCATTGGGAACCTAAGTCGATGAGCAATTTCTAGATACACCAGCGAGAGCGAAATAGGAATGCCCAATCGTCGATCTAGCACACAGTTCAGGTGGCTATTATCCGGATCGTAATAGTCTATTTGATTGCCTGAGAACTTCAGCTCATCAAATAGATACTCATTGATGACTTGAATCACCTTCAGAGGATATCGGCCCTTTGGCAAGCGCGATCGCACGACTGCTGCCATCTCATCTAGCTTCTCTAGATAAAACGTCGGATCCATATCCCAGTACTCTTCCTGCGCGATGTAGAGGGCAGCGGCTGCCAAACTAATGCGGCCATTGGACTTTTGAACTTCCTGATAGAAGCGCTGCCCAGCGGGGGAAAGTCTCATAGAATTTCAGCAAAAAAAGAGCAAAAAGAGAAAGTAGGTTCGTTTTATTGTAAGACAAGCTTCCTCGCGCCCTTCGTGTCTGATCATTCAGCCAGCGATCATTCAGCCAGCGATCATTCAGCTGGCGGTAGAGAACCCTTCACAACGGCACTATTGCCATTATTACTGCTATTTGTACCGTTACTGAGGCCATTGATCGCACCCGCCAAATCAACCCCCGACGTTTGCTTGAGCTGGGTCATGAACGCCGCCGCCTGGGTCGCTAGATTGCCAGACTGAGTGTCGATGACGGTGACATTTTGAACGGCAACATCAGGAACGGTAGCAGTCAGCGTCTTGAGCAAAACTTCTAGCTTCTGTAGCAAAAAGATATCGCGAGCACTCTCACCCGCTGCTACCCAGGATTCAGCTAGGCTGCGGGTACCTTCGGCCTGAGCCTTTCCTTCTTCAATAATGGTAGAAGCACTCCCTTTTGCCTGGGCGATCGCGCGCTTACAATCTGCCTCTGCGGGTGCGATCACATCTGCTTTGAGCTGTTCCATAATCTGCTTGATGCGCTCTTGCTGTACCGGCACATCTGCCTGAATACGAGCCAGCTCAGAGGCGATTTCCGACTCTGCTTCTGCAATCACAGCCGCTCGCATCGTCAGGGCATCTTGAGTTCGCTGTTCCGCCGCTGCTTGGGCAATACCGGTATCGCGCTCTAGCCGACGAACCTGAGTGATTTTCTCATTTTCAGCCGTTTGAATTTCCGACTCGGCTTTGGCTTCTGCTTCTGCAATTCGAGCATCTCTTTGCAAGTCGGCCTGCTGCTTGCGGCCAATCGAATCGAGATAGCGTACCTCATCAGAGATGTTCTGAATTTGCAAGGTGTCGAGCACTAAACCTAGCTTTTCGAGATCTTCTTCGGCCTCGCTCAGCAGGCTTTTGGCAAAGGCAATCTTGTCTTCATTCACCTGCTCAGGGGTCAAACTAGCCAGCACGCCTCGCAGATTACCTTCTAGCGTTTCCTTAGCCATTTTTTCGATTTCTTTGCGGGGCTTGCCCAACAGCCGCTCGATTGCGTTGTGGATAGTCGGCTCTTCGCCCGCAATCTTGATATTGGCCACGCCTGAAACATGCAGCGGGATGCCGCCTTTTGAGTAGGCGTTAGACACCTTTAGCTCAATGATCATGTTGTTTAGGTTCATTCGCATCACTTTTTCAAGTAAAGGAGTGCGAATGCTGCTGCCGCCTTTGACTAGCCGATAACCTACTCTACTGTTGCCCGTTTTGCGACTGCTACCAGCAAAGATCAGCACTTCGTTAGGCTGACAGATGTAGTAGAGATTCTTGATCGTAAAAGAACCTAGCCCAGCGGCTGCAAGCAAGATGATGAGTAGTCCTCCCATCGGTTTACGCTCCTAGTTAAGTGAATTAAAGACTGTCGTTGAAAAATGGTCGAGATATCGGGTTGGTCGCACTGTTCCGCTACGAGATCTCAGGCTCTGGGCGATCGCGCTCAGTACCAGGGCTAGCGATGCTGTGCGAATTTAGCGTCCCAATCACGTCAATTCCCAGCGTTTGCTTAACTTGATCCAAAAACTGTCTGACCACTTCGGGATAGACATTTGCCAAGCTTGCGATCGCCTTACCATCGCCGTTGTCAATCACGTTGATATTTTGCAGCTGCATTCGGTGAGGAATGGCAGCGGCTTCTTTCAAAATCATCTCGATTTGCTGGAGTAAGAAAATCTGACTAGAGCTAGTTCCAGTCTCCTGCCATACCTCGGCTAGCATCTCGTTCACAGCCGCCGCCGCTTTTGCATTTTCTGCAATGTCAGCAGCAGCGCCCTTGGCCTGAAGTGCCTGTGCTTCTCGGCGAGCTTCAGCGGGCAAAACCTCGTCAGCTTGTAGACGCAGTCTTTCTAACTTGGCTCTGACTGACTGCAACTGCTGTTCGGCTCTGGCTCTCGCTTCTTTAGCCGCCGCCGCAGTGCGCTCTTCTTCTGACTTAGAGCGTTGGTCTAGCTCGGCTTTGATTTTACGCAGCTCGTTTTGCTTTTGCTGAGTAATCGTCAAGGCTTGAGACTTAAACATCTCAGCCCGCTTTTGACAGTCCGCTTCGATACGTTCTGCCTGACCTAGCGCTTCTGCCTCGGCGATTTCGGCATCGCGGACAATTTTAGCGATCTGCCGACGACCAATAGAGCTGAGATAGCCCATATCATCGGTAACACTCTGAACTTTGAGCGTATCGAGCTGTAGCCCGAGCTTGTTCAAATCGCGGGCCACGTCTTCGGCAATACGCTCAGCGAAGTTAAGGCGATCTTCGTTGACTTGCTCGGGGGTAAGATTAGCGACCACACCGCGTAAGTTACCCTCTAGGGTTTCGCGCACAACCCGGCGAATTTCAGAGCGGTTGCGGCCTAAGAAACGCTCAATAGCGTTGCCAACGATGTTGCGCTTGCTAGAGACTTTGACGTTTGCGATCGCCTGAATATTCAGCGGTGTTCCGCCCTTAGCATAAGAATTACTCACCTCCACTGGAATTGGCATGGTGGTCATATCCATCTTTTCGACTTGCTCAATGATGGGGATTACCAGAGCCCGCCCGCCGAATACAACCCGGTAGCCGACTTCGCGACCATCCGGCTGTTTGTATTTGCGGCCTGAGATAATCAAGATCTCATTGGGTTTACAGATTCTTAGGCAGGCTTTTAAGAATGCGATAACTGCGGTGATCGCAATCAGCGTTAGAACAACAGAGCCTCCTAGCACTACCTGGCTGGTATTAACCGCCTGTTGAGATTCGGCTGGTAGTACGCTTAGCTCCGTCAGTCCTTGCTGCTCTAGTTCTTGCTGCTCTAGTCTTTTTTGATCTTCTATAGAGCCTGTCTGAGCGGGTAGATAGACTAATTGATTATCTAGATTGAATGAGAAATCAGATTGAGACATCGGTTCACTCATGGCTAGTTGCTCCACAGATTAAAAAAGATTAGAGATAAGGTTAGAAAAACTAACGGTTAGAAGCGTTAGCCGAATTTCTATTAGGTACTGCGTTGTCTGCTGAGACGACCCACAAACGGTCGTGTGTTCGTCCTACGACTAGTACCGGATCGCCTACACTAAAGTCGCGTGCTTCGTCGGTCTGGGCTATTAAGTGCAAGGTGGCATCGCCCACTTCCAGCGTGACTTTGCCCTTACTCTGTGGATCAAAAGGAAGTTCGACCACGCCTACTAATCCGGCAAAATCTTCGTTACGCAGTAGGCTATCGACCTGACGATGTTTGAGTTGGCGCAAGACGCCAACTAAAGTGCCGCCGCAGAGTAGACCCATCATCAGGGCGATCGCAAAAATCAACCCGCTGCCCAAACCTGGCTCTAGCGCTCCCATCACTAGACCCGTCAGCCCAAAGAAAAAGCCGCCAAACGTCCAAAACTTGAAGCTGGTCAGCATAGATAGACTAAAGAAGCTTCTTTTCTGCTTTCTAGCATGAGCGCGTAGCAAGTCTGGGTCAGTATCGATTTGCAGATCCGTGTCGGTATCGGCATCGGCGTCTACATCACCGTCAAAGTCATTATCAAAATCACCGTCAAAATCGGCATCGGCGTCGAAGTCGGCGTCTACGTCAGTATCTAGTTCAACATCAAAGTCAACATCGGCGTCAGCATCAAAATCTTCTAGAGCGTCACCACCTACTAAAGAAAGGGCGACAAAGATTCCGCCAATGATCAAACAAAACCAATAAACAGACTGCACAGCTTATCTACTCTAAAAGTTAGTAGTTCTAAAAGGGAGTGGTTCTAAAAGTCAACGACTGTAATAGATTCTTCTTTACGACGATACTTATACAACCTAGGTTGCTACAACCTACGGTGCCCACATGGGGCACAATGCCCATCTACATCAAAGATGTTTGTTCTATCGTGTCTGTAGATACCGAAGGCGTCATCGTCATTCCTAAAAATCTTTACAAGCCTCAACCTCTTGAAAGAATTCAGCCGTTTAAAGCTGTAGGGAACGCCCTGAAAGAGCATTCCCTATGGTGTTCATCAAACTAAGCTGCTGATATCAAGACTAGCTAGGTTTCTTTTCTGGCATCAGGCACTTATCAGAATCACAGCCGGCTGGTCCAGCTTCAATCAGCTCACCCGCGTCGTGCTTTTCTAGAGCATCATGGAAGTTTTCGGTTCTTCGACGCGATCGCACTTCAACCAGCATCTCTTCATACCGCTCTTTGCTAATTGGTTCAAACGGCAACCTAGGGAACGTCTGCAAATCGTCAAACCGAGCTAACAGCGCCGCTGATACATAGCCCTCGTCATTTTGAATCGCTTCAGTAATCCGCTGCGCCAAGGGTTCAATCTCATTTTCGCGTAGTTCAATCGTGGCCGACGTATTGTGCGCCGTATAGTATTTCTGCACTTGCATGTAGAAATCAAACTGCGACAGCGCCGAGAACTGCTCAATCGGTACCTCGTCTGCACCCGGCAGATTCGCCCAGTCTACTTCCACTGGTAGCTCGACTAGCCACTCGCTGCAGCGTGGATCAAACGGATCTTCTAGCAGATTGCCTTTTTCATCCTTATCAGACTGAGAAGGAATCACGGAATAGCCGTAGTCCATACAGGCTAGGGCAACTGGATCATCCTTGCGGAAAGTAATTCGACGGATGAACCGCTGAGCTTTGGGTGGGTGCCAGCCGGAGGATGCACCCGTCAGCAGGCTTTTCGTACCTGCGGGTTGGACAGTGGTACAGCGGTTGGGGCGGCGGATATTATGGCGATCGCAATACTCCCAAACCGTCTCATGCACTACCTGCTTCCAGCGGCTCAGGTATGCTCTTTCCTTTTCTTTGAACTCCAGGCCCTGCATCGTATCAGGCCGACCTGCTGCAAACCACTCTAGCCACTCCACGCCGAACGCCTTCACGCAGAAGTCGAAGAAGCCAGTGAACGAAACGCCCACAATCGGATCTTCTTCGCGAGACTTCTGATAGCGTTCTTCCATGAATTTGTGATTCAGCAATGCCGCTACCGCAATACCGCCAGCCCTAAACGCATCATCTTGAGCCTCTTCATCGTTGGGGGAAATTTGGTTAAGATGAATTTCAGCCAAGTTACAGTGAAAATCCTGGCCTAATATCTCACCGCAAGGATTTAGACCGTATCGCCCCTTGCCCTGTGCTCTTCTCTCGGCCTCACCCGCCCACTGAATCGCGCCTTCACCAGAATAGAATTGCTTTCGTACTGCAGTCTCAATCTCCTCAGGCGATGGCTTTTCGTGAAACACTCGGGTATGGTTGGCCATCCGCAGCGCGTCCTTGGTTGGGTCGATGCTCCAATTGCCATCTGCATCTTGTCGCCAAAGGTTTTCTTTCGCTCCAGTGGCAACGTCATCGTTGCTATCAAACTGACGCATACCTGCACTGTTATGAGTGAGGTAGCCGTCACAATAGAAGCAATGGGCTTCCTCAACTTCTATATCGTAGGTCTGTACATGGTCATAGCTACCTAATCCGTCGACAGTCACCGGAATATCTAAGTCGAGATCGGCTTCGACACTATAGCGCTCATAGTTAGAGTCAACGCTGTAACTACCTTGAAATCCCATGCCTCGCATTTCGCTATAGGAATACGCTTCGCGCATCATCGCGCCGCTCAAAGTGAAACCGTACGTCTTAAGCCCTATGCGGACAGGACCTTTTGCAGAATGTGGTGCAATCAACGCATTGTATTGCCCTTTTAGCGCAGGTAGCTTGAGGTTGTACTTAATCTGCCAATTCGCATTGGTCGGAACGGTGGTCGAAAGACGTCCTGCAATTCCCAAGCTAGAGAGAACAGCTGCTACTTGACGAACAAAATTGCGGTAAACGCTAGTTAATAGATGGGGAGGACGGTTGTTCACTGCACCATCGCTATCCATCAATCCAGCTAAGTAGGCGGCTCGTGTATCTATAGAGCCCTGCAAGATGTAGCTAGGAACCTCAAGTGGCTGATTGGGCTGCTTGATATGAGTATGAAAGTACTCAGCTAGGCGAATGCTAGAACAAACTGACTTGGCGGTATTTTCGCCTCGAACGCTGCCATGAGTCGCAGTTAGTCCGAACTCGGCTAGCCCAGCGTCAACCTTAGACCGTAGCTGCGAAAGCAATCTTGGATCATTGTCACGCTCGTTCATTGCCCATTCCACACGACCATAGGGCTTATTGTGTTTATTTCGTCCTGCAACGTATCCATCACCGTGCGTAAAGCCAATTAGCCATGCTACGGCAGCATTTAGTTCAGGGATACGAATGTCTTTGGCGGTGTGGCTTTGCTCCGGTCTTTGGGCCGTTGTATCAGCCGGTAGGTGAGTGAGCGTCCCGGTAAGTATTTGATTGCTGTGCATGAGGCGATCGCCCTCACTTAGCTCAGCTAGCCGCTTCCATTCAACTTGACCCTTCGCATTGCCAAAAACAGCCACTTGGTGGTTCAATGTTGCCCTTGGCACAGGTCCATTTGTCTCGATCTCATAGACATCTTGCTGCCCCTGGTCGAACTTGTTCACGACCTGGCGGTAGCCTATCGGTGTCTGAACCTGATCGCCAACCTGAACATCTTTGATTGGTACGAGTCCTCTTGCCGTATGTACAAGCGCATCCTCTGGTAGGCAGCGTCGGATATTTCCGGCCACCACACAGGCCGCTGCCTCATCAATTAGCAAACAGCATTCAATTGAATTGAGCTGACGTCCAACCGCCGCATTCAAAATCTTGGCACAGCGCTCATATAGCTCAGGCAGCTTCACGGGGTTTGCCATACCACCAAATCCCTTTAGTCGCTCTCCAGCCGGACGAATATCACTTAGATCGATAATCGCCTCTACTTCTCCATCAAAGCGCCCGTCAGTCGATAGCTCTAGCAGCGTTTGGTAAGACTTCACCCAACCCTGACGACTATCACCTGCAATGATTTCAACGCGGCTGTTGGCTTCGTCTACCTTGATCTCAGCCTCTTCTCGGCGCTGACTGGCAACTGTCATGCCGACATCGCCACGCATCGTCACCGTAAGCTTGTTTCGAATAGGCGGGAGCTGGTTGATGTACTTCGGCTCTAGCACTGCGCCGGTTCCACAGCCCATCATTGCTAGATCCATCATCAGTCCAAAGGCCCGCCAGTCGAGGACGTTTGTGCTCGTACAGTTATACGCACCAGAGAAATTCTTGGGGTTTTTGCTCCAGTCCGTACCGCCAACCCACAGCCAGCGACCCGAAGGCATCGCTTTGAGTTCTCGCTGCATCCTAGAAACAAGCTCGCGCTCCGCGTCGGTGAGAGTGCCGAGTTCTACTAGTCCTTTTAGAGTGCGATCGCACACATCCTGCCAAGTTTCCCGCTTACCCTCTTCAGAGCGACGGCTGTAGGTGCGATAGAAGACAGGATAAGCCGCAGGCGCAGCTTCCGGGAAAGGGCTTTTGGTACGAGACCGTTCAAGCTCTTGAACCATGATGATTAAGCCGTGATGATTGAGGTGGTGTCCGTATGTAGCGTCCTCTCAAAGGTAAAACCACTACATGTAGCTAATAAGCATAGACATTAACACAGTTCTCGCACTTGGCAATACATCTATTTGTAAGGATTAATGCAGCAAAGCTTCGAAGGCCGCTCTAGCCTCTTTACCCACGGCAGCCCAGCTAATATGCTGCTTGTAGTATGCGAAAGTGCTGTGAGCCAAAGCTTGATAGCGGCCTGAGTCCATCATGTACTTTTGGATGAATTCGCAATAGGCTGCCGGGCTGCTATCAATAGGGAACGTTTTTCCGGTGATGTCTGCTTTGACAACGCTGCTGATGCCGCCTACTTCACTAGCCAAGGCGGGTACTCCATAGGAAGCTGCTTCACTTAAGACGATGCCAAAAGTATCAGCTTTCGTAGGAAATATTAGAAAGTGAGATGACTTAAATAGCGCTGAAATTTTTGCTTTTCCTTCATCTGTTGCTCGATTGATAAAGCCGTAGGTTTTGACGAAATCTGGTACGCTCGTTGGCGGATTACAGCCCACAATATGTAGCTCTGTAGCAATTCCCTTGCGGTTGAGCTCTTGGGCAATATCTACCGCTTTGCTCCCGCCTTTTCTTTTCCAGTCGACACCGACAAAAAGAAGCTTGCACGGGCGAATAGGACGTTCTTGGATAGCCGTTTTGATATCGATATCCGTGAAGCTATGAGTGTGGTTCGATCCGCGAGGAATAATTTTTATTTTCGATGGTGAAATGTCGTATAGCTCATGCGCTTTTTGAGCAGCCCACTGAGAGGTTAAGACCACCAGGCTACAATTTTCTAATACCTGCCGTTCCATTGCCAGCAGGTTGTCGCGAGTTTCCTTGCACAGATTGCTGAGGTATGGATAGAAATCGATTAGGCTGCCGAGCGTCGTATCAGTCCAGAGCACTAAAGGTTTGTCGGATTTTACATTGGCTAGTGGAATTGAATTTTCTGGACAAAGTAGGATGTCTGCTTCTGAAAGTGATAGCTGAGATTGGATTCTCCAGGCGCGGTACTTTGCTGCTTGGGGATCTACTTTGCCATAGAAATTTTTTTTACAGACGTTTCTGTAAAATTGCCATTTCAATCGAGTAATTGGATTGCCTTTAAGCTTTACTGGACCAATTGCTGTAATTTCGACTTCTTCTTCTTTTAGAGTCTGAATGATCTTGGCACCCGCTCCATATAAACCCAGGTGTCGTCTGGGCCAGCTTTTAGGATTCTCCAAGTCGAAGGTTGTGACGTATGCAATTTTCATAAGCTTTATATCTGGGCGTAAGTCAGCAATTCAACCAATGACTTTTCAATCAAATGACTGGTGATCTGGTTATGAATCTCTGCTCTTTAATTTGCCCACTTATCGAGAAACCCTTGCGGTAGCGACTCTAGACGCTGTTGCCGCTGTCTTCCATAGGTGAGGAAACCCGCACTCATATATCACCGTCACCGCCCTTGCCAGCATCACTAAAGTTCGCAACATTGAGAGGTAGCAGTTTATCGCACCTCTTTGCAGAGGCAGAGCTTACTATGACGACGGTTTTGGAACAGGGAAATATTAGTATCCATACCGAGAATATTTTTCCTATTATCAAAAAGTGGCTTTACTCTGACCACGAGATCTTTATCCGCGAGCTGATCTCTAATGGTGTAGACGCTATCAGCAAGCTAAATATGCTCTCTCGTTCTGGCGAGTATAAAGGCGAGACCAGTTCAGAAATCTCCATCGCTGTTGATAAAGAAGCTAAAACGCTCAGCATTAGTGATAGCGGCATTGGCATGACCGCTGAAGAAATTAAGAAGTACATCAATCAGGTGGCTTTCTCTAGTGCCGAAGAATTTATTAGTAAATATAAAGACGAATCCGATCAGCAAATTATCGGCCACTTCGGACTAGGGTTCTACTCTTCCTTTATGGTTGCCGATCGGGTAGATATTGATACTCTTTCGTGGCAAGAAGACGCGCGGGCCGTTCACTGGTCTTGTGATGGCAGTACCTCTTTTGAGTTGAGTGAGAGCGATCGCACCACACGCGGCACCACTATCACCCTCTACCTCAACGACGACGAGCAAGAATATCTTGAAGATGCCCGCATCAAGCAGCTCGTCAAGACCTACTGCGACTTTTTGCCTGTGCCTATCAGCTTCGATGGCGAAGTCATCAATAAGCAAGAAGCCCCTTGGAAAAAGTCTCCTAGCGATCTAACTGACGAAGACTACCTCAACCTCTATCGCTACCTCTATCCTTACGAGGAAGAACCCCTGCTATGGGTTCATCTCAACACCGACTATCCCTTCGTCGTTAATGGCATCCTCTACTTCCCCAAGCTAAAGCCAGACGTAGAACTGAACCAGGGGCAGATCAAGCTTTTCTGCAATCAAGTTTTTGTCAGCGATAACTGCGAGGAAGTAATTCCCAAATTTCTGACACCGCTACGGGGTGTAATCGACAGCACTGATATTCCGCTGAACGTATCTCGCAGCTTCTTGCAGGCTGATCGAACCGTGCGGCGAATCTCGGACTATGTTGCCAAGAAAGTAGGCGATCGCCTCAAAGAGCAATACAGAGACGATATCGAGAAGTACATTAGTATCTGGCAAGACCTAGGTACCTTCGTCAAATTCGGTTCTCTCAATGACGACAAATTCAAAAAGCAAGTTCAAAAATACGTCATCTTCCGTTCAACTGCGGACCTAGCCAAGGCTGACGAACCCAAAGTCTCGGTAGAAGTAGATACTCAAGCAGAAGGTGACGATGCCTGGTCGGATGTCAGTGAAAAGAAAGCAGTTGACGCTAACGGCAACTCTTACACCACTATCCAAGAATATCTAGATCGCAACAAGGAAAAGCACGAAAACAGAGTCTATTACGCGACTGATGAAGTCTCGCAAGCTACCTACATCGGTCTCTTGAAGAGCCAAGATATAGAAGTGCTGTTCATGGACTCATTCATTGACACCCACTTCGTCTCTTTTCTAGAGCAAGAATATTCAGACGTGAAGTTTTCTAGGGTAGATGCTGATTTAGACGACACCTTGATCGATGATGACAAATCAGATGACATCGTTGATGGCACAACCAACAAAACTCGTGGTGAGCAAGTTAAGTCAGTCTTTGAAAAAGCTCTAAACCGCCCTCAGGTAACTATCCGCACTGAAGCTCTCAAAGGCGATAGCACTGCGCCTCCGGCCATGGTTCTTCTCCCTGAAGAGCTGCGTCGTATGCAAGAAATGAGCGCTTTTATCCAGCAGCAGAGCGTTCAATTCCCTGAAGCGCATACGCTCTTGGTGAACACTGCTCACCCTTTGATTAAGAACGTCGCTAACTTAGATCAAGGAATTGTGCAAGCAGACGGTAGTCCATCGCCTTCTAGCCAGCTTGCTAATCTAATCTGCGAGCAAGTCTACGATCTAGCGCTTATGGCCCAGAAAGGCTTCGATGCAGATGGGATGAAAGCTTTCACAGAGCGCTCGACCAGTCTGTTGACAAAGCTAACCGAACGATAGAGACCGAAGGACTTTAGTTTTGCTCAGTCAATAGGTGCAACTGCTGCTGCTGCTGAGCAAAGCTAGAGGAATACTAAGCACAGAAGGCAGTTCTTAACCTGACATTCAATTTCTGAAGTAGTCAAAACCTTTTGCGATCGCCCAATTAAGTCCTAATCAAGCCCTTTTTTGTGCTAATGGCCACAGGTGTCTATAATGATTAACTCCGTTAGCGTAGAAAACCCATGTCAAAGAAGTGCGACCTCACTGGCAAAAAAGCCAACAACGCCTTTTCCGTCTCTCACTCTCATCGCCGTACCAAGCGCCTTCAGGAAGCCAACCTTCAAGACAAGCGCATCTGGTGGCCTCAAGGTAATAGATTCGTCCGCCTGCGCGTATCTACCAAAGCTCTCAAGACCTTACAGAAAAAAGGTCTCGATGCAATGGCGCGTGAAGCCGGCATCGACCTAAACAAGTACTAAGAGGATAAGCACCAAAGAAAATAGTCAGTAATACTTTTGGCTGAGTAACCGCCGATATAGCAATCTTATCTGACCAGCTTTCCCCCTGTGATACGCAGGGGGATTTTTTATGTTCGTAATCGCCAGCTTCATTTTCCGTATTTCTTCTATCCGTATCTTCCGCTGCCCCGAAACTGTTTTTATACGGTAATTTGTCCAGTTGATAAGCACATTCGTTGTTAGAACCCTTCAATCCTAGCGGTTTTAGATAGGTAGCCCTACTGATTCTCTTAATTGTTAAGGTTGGGTAGTCTGAGCGGGTAGCCATGCAAAGAGTACTCGGAAAACTATTTTCTCCTTTTGCATCTCCCCAATCAGTTAGGAAGCCTACCATGTCCGCCAAAAAGCAGACCCGCAATAGAACTCCTCGTCAGTCCGGCTCAGACTTTCAGCGGCTTTCTCGCCGCTTTATGAGTGGTTTACTGAAAAGTCTCTTTTTTGTCAACAAATCTGCTCGCTACAGTAAAGCGGGGTTTGTGCTTCCTACAACAGTGCTGTTGCTATTAGTCACGACACTGACGGTGGGGGCACTCAGCTTTCGGACGGCTAGTCGAACACAAACAGCATACTTAGCCAGAGAGCAGCAGGTAATTGATAATATTGCAGCTCCTGCGGCTGACAGAGCAAAAGCAAAGCTGGAATACCTGTTTGATAGGGATACGCGCTTTCCTAGTTCTGCGACTCCATCTAGCGATCTGCTAGCTGCACTGATGGCAAACGTGACTAGTACGCCATTAGGAGTTACTAAATTTGCCAAAGACCCATATACACTGCCAAAAGAAACGAGAATAGACATTAACGGGGACGGTACTGTTGATAACGCCTGGAAGTTTTCATTTGATCTCAATGGTGACGGCAGCGAAGACGAAAACGAAATTGTTGCATATTCTGTACTGATGGATGATTCCTCAGATAACGGTACTCCGGCTGATCTCACCGACGATATTCGCACTGAAGATGATCTGAGTCCAGCAAAGGCGAATGCTTTAGTCACTCGAAATGGTCCGATCAACGCTAATGAAGCGTTGGATGCTTGTGGAGGTTCAAGGGTCCCTGATCAAGGGTGGTACGAGGTCAGTACGGCCCTACTTGAGAAAAACTTTCAGGTGACTGCGTATGTGAGCAACGGCAAGGACGTTGGCCGCGTCAATAGTGCTTTGGAACTGCAGCAGGTGCGACAAGCTAGCAAAGGAAATCGATGGGGTGCTTGGTTCAAATACGACCTAGAGATATTTCCAGGTCCAGAGTTCAACTTCAACGGTGCGATGCATTCTGATGGCAACTTGATGGTTGACAACAAAGCCTACCTACATATGATCAGCTCTCACAACTCGTGTTTGTATTCAAGGGAATCTTCTAAAATCACTTTAGCGGAATCTGATGATTTTGTTGGGCAGCTCGTTGTTGGTAATACAACCAAGAACCAAATTGCCAAAAGTCAAGACCCCAAAATTCATATTTACAAGAGTGCTAGCGAGGCACCTATAACAGCTGGCGAAGACGGGAAGCTAACAAAAGATAACGATTCCGTGACACCCGACAACGATAATGTATCACCTCTAGATATAGCCCTAGATCCGTTGGCGCTGTTTACACGAGACGCTTCTAGACATCGCAAGACTGATACTTGGATCCGAGCTGCAGACTGGGAGACTAAAAAATATTTTTCCGAGGAGCGAGTTACTAATGAAACTCAGAATCCTCCTTTTCTAGACGACTTCTATCGGGCTGATAATCGCTATGGGCCTTATCCTTCTTATGACACCATCAATTGGGTTGAAGATACAGACAAAAAACTAGGTGAGACAATTTCCAGTGGTAATAGCCTCAGCAACGAGACGGCTGGGCTAGATGGTTATTGGGAAAGGCAGGCTAGAATTCATGGATTGCGCTTGATTGTTGGACAGCGTCTAGAGCTAGGTAATACGTATGGATGGGGAAAGGATCTTGATGACGATGGCACTCGTGATCCTGATATTCTCTACCCGCCGAATAGTACGTCTATCTCTAACCTTCAGCGTCAGCGACGGACGTTACGAGATAATCTAGCTGCCGTTCAAGGCATGGTGGTCTATCACTATGAAAGTGATGGCGGAAATTTCCCATTGGCTTGCTATGCAGCGACTTCTCACCCAGGCACCCTTGAAACCCTCCAAAGTAGCCGCACCTTTACTAACTGGGAGAATGAAGCAGAAAGTGGAACAGGGACTACGCTCAAAGCTGACTTCTTATCAGGTGATGGCACTAATGGCTGGGAGTTTCAGTTCCCCTCAGCGTTTGATACGGAAAATAAATTCGCTACTCAGCTCGCTAGCGACCAGCCCTTAGGAATTGCTCTTAGGAACTTGGCGCAGTTTGCAGGAGATCCTGAGGGAGGTTCACCTTCGTTCAAACCTGTACAAGAAGCTGGTTTGATTCATCCAGCCCCTAATATGTCAATGTGGGGAGACTTCTCTATGCTACGTAGAATCTTTGACGAGTACCTGGATAACAGTGTTGCATATGCTGATCTGAGTATCGCTGATAAGTCTACGTTGCACTCTGCTGCCTGCACGATGGGACTACTCGCTTACAACTTAGAGAAAGCAATTGCTGTTCAATCCCGTGCATTATCTGGCTCTTCTTTAACCTCGCTAGGTAACAAAATCTACGCTCTGGTCGATGGCACTAACTCTAGCGGGACTCTGACGGGTGGCAACCAAGAGATGGAAGAATACATCGGTATAACTTCTGGAGGGGTTACGATTGGCGATCGCAACGGTGATGGCGATGTCTCAGATGTAGAAGACATCAAACCGACTACATCATGGGTAGATCCGACGACCGGAGGTACCTGCTCTGTTACTGACTCGGCTGCTTACGAGAGATCTTGCGACGCGGGTGAATATTATGAGCAGTTCACATTAGAAGAGTGGCTGGCTGTTTTGAATTATCGTAGTGACTTGGGCAGTACGCTAGCAGCCCGTATAGGTCAGGCCACTGCTTATGTTAATGGCGCTCAGATATTGAGAGACCGTGCGCTTGGGTTCATTGACTCCGGTCTGCCCGTACCGATTGGTACCGCTGACAACGTGACATGGGATGTCGCAACGGGTGATACCGAAGTAGTTGGTTCTGGTGGTACGGCTACCTCCTTTCGTACTGGCTGCGACCCAGATATCTTTCGCGATAGCCTGACTGGTGGTGGCGGCGGACTAGATACGAAAGCTGTCGGTTTAGCGCTTGGTTTTTGCTCTAATATTACTGGCCCTAAATATCCATCTCTTTATTATCTTTTCCCATTGTTTGATCACGACCAAGATGGTGACGATAATACTGGTGCAGATGGCGTTCTAACTGCTGGTACTGTAGGCTTTGACCACAGCCAAGCTACGCTGGCCTCTGCCGAAGAATACATAGCAGATACTCAGATCAACTCGATTAACCCACCCGCCGCTACTCCTATCACTAGCGCAGACCTTGTCTACAGCGTTGTCGGTGACGATCACGCGGGTGATGCCGGATACGAGACTACGGATGATACAGGACTAAGTGCGATTGCCCTCGTCCCCCAATCAACCACTGCATTCGCTGACTGGAAACTTCTGCCTGCTTCGGCTGCGAGTGTGTCAGATACCTTTAATCCCGAGTCGATGAATATTGTGGTACCGGGAGGCAATCTACTTTCACTTCCTCTGTTAGACAAAGTCATGTACAACGGTCGCGAGGAAATGGCCGTTCGAGTTCTAGATATAGATCTTGGGCGTCTAACGCAAGAGACAAATCCTAACGGTTCAGATTATTGGGTTTCGGACGATAGGGATTCTACTAGCGGAATTATCTATGCGGCTCGCGAAGATGCGGCTCGGGAGGATTCTATCGTGAGGCCAGCAGCAGGAGCTTGGACAGATTGCGATGAATTAGCAAATATTGCAAACTTCACTTCTAATTCGATGTCTGCTAGCTGCAAGATGGTTGTTAACAGCGCCACGCCAACTGATCCACCGCTGACCAAAAGAGCGGATGGTAGTGTTGTAGGCATCAGCATCAAACCGATTGACTTCGCTCCCGATCCCGATCGGCGTCCCTATGGTTTTCGTTTGAACGCAGATTTAAATGGCAACAAAGGCGACATTAGCAGAGACAAGAATCGTACATGGGGTTTGTCTTTTGTTACAGACAACGCAGCCTATATAAAGGGCAACTTCAATCCACATTCTACAGACGGCGATGACTCTATCGAAGAGTTTACCGATACTCTCTTCGATGCGGGCTCTACAGGTACGTTTACTCCTGCCGAATTCTACGGTGATCGACAGGTCTCTGAGCGTAACTTAGATAATTTTGCAGTTGCCAGCATAGACCGTTGGCGAGTCGCAGAAGTTCTGGCAGATGCAGTGTCGATTTTGTCTGATAGCTTTGTTGATGGTGCGATAGAAGAAGGGTTTACCAGAGACTGGGATGAAGCATCTCCCGACTTTGGCTCTAAAACTTCTTTTCACAACCAGCAGCGTCCGCTGCAAGACAACGGCAACGACGTAGATATAGATAAGTGGGCTGATGAAACTGGCTGGGTAAGAGAAGATTCTGATACGCCTCACGATAGTGCTGCGCCTATCTGGGTCGGCAGAAATGGAGAATCCAAAACGGCTACTAACACGGTTGAAGAGGCCACCAGCGATAGTGACTTTACAATACGAAAGAGTAAAGACAACTCAGACCTGTATAGGGACATGCTAATTGAAGAGGCTACACCTCACAGAGTCAATGCCACTATCATTTCTGGAATCGTACCTTCTAGAGAAAAGCAAAGCTATGGAGGACTTCATAACTTTCCCCGCTTCTTACAAAGCTGGAAAGTCGGCAACAATAATACCAGTTTGTTTATGCAGGGAGCTTTCCTCCAGTTAAACTTTAGTACGGCTTCTACAGCGCCCTTTAGTATCGTCGCCTGGGAGCCCGGTGAGTTTAGTAATAAGAAGAAGGATATAATTCCCTACTACCAGCCTCCCGCTAGAGCATGGGGCTATGACGTAGCTCTGCAATATGCACCAGCAGGCCCTATCGCTCAACGCTTTGTCACAGTCGGAAGACCGCGAAGTGAGCACTACCGTGAGCTACCCATTGATGACCCATACGTAGTGGGATTGCGCTGTGCAGTGGTACCAGATGGGACGCCAGATGGAACGCCAGTCTTCTCTGACGAAAGCTGTCCATAGGCAGCGGGCCAAGTCGATCAGTCCTAATCATGTGTAGCTCTTGTTATGTCAAAAGAAACCAATTCGAAAATGAGAGAATCATGCAAAAAGCTAGAACCAAGCTGGTTGATAAGCAATAAGCTGATGGTCGATCAGTCAAAGTCAGAGACATCAGGACTGACTTTGATTGAATGTTTAGTGGCAATTGCTGTTATTGGTGTAACGACCGCAGCAATTGGGCCGATGATGGTGTTCTCAGTGGCGACTAGAATCCAAAATCAGAGGGCAGAACAGGCACTACAGATTGCCCAGGCAGAAATCGACAAGGCTCGTCTGATTGTAGAGATCGGCGGCAACTACCGAGATGACCTACTAGCGATCCCTCTACCCTCTACAACAACAACAGATGTTGTCCGCAATGTTAGTGCGCCAATCGCCTTTGAATCTACACCTAGCAACGTTACGAGTGTGACCGATGCTCGCCTAGTAGATTTAGACGGAGACGGCGATGATGACTATGCCATTCAGCTATTTCGCACAGAAGGAGTAAGTGCGGGAAGTACACCCGTGTTTTTTGATATTGGGGCTAGGGTCTATGATGCGAGACGTTCTGATCCTGACGTTAGAGCGCTCTCTACAGCTACTGCTGGATTGACCTTTACTAGTGGGGAGGGCCAAGCTGGAACCCGTCCTTTGGCTGTGATATATAGCCAGATCAGTCAAGGCGATAGACAAGCTTCTCTGTGTCAGCAGTGGGAATTTTTGAGTACTACTGGCTCAGCACCCTCTAGCATGGTATGCCCTGACTGATATCAATATTGCGAGATGTCACTTTTTTGTTCTAAACGACTATCGTGTATCTGCTCACTATTTCTCATATTTGTAAGACTATGCAACACTACAAACGCATACTTTCCCACTGCCTATTGCGTAGGCAACGCAAACGGTTTTTAGGTTTCACTTTGATGGAACTGCTAATAGCGATGGTGATATCGAGTATCGTCACCTCTGGACTGTTGTATCTTGTTGTAGAGATCATGCAGGTGGACCGGCGTGAGGCATCTCTAGACCAGGTGCAAAGGGATATGCAAAGAGCTATTAACTACATAGGAGATGATTTGCAAGAAGCTTTGTACGTTTATTCTAACCCAACCAGAATAGCGGCTCTAGCAACTTCGTTAGAAAATGATCCTCAGTTTCCAGACGCGGGAGGAGATACTCCAGTATTAGCCTTCTGGCGAGTTGATCCGATTGAAAATAATCTTCCTGACTGCACTAGCTATGCCGCAGGTACTCCTGCGTTACGACAATGTGAGTCTCTAAGAATTCGTCAAGCTTCTTACACTCTGGTGGTGTATGTGCAACGTGTTAATGACGGCAATGCCAACTGGCCAGGTCAGTCGCGCTTGATTCGATACGAGCTTTCAAAATATACAAATACAGCCACCATGGCAGTTAGAAACGGCTACCGTGACCCTGCTGATTTGGAAGATGGAGCCTCCACATTCGAAGACTGGACGCCCGCAACTGGTGAAGTTCCAGCCGGTACATCAGCAGTGCTAGTTGATTTTGTGAATGATCCGGGTGCAACTCTAGACCGCTCACCTTTATCTGACCCGACTGCGGCTTGTAGTACTTATGGCACTGACGCTTCAGGCGATTTTCTATATCAGGTAGTCCCTGATGGCGCTAATATAACAACAAACACTAGTTTCTTTGCATGCGTGCGAAACGCCGATACAGACACTGAAGAACGGGCTAACCAAGACGTTTATGTTTTCTTGAGAGGCAATGCCTTTGATGGACCCTCAGGATCTATCAATATGTCAAGCGAAGAAAGCGCTTTACCCGTTCTAGAAACCAGGGTACTGGTAAGAGGTGTGATCAACAAAAGAATCTGAGCCGAATAGACAAACTGATAACAGTAGTCTGAGCAAGATGTAGTCGCGAGTTGGCAGGTCGAACAGAAAATGAAACATCAATACATGAACAACGCCAACAGTGCGAAGGGCTTTACGCTGATTGAGCTTTTGGTAGTGGTAGTGATAATTGGTATATTGGGCGCGATCGCCGCACCGGGATGGCTAAGTTTCGTACAGCGTCAGCGACTAAACGCGGTTAGCAGCGATATGCTAAACGCCCTACGAACCGCTCAGACGGAAGCGATGACGAAACAGCAGTCTCGATCGGTGATTTTTTCTTCTACTGAGCCATCTCTTATCACTAGGCCGAGCGCTGCGACTACAGGCGGCATTGTCATAGCATTGGGCAACGACGATGTTAGAGACAAAGTAAGTATAAGCGCACCAGCATCAGTCACATTCAATCATGATGGTGTTGTCGATGTAGCGACACCGTTCATCGTTGACGTTACTCACGAGGGTGGTATTGGTAAGCGCTGCGTAATTGTAACTACCTTATTAGGCGGGATGAAATCGGAAGCTAACGATACCTGCGATACCTTTAATTCAGATTTTTAGATTTTGTTCCAGTTAGATTTTGTTCCAGCAAGTCTTTGAAAGCTTTGCTGCTGTGCAAAGAACAAAACATGGATGATAAGAGTCGACAGTCAACCTGAACTAACTTCTTTAGGTTTAAATCAACCGTGCGTCAAAATCAAACTGGCTTTACATTGTTGGAGGTTCTTGTTGTAGTTGCTATTGTTGGCATACTCAGTGCGTTTATAGCCCCTAGCTGGCTGCAATTTCTAGAAGGGAACCGATTAACTGTTGGCAGAGATAAGATACATTCAGCTATCCAACAAACTCAGACGACGGCTCAGCGTAGAGGAGTTACATGGCAGTTTAGTTTGAGAGAGCGAAACGGCTTTGTAGAATGGGCTGTACATCCCAAATCTGTTTCTCCAGCGCTAGCACAATGGGAAGCCCTAGATGCTGCCTCTGTACGCATAGATGCAGAAACGACTTTTGCCCGCTCGGGTGACGTTCATTACGTTCGCTTCAATGAGGAGGGCAATGTAGAATATCGACTAGGACGAGTAACGCTTTCTAGCGAACAAGCCCCTGCTATCAAACGCTGCGTGATTGTATCCACTATTATTGGCGCTACGCGCAAGTCTAAAGAGCAGCCGACACCGCAGGACGGAAAAACATGTTACTAAGGCGGCTTGTTGTCAGTTGCCACTGCCGTTAATGCCGTCGAATAGAAGAAAGAGCCCGCCTAGGAATATGGCGATCGCACAGACAGCCAATATCCAATCGAGTGAAGCTGTACTTTCCATGGTTTCACTTTTTTGTATGAGCTGATTATAGAGCTTTGTGAGCAGAGACGAATCTATCTACGCCTGATAGATCTAGATGTATATTGATGTGATTGTAGTTACCCTGTTGTGAAAGTAGGCTGGCTACTGTTTTCGCTTGGCCCTTCATTAGCTCAATGAGCCAGAGACCGCCAGGCTGTAGGTAGGGAGCGCTGCTGTCGATCAGGTGACGGATGCAGTCTAGCCCGTCTGGTCCACCGTCTAATGCTAAGTGAGGTTCGTGATTAGCGACTTCAGGCTGAAGGGTGGCAATAGTTTGACTAGGAATGTATGGCGGATTAGAGATGATACCAGTGAGCTGTCCCTTGAGATGAGTAAGCGGTGATAGCCAACTGCCCTGGCAGAAGGTAATGCGATCGCCTAGGTTATGCTTTTGGGCATTGTACTGGGCAATTTTGAGCGCTGATTCACTGATATCGACAGCGTGGATCGTGGCCTCTGGAAAGGCACCTGCCAAGCCAAGGGCGATCGCGCCACTACCTGTTCCTAAGTCAGCCCACTCGCCGGTATATTCTTGCCTCGCGATAGGGCTGTCGGCGGTTAACTTAGTTGCAATGTCGATGATCAGCTCAGTCTCTGGGCGTGGAATTAAGACGTCTGGTGTCACTGTAAGCAGGAAGTTTCGCCAGGGCACTTCGCCAGTAAGATACTGGACAGGAACGCTTTGACCTATGCGCTGCTGCCATTTTTCGGTTAGCTCATGAAGCGATATAGTCAGCAGAATATTTGGCTGATCTTGATAGGTGTTTAGCCGTAATGATAGCGGCGTGAGTTGACTGAACCCCTGTAAGAACCAATCGACCTCACTTTGGTCGGCGTTATTTTCTTTGGCAAGCTGAATTGCCCACTGTCGCCATCGATATAAGGCTTGCCCAGATATAGCTACAGGCATCTAAAGGACGTGCAGCAAGCTAGGGATGTCTGTCACTTCAGGGAACTGACGGATTTCGTCGAGCGCCTGTTGAAAGGAACCTTCGGATACTTCGTGGGTGACGACGACGAGTTCGACTAGGCCGTTTTGAATGCCGATTTGAACGATAGATTCCAAGCTGACGTCGTACTGCCCAAAGCAGGTGCCGAGCTTACCGATAACGCCAGGAGTATCTTTTACTAGCAGCCGAACGTAGAGCCGAGTGACCACTTCGGCGCTAGGGACGATATCGAGCGAGTAAGTATGAGAGCAGGTAAGCAGAGGATTAGGGTCGTTTTGCCTGCTGGGGTTTGCAGCGATCGCAATCAGATCGGCGACCACAGCACTAGCAGTTGGACCTTCTCCAGCCCCTGGACCATAGAGCATAATTTGGCCAATCGGCTCGCCCTCGATCAGGACCGCGTTGTTGACGCCATTGACGCTGGCGAGGGGATGATTGATCGGAACTAGCGTCGGATGGACGCGGGCCTGGATCTGACTGGGAAGAGAATTGATTTTATTTTCTTTTGGTATCTGTTCAGGCAGCTTGGCGATCGCTAGCAGCTTGATCACAAACCCTAGCTTTTCTGCGTAGGAGATGTCGGCGGCGCTCACATTACGAATCCCTTCACAGTAGATGTCTTCTCGGCGGATACGGCCACCAAAGGCAAGTGCTGCCAGGATCGAAATTTTATCGGCAGCATCTAGGCCGTCAACATCAGCGGTGGGATCGGCTTCGGCATAACCCAAAGCTTGGGCATCGGTGAGAATTGCTGCAAAGTCACCCCCTTCATTCTGCATGCGAGTGAGAATGTAGTTGGTCGTGCCGTTGATGATCCCCATAACTGCCTGAATGCGGTTCACGCTGAGGGCCTGTTTGAGCGGGGCGATCACCGGAATGCCCCCGCCGACGGCAGCTTCGATCATGACGTAGACGCTCTTCGCGTTAGCGGCTGCGTAAATTTCTTCGCCGTAGCGGGAAATTACGGCTTTGTTCGCACTGACGATATGCTTGCCGTTTTCGATGGCTTTGAGAATGAGAGAACGCGCCGGTTCTAGACCTCCTATCACTTCGACGATAATGTCGATATTAGGGTCAGTGACGATGCTGTCAAGATCGGTTGTGTAAAGGGTGTTAGGAAGATCGACGCTGCGGGGTTTGAGCGATCGCACTCCCACTCGCTCAATCTGTAACCTATTCAACAGCGCATGTCGGCCTTTCGTCTCTAGTAGAATCTTTGCGACCCCTGTACCCACGGTGCCCAGTCCCAATATTCCGACCTTTAGTACCGCCTTAGAATTCAATGCCTTGTAATCTCACGAAATGATCTTCCTAATTGTACAAGGAGGGCCGCTCCCTTTCGAGAACAGCCCTCCTGATTCATTTATTCAGAAACTGTTTGAGTTTGCCTTAGATAGGTCATTTGCCCTAGTAAGTCTCTACATTCCAACGATGGGCTTTTTTAAGCGTACGGCGATACTCAGACCAGTCAACGCCTGCCTTTTCAGCCTCTGCTGCCATAGCCTCGTCAATGCCGTCCTCCATACCTTTTAGGCCACAGATATAGACATAGGTATCGTCATTTTGAACCATCTTCCAAAGACGTTCTGCATTTTCAGCTACCCGGTGCTGAATATACATGCGACCGCCCTCTGAGTTCTTTTGTTCACGGCTGATAGCGTAGGTCAGCTCGAAGTTGTCAGGATACTGAGCCTGAATTTCCTCTAGCTCTTCTTTGTAAAGAATGTTCTCAGTCTTCGGTATTCCAAAGATGAGCCACGCTTTCCCGTTGAACTGATAGTCAGGATTTGCCTCACGCTCTTTGTCTTTGAACATCCGCCATAGATAGGCTCTAAAAGGCGCAATTCCTGTGCCTGTACCCATCATCACGATGTTCGCATTAGGGTCATCAGCCAGCAGCATCTCTTTACCGACCGGACCCGTGATTTTGACCTTTTGACCGACATCTAATCCGCAGAGAAAAGAGGAACAGACACCTTTGACCTGCTCACCAGTTTCAGGATCTTTGTACTCTAGCTGACGTACACACAGCGAGACAGTTTTGTCATCTACATCGTCTCCATGCTGGGTAGAGGCAATAGAATAAAGTCGAATTTTGTGCGGCTTGCCGTTCTCATCTTCGCCATCAGGTATGATGCCGATGCTTTGTCCTTCTAGATAGTGCAGATCTCCTTCTGAGAGGTCGAACTTGAGGTGTTTGACTGTGCCGATGCCGCCTTCTGCGACAAGTTCATCGTTAGAAAGACATTCGCCTAGATAGGGCGCTTTTGGGCGATAGATGTTAACGGGAACTTTCTTCTTTTCTTTGGCTTGAGTCATTGATTTTTTCTTAGAGTCTGGGGAGGTTGCAGATTGCTTAGCTGGTTCGCTGCCATTCCTAGATACGTCGTTATTAGACGAACTAGACGCAGATCCACTTGCTGCTTCACTAACGGGTCGAATGCTGACAATAGTGCCCCCTAGTTTCATGATGCGCTTGGTTTCTTGCTGCATGCGACCGTAGGGCACCACGATAGAAATAGTCCCACTACGACGAATTGGGGCATTTATACCAGCGGCCTGACCACTTTGGCCTAGACCTTCCACTTCGTAAACATAAAGTCGGCTGTCTGCGCTGGTAACAGTGCTGCTAGAGTTATACATCCTTGATGATCGCCTCGGGTTGCTTCATATAGCTATATAAAACATAGACTATCATTGCAGGCTGATGGATTTCATCTGCTGCTAAATATCTGTCAGGCGATTAAGTGCCGGAATGGCCTCACTCTGCAGCAAATTGTAGTGTGCTTGCTTAGATCTGAGGTCATCGTTTGCTGAGTTTTCAAAGAGTAAGAACAATGCTCTTGGTGAAAACGGTAGTTCAGTGTACTAGCTGAGTAGATGGTCTAAGCGGATGGTGCGGCTGACGGGCTGTGACTGAAGCAATTGGGCGATAGCCTTTGGCGATGACCTTCAAAGTAGCTGAAAGTAGCTGCTAGAAGAATGGGCCAACGTCAGTGGGGATCGCTCCTTTGAGATTGCTTGTTGTGACGGCGTGGTGTCTGATAATATTCAATATACGTAATCAAAAGTTTCAAATCATTAAAAAGTGTGATTTGTCTAGGTTCATGCTTGAGCTGGCGATAGGTGGGTTGCAGTTGCCGTTAGAACTAGGAGAACCTTTTCTTTTTGGGCAATCGTAACTGGCTTTTTATTGCCATGCAAAAGATTGTCTGTCTTTGATTCTTTAAAAATGATTTTGTTGTAGAGGACCCTATGACCAGTAAAGACGGCCAGGTAGTTTTAATCGGTGTTGCCGGAGACTCAGGATGCGGCAAATCGACTTTTTTACGTCGGTTGGCGGACCTCTTTGGTGAAGAGTTTATAACAGTCATTTGTTTGGATGACTACCACAGTTTGGATCGTAAGCAGCGTAAGGAAAAGAAGGTTACGGCGCTAAACCCGAAGGCGAATAATTTTGATCTTATGTACGAACAGATCAAGGCGCTGAAAGCGGGTAATGCAATCGATAAGCCGATTTACAACCATGAGACGGGCGAACTCGATCCGCCAGAGAAGGTGGAGCCTAACAAGATTATTGTGATCGAAGGTTTGCACCCTTTGTATGACGAGCGGGTGCGTAAGCTTTTGGACTTTAGTGTTTACCTTGATATCAGTGACGAGGTAAAGATTAACTGGAAGATTCAGCGCGATATGGCTGAGCGCGGTCATACGTATGAAGATGTGCTGGCGGCAATCAATGCGCGTAAGCCTGATTTTGAAGCTTATATTGACGTGCAAAAGCAGTACGCTGATGTCGTGATTCAAATTCTGCCGACGAACCTGATTCCCGATGATAAGGAAAACAAAATCTTACGGGTTCGCCTGATTCAGCGCGAGGGTATTGAGGGCTTTGAGCCGGTTTATCTGTTTGATGAGGGATCGACAATCAATTGGATTCCTTGTGGACGTAAGTTGACCTGTTCTTATCCGGGACTACGGATGCAGTATGGCCCTGATAGCTACTTTGGCAATGAGGTTTCTGTATTGGAGCTCGATGGTGAGTTTGATCGCTTAGAGGAAGTGATCTATGTGGAGAGTCACTTGAGTAATACTTCGACTAATCACTATGGCGAGATGACTGAGCTATTGCTGAACCACCGTGATTATCCAGGCTCTAACAACGGCAGCGGTTTATTTCAGGTGCTGGTTGGGCTGAAGATGAGAGCGACGTATGAGAAGCTGATGGCGGCTGAGAAGGTACCTGCGAGTTCGGTTGCATAGAGGTTGCCTGGAAATAGGTCAACAGGGCTATGGAGCTGCTGCTCAAAGAGCGAACTAGTGCCCTAGACTGCAGCGATAGTGTGGGAGGTAGCCAGAAAAGACTGCCTCCTTAATTTTTGAGCTGATACTTTTGAGGGGGCGGTGGGCGATCGCGGCTGCATGTGCCTAATACCGAAAGCGTTGTAGAGTAATGACTAAATAAACGCCCTTTGTGCGTTATTAAATCAGTTTTCTTTGGCACGCTATTAATGTAGCCAAGGACGGATATCTTTTCCTAAGCTGGCCAAAGCTATTGCTTCTTAGTTTATTCTGGCGTCGATTATGTCTTCAAGTTTTCCGCTCACTAGTATTCTAATTGTTGAGGATAGCCAGGGCCGACGTGAGATCTGTCTGGATAGCTCGGTTTATTCGATTGGGCGAGACCCAAAGTGCGATATCCGATTAGCCTCGCAGTTTGTATCAAGGCACCACGCCACCCTGGTACAGCTACCCAAGGATGAGAAGAAGGTGCTCTATCGAATTGTAGATGGCAATTTGAAGGGCAAGCCGAGTGCGAATGGCCTGCTAATCAATGGCCGGAAAGTGCAGTCGCATGATTTGGTGAATGAAGATGAGATTGTGTTTGGGCCACAGGCGAGAGCGATTTTTTATCAGCTAGCTAGAGATACTTTTTCTGGGGTTGCCCCAGACGAGTTTGATATCACTTTGATTAGCCCCAACATGGTGGACGAAGACGAGGGCTAGACGATGCAGACTGGCCAGGGCTCTGATCAGCCTCCAGTTCAAAAGATCAGGCTAGGTGATGAAGCAGCGCTAGTTGAGCTGAAGCAGTGCTTTCAGCAGCTTCGCCGAGAGAGAAATCTGGTTGACCGTCAATACAGAATTTTGCAAGAAGCTGAACGGCGAGAAATTCCGCTCGATCAGTTTGAAATGATGTTTGCCCAATATTGCGATCACCACGCTTTAACTAGGCGATCGGGCAGTTTCCTGAGAAAGGCTGCGGATGTAATAGGCCAGCTGAGCATCTTGTTTGGACTCTTTCTGTTTATAGCAGAGTCAGGCAGCCGCAAGCAGCAGGCCAACGAGCAAGCCTGGGGCGTTGTGATCGCGGCGCAGCGCGCACAGATAGCTAATCAGTCTAACGAGCCGGCCAACGAGCTAGGTAACGACTCTCATCTGGGTCGAATTTCGGCACTAGAGTCGCTGAATGAGGGCTGTAGAAAGGAGCGTGAGCTAGCTCAGCAGATGTGGTTGGTGAACCTATTGCCCTGGGAATGGCCACTTTGGCGACCTAAATGTGCAACGCTTCGAGGGATTTTACTCACGAAAGTGCATTTGCCTAGAATCCAGCTGCCCTATGCGACGCTACGTAATGCCAACTTTACGAGAGCTGGACTATGGTCTGCCAACTTTAAAGGGGCTGATCTATCGGACGCGGTTCTAGAAAGAGCGTGGCTGAACGATGCTGAGCTATCAGAGGCAAATCTGACTGGCGTCAACCTCAGAGGCGCTGATCTATCAAAGAGTGAGCTAGAGGGAGCAATCCTACTTGGAACTGACTTTTCAGATTTTCCAGGAACGGTAGAAGAGATTTCGCCTCAAAAAACTAAACTGACGCCAGCACAGTTAGAGGGCGCTTTGGTCTGTGGCGTATTGCTTCCTAAGTTTGACGAAGTGGCCGGAAACGAACTAGATCCACAGCGAGATTGTTCAACAATAGAGAGCACACTGCATGAGCGATATCCAAACGAATTTGAGAATGAGGCAGCGGCTAAAGCGTTTGTAGATAGCCTGCTGGCAGCGGCGGAGAATTAAACTCTTCAGGGGTCAGAGCTAATTTTGGAACTAGCTGGAAACAAGTAGAGTAGTCCTGATATCCAGGTGAGCGCAACCGCTGCCCAGAAAAGGAAAAGAGCGGCGTTTTGCCAGAGAGTGCCTAGGGGAGCTAAGAGCAGGGCGATCGCAGCAATCTGTACAACCGTCTTTGCCTTTCCCCAGATGCCAGCACCAGGAACGTTGTCTTTTTGGAAGGCTGGGTTGACTCGCCACCCAGAAATAGTGAGCTCTCTCGCCAAGATAAGAAAGACGCCCCAAGCAGGAATCTCATTCAGGCCGACCAAAGCCATCAGGGGTGCCATCACTAGCAGCTTGTCAACTAGCGGATCGAGGAATTTGCCCAGATCGGTGACCTGATTGAGCCTGCGGGCAAGGTAGCCATCGAGCCAATCTGTACCGGCAAAGATTACAAAAACGACAACGCTAATCCACCGCCGTAAGTCTGTGGGATCTAAGAGCGCTACTAAGACGATAGGAGCACCGAGAAGTCGGGAAACGGTAATCCAGGTGGGTAGATTCATTCAATGCCTTAAACGCTCACCTCTTGAGCACTCACTTCCGAAATTGCCTGATTTACTTGGGTGAAGATAGCGTGGCAATGATTCTGCTGGCGCAGGGGTAGCTCCTCATTTTTGACGATCAGGTCAATCTTGGCACCTTGAGGTTCAACGGCAGGCGGATTAAGCAGAATTTCGACGGTTGCCAACTGCGCCAAAGAAACTCGTCCCGGTTTTTCTTTGGCGACGATGTAGACGGGATCTTGATAAACCAAATCAAGGTCGCAGGCTTTTAATGCCGTAACCAGCCCTTGATGGACTTCTTCTTTGGGAGCGCCAGTCATGAATAGATTGGTGTAGCGAGCCATAGTGGTGAAGTTTAAAAATTGAATGATAGCGCGGCTACAACTGCCGTGCCTGTTATCCTATCGAAGACCAATGACAGAATACCGCTGTTTTTAGGAATTAGGAAATAGGCACCCCTAAATTGTGGTATAAATCAACGCCATCGACGCTGCGGAGATTGCGGAGACGGTGGCTAGGAGATAGGTGAATGCGTGGAAAACTGATCGTTTTTGAGGGCGGAGAAGGTTGTGGTAAAACGACTCAGCTTCAGCGATTATACGGTTGGCTAGTTCAAAGCGAAAGTTGGCAGTGTTTGCTGTCAAAAAATCAAGTTGCAGGCGTGAAGATGACCCGCGAGCCGGGAGGCACATTGCTAGGAAAGCAACTGCGTCAGCTTCTGTTAAACGAATCAGCCAATGAACTGGCCGATAAACTGACGGATGAACTGAGTCCGCCAGCAGAAACACCGACCCCGATTGCCAGCAGAGCTGAACTGCTGCTATATGCGGCGGATCGGGCTCAACACGTGGAAGAAACTTTGTTGCCCTGGCTAGAGACAGGCTACTGGGTGCTGTGCGATCGCTACACGGATTCAACGGTGGCGTATCAGGGCTATGGTCGTCAGCTAGATCTGTCACTGATTACGACGCTAAATCAGATTGCAACCAAAGGTCTTAGCAGCGATCTGACGCTGTGGCTGAACGTTCCGCCAAAGGTCGGGCTCGCCAGGATGCGATCGCGTGGTCAGGCAGATCGCATTGAGCAAGCGAGTATGGCCTTTCATCAGCGCGTGAGTGAGGGATTTGCCGCCTTAGCAAAAGAGAGTGCAATGACGGTAAGCGTGGCCGGCGATCGCCCTATTGAGGAGGTCGCTATGAGTATTCAGCAAGTCTTGCAGGTGCGTTTGAGACAGTGGTACCCAGAATGGTTGAGTGCTCTGTAGAGATGAGTAAAGAGATGAGTGAAAGATGCGTAAGGTAGAGGTGGAAGAGGCAAATAGCGGCGTTGCTCCTTTTGCGAATTTGGTCGGTCAAGAGCAGGCGGTGACTTTGCTGCGCCGGGTGGCGCAACTGCAGCGAGTTGCGCCGGGCTATTTGTTTGTGGGCCCGGCTGGAACTGGAAAGTCTTTAGCAGCGGTAGGATTCGCCCAACTGCTGCTGCGATCTAGGCAGGAACTGGTTGCATCGGATGAAGCGGTTTTGGCGAGAAGAATACGCGATCGCAATCACCCAGACCTGCTGTGGATAGAACCAACCTATTTACATCAAGGTAAGCTCTTGACGGCGGCTGAGGCGAGCGAAGCTGGACTAAAGCGTAAGAGCCCGCCTCGCATCCGTCTGCCTCAGATTAGGGAAATTGCTCGATTTTTGAGTCGGCCTGCCCTGGAATCAGATCGGGCCGTGGTGGTAATTGAGCAGGGAGAGAAAATGGCTGAAAGTGCGGCCAACGCCCTTTTGAAAACGCTAGAGGAACCGGGGCAGGCGACGCTGATTCTGATGACTCCCAATCAGCAAGCGCTGCTACCGACGCTGATTTCTCGCTGTCAGGCAATTCCTTTTCGGCGGTTGAACGCTCAGCAGATGGCGCAGGTATTGACCCATGTGGGATATGAAGAGATTGTGCAGTCGATGGAGCTAATGGCGATCGCACAGGGGTCTCCAGGACGGGCAATCGATAGCTGGCAGCAGATGCAAGCTTTACCCACTGAGCTGTTAGCAAGCTTAGAAACGCCGCCCACTCGCCTCCCAACTGCGCTGGAGATTGCGAGAGATATTAATCAGGCTCTAGATACAGAAGCGCAGCTTTGGCTATTGGACTATCTACAGCACCGCTATTGGCAGTGTGGGCTCAGCCAGGCAGAAGATCTAGCAGCTTTGGAGAAAGCGAGAGAATATCTGCTGGCGTACGTGCAGCCGAGGTTGGTGTGGGAAGTAACGCTGTCGGCGCTAGCGAAGAATAGACGACTCAGCTTGTGAGCAAACAGCTATTGGCTGAACTCTGGTATAGCAAAGTCACAGCGAAAAGAGACGAACGGCTTCAACAATCAAAATAACAGCCCACACCATAATGCTGATTCCAACCGCTGCCGCTGCAATATCTTTCGTGATGCGAATACGGTCGTTTTGCTGGGGCTCTACAAAATCGCAGAGCACTTCAATAGCGCTATTAAATAATTCAGCGGTTAGAACTAGTCCCATGGCCAACAATATGAGGCTGACATCTACCCATCGTCTAAAGAGAAAAGCCCAGCCTAGAATGGGTGCTGATAAGATCACCTTGTAGGCAACGCTAAAATCAGTAACTACAGCAACATAGAGTCCTGAAAAGATAACATTCAGCTTACGGAGCGGCTGATAGTTGGGGGTGCGGAACTGTCTAGGCATAGAGTAAGCATTCTATATAGAAAATAGAGTCCAATGATATTTTTATTTTATGCAAGTATTCTATAGCGCTGATAGGCTGCTATCCGTCGGCAGTATCCGAAGGGCTAAAGGACAGAAGGCGCGGATAAGGCAACAGAGAAGGTCAAGACTCCCCATGTAGCCATCCCCGCAGCAAGCCCTGCTCCAAGAATGAAGGGGGCGAGCCAAGCTGCCGTTTTAGTCGAGAATGGATGAATTTGCGAGAGGCCGTTTTGGATAGTCATCACAGCATGAGAACAGGCCCAAAGCGCGGCTGCAAGCAGTCCAACGTGTGCCAACCAAGGACCGCGCTCACTTGCGATCATTGTCGCCAGGTCTGGCAGAACGGCGCTGATAATAGCCAGCAAGCTTAGGGGAAGCACAGCCGTACCCAGGATAAAAATATCAGCCGCCCACAGCCCTCTTATCTGTAGCCAGACTTTCGCCAGTGAGATCGCTAGTACCATGGCCACAAAAGTGAGTCCGCCAGTAACCCACAGCCATGAAGCAACTAACCAGCTACTACTCATGAGCTGCTGACTAGTTCCGAAGACAAAGCAAAGGTTGGCAAGAATGGCCAAACTGTAGCCCGCTAAGCTGGTTTGACGTGGGCTAAGCTTTTCGTAGAGTGAGACCATTTCTCCAGCCGGGTTGCTAAGAAGCTTGAAAAGGTCAGCGCCGCCCGATGCGGTGAGGCGACGCTGTCGGCTCATTTTTACGGGTGCTGTTCTACGGGACGGGTGCTGTTCGGTTTGGCGGTTGGTTTGACCTGTAGCAAGAACCCCTCTAATCCATCGCGCAAGTCGCGATCGCCTGGCGCGATGAGACGATTTTGAGAACTGCTCTTTGATTACCTGCTGTAGATGGTGATAGCTCGCCAAATCTCCCTGGTTGCGATAAAGCTGCGCTGAGCGTCTGATATCTCTAAGCGCGTCGGTATAGTCATGCAGCTCCTGGTAGGCAATACCGCGCTGGTAGTAGTATCGAGCGTCGCCATCATCTAACCTGATAGCCTCGGAGAAAGCAGCGATCGCACTTTCTACATACCCCAGTCGATAGCGGGCCATCCCTTGATAATAGGAGACCTGGCTATCTACCACACGGCTCGTGCCGTAGAGCGAGACGGCCCTTTGGCAGTCAACTAGCACGCCAGAATCATCTCCTAGGACGTAGCGAACTTCAGCGCGGCGCAAATAAGCCTCTACAAACTGATCATTGAGTGCGATCGCCTGAGTATAGTCGGCGATCGCATCCTCGTAGCGGTGAGCGATGGCGGCGCGAATGCCTCGAAGATAGAACTCATCAGGTGACTGGGGGCTGGCGGGCTTTTTGTTGCCCGATACACCGCTGCTGTAGGCTTGTCGTCTGTCGTCTTTTCTATCGGTCTGCCGCCAGCTCTGATCGTAATGCTGCCTTTGGATACGGTCTTTGAGAACTTCGTAAGCCTGTTGAAGGGCGTGGAATTTGGCGGTGATTCCAGGCTGGTTAGGATGGAGGTCAGGGTGATACTGCCGGGCTAACCGTCGAAAGGCTGTTTTGATCTCTTGATAGCTGGCATCTCTTGAGACATGGAGACGACGGTAATAGTCATCAGGAGGAGCCATAGTCAAAATAACAGAATGTAAGAGAGCAATTCGGACGATAGATAAAAGAAGTCAGTAGTGCGAAGTGGCGCAGGCTGCTTTATCCTAGCAAGCTGCCTTATCCTAGCAAGCTACAGAGTAGCTGTTCGTACAGATGGATACTCTTTTCTACCTAGATATTCTACTCTTCTACCTAGAAAATCTAGACTTCTTCCTATCATTCCCGGCTTCTTAATGCGCTCCGTACTATAAATAAAGATTCTGTTCAGCTAGCTTCAGCTATGTTAATCAGCTATTTTTCGCTGTTAACACAGACAGCTGGAACTACTGATGTACTCTTTATGTAAGATACTGCCATGATTCTAGAAGTTGCCATTCTAGACGTGAAGCCTGATCAAGTTGCTGCATTTGAATCTGACTTTTCCAAAGCTCAGGAGCTGATTGTAGCCATGCCTGGTTACTTAGGGCATGAGCTGAATCGGTGTTTAGAGAAGCGCGATCGCTACATTCTACTAGTCCGATGGGTGACGCTAGCCGACCATACAGAAGGCTTTCGCGGTTCTGCTGAATATCAACAATGGAGCGCACTATTGCATCATTACTACGATCCTTTTCCAACTGTGGAACATTACGAGGAAGTTGTTCTTCCCGCTTCTTGAATGGGCGCAGTTAGGAGGACATCAAAAAAAAGACAGCCCGAGGCAGTACGGGATTTTCTAGGATGGCGACGCCAATGACTCTTTATAATGGCTTTGGCAAAGGTTTGACTCGCATGCTTGGTGGCAAAAGGCGAGTGCCTACATGTCCTTTAGAATTAAGCGCATGTAGGTACTCGCTAAGCCCTTATACAGGTAGACAGATGCAAAACGCTGTCCCTTCTCCTGGCGCTGATTCTACCGTGAGCTGTCCCCCATGAGTTTCAACCACAATTTGGCGTGCGATCGCCAGCCCTAGTCCCGTTCCTTTGCCAACGCCCTTAGTCGTATACAAATGGTCAAAGATTCTCTCTTTAATTTCCTCAGGCATGCCTTTGCCGTTGTCGCAAATGCGAATCTCTACCATCTTCTGTTCTTTTTTCAGCCTGGTTATTACCGTGATCGTTTGCTGATTGCCGTTAACCCTAGCTGCTTCTAGTTCGTCAAAAGACGACTGCTGCGCCGCTTCGTCAAACACATCAATCGCATTGGCCAAAAGATTCATGAACACCTGATTGAGCTGTCCTGGGAAACAGTTAATAATTGGCGGCTCACCGTAATCTTGTACCACTTTGATTGCAGGCCGCTGTTCGTTTGGCTTCAGCCGGTACTTCAGAATTAAAAGCGTACTGTCGAGACCTTCTTGAAGGTTGGCGCTGACTTTGTATTCTGTATCAGCTCGCGAGAAGGTTCGCAGGCTAGTACTAATCGCTTTGATTCGATCATTAGCCGCTGACATCGCTTTCAACACCTTGGGAAAGTCGTCAGCAATGAAGTCGAGATCGATCTCTTCAGCGTCTTCTTGGATCAGTGTGTCTGGTTCAGGATAGGCCGACTGATACAGCTTCAGATGATTGAACACATCACTCAAATAGTCTTGAGCATTTCTGACGCTACCGTTCAAAAAGCCGATAGGGTTGTTGATTTCGTGAGCAACCCCGGCGACTAGGTTGCCCAAAGAGGCCATTTTCTCTGTCTGAACTGTTTGCAGCTGAGCGTCTTCTATCTGCTTGGCGTAAGACTGCGACTGCTGGTACAGTCGGGCATTTTCTAGAGAGATTGCAGCCTGGGCTGAGAGGAAGGTCAATGCCAAAGTTCGATCTCGGGTGAATACGCCCTTAGTCGATTGATTGTGCAAATACAACAGACCAATGAGCTGCCTTTGGTTGAGTAAGGGTAGACAAATCAGACTTTTAGGATGGGTTTCTCTGAGGTAGCGATCAATCACAGGGAGTTCGGTTTTAAGATCATCAATGACGACCGTTTCCTGCATATTTTTGACATAGTGCAGTAATTTGACCGGTAGCTGAGGATTGTTGTTTAGAGGCGATCGCGTCTGGTCAGTTTGACCCGGTGTCGCCGTAGCCTCCAAGTGCAAGGTGCCTTCATCATCAGCGAGCACTAGCGCACAGCGATCGCCCCCTGACTGCCTAAGAATAATTTGGGTGAGCTGACTGAGTAAGCCATCCAGTTCAATCGTTCGACTGAGCGCCTGAGAGGCTTGCAGGACGGCTGCAAAATCTAGGGCTTCGTTGAGATGGGTAGAAAATCGAGCTGTCTGGGTTGCGCTCTTGGTAGACCCTTTGGTAAAGGTAGTGGGCGCTATGATAGTTGCCATGGTATCGAGCGAATTGATGCTCGACTCTGGCGTCTGCAGAATGGGGCTAAGCAGCTCAGGATAGCGCTGCTCTAGATCGCTGATTTTGGCTTCTGCACTCCAGCGAGCATAGCAGTAGTAGGCTTCTTGTAAATAGCCAGCAGCGACCTTTGGCTTACCCCAGCGGCGATAGAAGTGCGCGGCACGCTCGTAGGCGATCGCCTGATCTTGAACGTACTCATGGGCCTTCGCGCCTGCGATCGCCTGATCATAAAAGTCTATTGCCGCTTGATGCTCACCTAGGGCCTGTAGTCGCTCCGCTTCAATTAGCTGGTGCTTGTGGTGATAGTTCATCGGCGCATGCGTTGCCCAGTTCGCAATCTTCTGCTGACTCTCTTCTGCTTTGGCCATGAGTGCCTGTCGCTTCGCGGCGGTCTCTTCTGAGCTGTCTGCCTGATCAAGCGAGTCTATATAGCTGGCAAGCTGACTGAGCGCATCGTAGAAATAGAACATCGGCACGACAATGTTGCCCGTTACGCCCTGAATGTATTGCTCAGCGCTCTGAGCTCGATCCACCGCCTGGGAGAAGTCTTCTAGCAGATAGCCCAGAATCATCTCGTTGTAATAAAGGTAGAAAATGGCAGTCGCATTATGGTCTTGCTCATGCTGTGGCAGCATGAGATTACGATCGTAAATGTCACCTAATAACAGCGTGGGCTGTTCACTATTGCCTAACAGGTTATTGATCGCTTGATGCAGCGCCTGAGTAAGATTAACTGCATTCTGTTGTTTGTTCTGTTGCAGTTGAACGGTGTAATGAGCGATTCTTTGATCGAGCTTCTTCAGATTGTTGCCGTTGGTGTAAGCGTGGTAGGCATAGATGTAACTTGCCAACGCGGCAAATTCAAAATTACCCGTTTCTAGACCGACGGCATAAGCCTCTTGTAGTCCAGGTAGCGTAGTTGCCACGTGCTCCTGATAGTGCAGCACGTCGGCATTGACCACAAATAGCGCCTCGGCTCTAACCGCGATCGCATCGAGCTTATCGACCAGCGCCAACGCTAGCTGCCCAAACTGGTAGCCAACTTCGATGTTGCCAAGCACACCGCACAAAATGAGTCCCCAAAACCCATAGCTGCTGGCTGATAAAGGCGCGTTACCGTACCTCATCGAGAGATTGACTTGCTCCATTACCGTTAGCGGCAGCAGCATGGGAGCCGCTTGATAGGCGCAGGGACCCACTCGAGCCAAAATGCTTAAGGCTCCTAGCTTGGCTGGATCGCTCATTAAAGGCAAATCGATCAGTTCGCTGGGATGCCGCCCTGCCAGCGTTTGGAAGGTGCGGTTGATAGCGGTATCAATGTCGTCAGGCACAGGACTAGCGGGCAGATGAACGCCTAGCTGTTCTAAAATTTCTAGACCGTAGGCGATTGCCTCTGACAGTTTGCCCTGGGCCATGTATGCCTGAATTTGCACTTCGTACACCTTGATCAAGTCAAGGGTGTCTTTGACGTTGCCTTGCACCGCCTTGATCAGGCGCGTCATCTCGTCGAATTCGGCGCTGAGATAGGCGGCTTCGGCGGCGTCTTCGTGGAGCGATCGCATCAAAACGTATTGTGCATCCCAAGCCTCAGCAGGCAGCAGCATAATGCCGGTTTGAAAGCAGGTCATGGCCGTACTATAGGCCGCTGATAGTTTTGCCTTGCGACCTGTTTTGAGATTAAGCTCAGCCAACTCTTCTTTTTGCTGAGCCGTGTTGAGCCGCGCCGTGCCCAAGTTGAGATGGTTTGTGATTTCAAAAAGGCGATCGCTTTGTTCAATATCAACCTGACTATTTTCTTGAACTTGGGCGAGTAAACGCTGTCCGATAGAGAGGTGTAGTTCTGTTCTTTTTTCTTCAGAAAGTAAAGAATAGGCTGCCTGTTGTACCCGGTCGTGTAAAAAGCGATAGCCTGCATCTGCAGCTTCGATCAAGCTATTTTCAATAGATCCCTTCTCAATCTGCTCAGCCTGATAAAACTTATAAACGTCAGTGGCAGAAAGAACAAACCCTTCTTGCAAGGCAGGCCATAGATCTGCTGCGGCTTCTGTATGGGTTTTGCCCAGTGCGATCGCCAGGGTAGACAAATCAAACTGAGCACCGATGCAGGACGCAAGCTTCAACACCGTTTGAGTTTGCTCAGGTAGCTTTTGTAGCTGAGAGGCCATCAAAGAGACTACGTCGTCGGTGAGTGCAAGCGATCGCACCTGTGTCATATCGCACTGCCAGCTACCCGCAGCATAGTCAAAGCTGATATAGCCTTCCTGGTGCAGTCTCTTCAAGAACTGAGTGGTGAAGAACGGATTACCCTGGGTCTGGGCATACACCCAGTTTGTAAGGGGCTGGGCAATCTCAGACGAACACTTAAGCGTATCGGCAACCATTCGGTTGATGTCGCGCTCATCTAGCGGAGCTAGCGTTAGCGTGTTAACGGTAACTTCTGCTTTTTCCAACTCATCGACCGTCAGCATAAATGGATGGCCCGCAGAGACTTCATTGTCTCGGTAAGCGCCTAAGAACAATATGTTTTTGGCATTGTTCATCAACAGCTCTAGCAGCTTCAGCGATGCACTGTCCGCCCACTGCAAATCATCTAGAAAAATAGTCAGTGGGTGAGTTGGGCTAGGAACCGCCTGAATAAACTGTTGAAAGAGCCGGTTAAAACGATTTTGCGCGGCACTCCCCGATAGGGAAATTACCTCGGGCTGTGGTCCCAAAATTCGCGCTAGCTCTGGCACCAGGTCAATCAATATCTGACCGTTTTCCCCAACGGCGGCCAACACCTTGCTACGCCACTGCGCGAGCTGCTCATCCGATTCAGAAAGCACCTGAGAAATCAGATTGCGAATTGCCTGAACAAACGCTAATAGTGGCTTGCTGCGGTTGAACTGATCAAACTTACCCTGAATAAAATAGCCCTGCTGTCGGGTGGTAGGCTTCAGCACTTCTTTGACGACTGCCGTTTTACCAATACCTGAAAAACCAGCGACTAGCATCACCTCAGCCTCGCCCTCAGCCACTCGATCGAACGATACCAGTAGGCTGGCTACTGCTGCTTCACGACCATACAGCGCTTCTGGAATGAGAAAGCGATCGCTCACGTCGCGATCGCCTAGCTCGAACACGCCCGTCTCGCCCGTCTCTTTTAGCGCGCGCAAACACTGGGTCAAATCATGCTTCAAACCCACGGCACTCTGATAGCGATCTTCCGCGTTTTTGGCCAACAGCTTTAAAACAATCTGAGACACCATCAGCGGAATCTCTGAGTTGACCTCATGAAGTGCTACAGGCACTTTTGCTATGTGGCAATGAATCAGCTCTAATGGATCAGCCGAATCAAAAGGAAGTTCTCCAGTCAGCAGCTCATACAGCGTTACGCCTAAGCCATAGAAATCAGTACGGTAGTCAATACCACGATTCATCCGACCTGTTTGCTCAGGTGCAAGATAAGCCAAACTCCCTTCGAGAACATTGGGATTTTGAATTTCTTGAGTCTCTTTTGGCAGCCGCGTTGCGATCGAAAAGTCGATGAGTTGGATTTGTCTGGAGCTGAGATTGATTAGGATATTGTCCGGTTTAATATCTTTATGAACAATCTGATGTTGGCTGAGCCCGCTCAATATGTCTGCCATTTGAAGTGCGATCGCGAGTGACTCAATGACACTCAGCCTTTTTTGAAGGGTTGGCTGCTCGGCGACATACTGCTGAAGAGACTGGCCGTCAAAGTCCTCCATCACCAGGGCATATCCATTTTGCCAGGGCTCTAACGACAATGGCTGAACAACGCCTGGCACGCTTAACCCCTGAGTAATCGCATACTGATTGCGAAAGTGAGTCAGCTCACTAAAGCTAGGGTATGCCTGCGAAAGCACCTTAATAATGACCGGACGCTGCGAGTCGTTATGCACAGCTCGATACACCGCTGTTCTAGCGCCTTTGTATAGCTGAGCGAGTAAGGTATACCCTATAACCTGCGGCAAGTCAGAAGGGTCAATACTTTTAGGGATAACCATTAGCCGGATGCAGGACTGCGTGGAGAACACCTATAGCGTTCCCATCCCACTACAGTGCGGCTTTACTCGGTTGGGACGCACCGTGGTTACAGTATTGGAGGCAGTTACAGTATTGGGGCATTTTCCTGCCTTTAACATGCAGAGCGAATCGTTTCTAGACTATTAGCACCAGTTGAACAGTCGCAGTGGTCAAGACTACGAGAAAGTTGTTTTACCTGCCGCCTGAATAGGCGCTGCTAGGAGGACATCTAAAAAAACAAAGACGGCCCGAGGCAGTACGGCATTTTCTAGGATGGCGACGCCGATGACTCTTTCTAATGGCTCTGGCAAAGACTTGACTCGCACGCCAGGTGGAATCGGTTCTGCCTCTAATCTGGCGAGGACGGCTGCGCCTAGACCTTTGGTGACCAAGCTCATTAGCGTCGAGTCTTCGCGAACGGCGTAATCGATTGGCAGATGATAACCGAACCGAGCCAGATGCTCTTCGACTAGCGTGTTGTTCTGCGTGGAGCGTTTGTTCGCGGCGCGAGAATAGCCAACTAGCTCTTCCCAGGTTAGTGGAACGTCAGCTTTGGCAGTAGTCTTTGGCAGTGGGGGTAGAAGGGCAATAAAGTCGTCGCGTAGGATCTCCCAAGATTGGAAGTCAGCGGCGGTCGGCAGTAGGACAAAGCCCAAGTCAGCCCTACCTTCTCTGATTGCTTGCTCAACTTCTGCGTAGCGATCGTATTCATCAATTTCAACAGTAAGGGCGGGGTGCGATCGCCGAAAGCGGGAAATGACCTCTGGCAGTATGTGCGTAGCAACCGTGCGAAAAGCGGCTACCCTTACCCGGCCTGTCTGCAACCCCTTGGCCTGCTGGGCGGTGTGACGAATGCCATCAAGCTGAGTCAAGATAGCTTTAGCCTGCTGACAGATTTGGCTGCCTATTGGCGTGAGAACTGCGCCAGTGCGGCCTCGAATCAAAAGCACGATGCCCAGATCTGTTTCTAGCGTGGCGATCGCATGGCTGATTGTAGACTGTGCCAGGTTTAAGTGCAGTGCTGCGGCGCTGAAACTACCGTGATCTGCAACGGCAATCAGTGCTGCGAGCTGTGAAATCTTGAGCTGTGCCGCGTTTGCCATGCGTTCTACTGCTAGAAAAGCTAGATACTCGCTTTTGTTAGATGCTCACCCTATCAGTAGAACCGAGTCTGATTAACTACGCCATCGCTTTTATCGATACGACCTATCATCTTTGCCTCTTGCTATAGAGAGAATAAACTCTCTACTCTAAACAAGTCTGGCTTAAAGTAGACGGATTGGAACAGTAGCGTAGAATCCTATGACTTAGCGATCTAGCGACCATGATTTAGCACCGATGACTCAGCCCAAAAACAATCTCGATCTTGCTGTTGTTCTGTTTATTTCTTTCTGTTTGCTCGTTGGCAGTGCGATCGCTAGCGTTTTCATTGCTTATGCCCTATCTATCTCACTCTTTCTCTTTGGGGTGGTGCTAAATCGTAGAGGGTTTGCGGTCATCGCCTTGTTGCAAATGGGAATGCGCGGCGCACGTCAGGCTTTCCCGGTGGTTCAAGTGCTGCTGCTAATCGGCATGGTAACGGCGGTATGGATGGCCGCAGGAACGGTGCCAGCACTGGTCTACTACGGGATAAAGCTAATCTCGGCTCAGTTTTTTATTCTGTGGACTTTTCTGCTGACGGGAGCGGTCTCTGTGCTAATTGGCACTTCGTTCGGTACGGTAGGTACGATCGGGATTGCGCTGATGGTAATCGCCAGAGGCAGCGATGTTGATGTTAATCCAGTGGCAGGCGCAATTATCGCGGGAGCATTTGTAGGAGATCGATGTTCGCCGATGTCTTCTAGCGCGTATCTGGTCGCCAGTGTGACCGGTACAGATCTATATCGAAATTTACGCAATATGATAGTGAGCGGTATGTGGCCGCTGCTACTATCGCTGGCGTTTTATACCGGGCTATCTTTGTTATATCCCGTGCAGCTTGTAGAAGCCTCGGCCACTACAGCGCTGCCAGAAGTGTTTGATCTATCTGCTGTGGTGCTGTCGCCTGCGATCGCGGTGCTATTGCTAGCAATGCTACGAGTCGATGTGAAATGGGCGATGGCGGTGAGTATTGGTTTGGGATGTGCGATCGCTCACGCCATACAGAACTATTCTTTTTCAGCTCTGATGCGGTTTCTTGTATTTGGCTATCAGCTAGACCAAGACACACCACTACAGTCTATTTTGCTAGGTGGTGGGCTGTTGCCAATGGCCAAAGCTATGCTGGTCGTTCTCCTTTCTACCGCGTTTGCTGGTATCTTTGCAGACAGTAAAGTCCTTAGCTTTTTAGATCGGTGGCTTAGCCGCGTTCGCAACCAGCGGCAACTAGGCCAGGCGACTATTTTAGTCAGCGTCGTTGCTAATCTGTTCGGCTGTACGCAAACGATTGCAATTCTACTCACTGAGCAGATTATGCGCCCTTACTATCAGCAGCAGTTTAATGGAAAGGGCCGAGAGCAGCTAGCTTTGTCTTTGGAAGATACGGCAGTTGTGATTGCGCCGCTCGTTCCTTGGAATATTGCTGGACTGATTCCAGCGACTGTATTAGCTGTGGGGCCAGGCTTCATTCCATACGCTTTATATTTGTTCTTGTTTCCAATGTTTATCCTTTTCCGTACGCACAAGGCCCGGACGATTCGACCTGCTCGTAAAGATCTCTCCCTTTAGGTACTGGCATAGTGCAAACTTGTCCCGTAGCGTTGGATCGATTGATAATGCTGGAGACAACCCGTAAACATATGAGCGCCCCACAGAGAGTATCAGATTCCTTTGCTCAAGCATTTTCCACAGCAGAGCAGCTAGGGGGTCTGGTATCTGCCGTAGGCACTCAGATATTCAATCAGGTCTCTAGATCTGCGATAGAAACGACTTCTTGGGTCAGTGAAGTTGCTACAGAATCGGCTCATTCGGCGCTAGAGCAGACGACTGAGAGCGTGGGTAGAACGTTAGAACCTATTGCTGAAAATTCGGCTGTTGACTATGTAGCGAAGGTTCCTGGGCTTAAATGGCTGACCAGTGCGCTGGGCCGAGTAGATAAGGAAAAAGCCATAGCAGAAGTTATAAAGCTAAAAGCAGAGCATCCGTACGAGTCGGATGAAGAGATTTCACATCGAATTATTGTCGATACAACGATTAAAGCAGGTGGCGTAGGTTTTGCGACAAATATTATTCCACCAGTGGCGCTGGGATTGTTCGCAGTTGATCTAGCTGCAGTCTCGGCCCTACAGTCAGAGATGCTGTACCGAGTAGCTGCTGCTTACGAGTTTGACGTCAGCGATCCGGCTAGAAAAGGTGAGGCATTGACGATCTTTGCGCTGTCTTTAGGCACCTCTAGCGCGCTGAAAACTGGGCTTAGCGTAGTAGAACTCATTCCGTTAGTCGGCGCAGCCGTGGGTGCAAGCAGCAACGCTGGGATTCTTTACAGCTTTGGGATAGCAGCATCTCAGTTTTATAAGCGAAAGCAAGAGAGACTAAAAGGAAGAGTAGTGATGAAGTCGGAATGATGAATGATGAGTTCAGATTGAGAGCACTGATTTGTTCATCTGACTTGTTTGTCTGACTTACTGCTATTCGCTACCTACAGCCTTACTCTCTGAACTTGCTAAGGATCGAAAATTTAATAAGATGCACATTTTCTGCCGCCCTCACCCCAACTCTCTCCCGAAGGAGAGGGAGCTTGAAGTCCTTCTCCCCCAGGGAGAAGGATTTAGGATGAGGGCCTGCGGTAAGACTTGAAATCAGACAGTTTATTAAATTCTCGTTCCTAAGGGCTAGCAGGGAAAAAGCTTGGCACTGTTCATTGTTGTTGCTAGCTTAGCTTCTCACCTCTAATAGAGAGATCTAACAGCTCCATTGGATGCTTTAGCATGACTTTTTGTCCTTGGTTTTCCAAAGACTGTTTGATCTGTAGAGAGCAGCCTGGATTGGATGATGCAATCAAAGTCGCCCCTGTTTTGACTAGGTTTGTCGCTTTCATCTGCCCTAACTCTTCAGCGATTTCGGGCTGGAGCATATTATAGACACCTGCACTGCCACAGCAAAGGGCCGCGTCCAACGGCTCTTTGAGGGCGAGCCCTGGAATCTGTTGTAATAGCTGTCTGGGTTGGCGACTGATTTTTTGACCGTGTAGCAGGTGGCAGGCATCCTGGTAGACCGTGACTAAGGGATCTGTTTGTAAGGGATGCAGCTCTGCGCTTAGTCCGACTTCTGCTAAAAATTCTTGAACATCACGGACCTTTGCGGCAAAGGCTTTAGCTTTATCTGCGTAAGCTGGATCGTCTGCCAGGATATGTCCGTATTCTTTGAGGGTATGACCGCATCCGGCAGCATTGATGATGATATATTCAACGCCTGTCCCCTCAAAGCTGTCAATCATTTGACGGGCTAGCGCTTGGGCCTGCGCGGTTTCCCCTTGGTGCTCGGGTAGTGCAGAACAGCAGCCCTGGCTTCTAGGCACAATAATTTCGCAGCCGTTCGCGCTCAAGACTCTAGCAGTCGCCTCATTGACGCCAGAGAAAAAGACCCTTTGAACACAGCCCAAAATCATACCGACTCGATATCGTTTGTCGGTAGTCGCTGGAATTTCTTCTGGTAGGTTGTCGGCAAAGCAGCTAGCGGTAACGGGTGGTAGCAGACTTTCCATAGCAGCGAGGTTAGGAGAGATCTGCTTTAGCAGGCCAGTTTTTTTGAGAAGTTTGGAGATGCCTAGCTTTTGGTAGAGAGCCAGGGGTGTCAGCAGCAGGCGGATGCGATCTGGATAGGGAAAAAGAGAGAAAATTAGCTGGCGAACGGCCTTTTGCTTAATCGGGCGAGGGTGATTTCGCTGGATTTGAGGGCGGACGCTAGAGATGAGCTTGTCGTACTGTACGCCGGAAGGGCAGGCAGTGGTGCAGGCGAGGCAGCCCAAGCAGGTATCGAAGTGCTGAACGGAGGCGGGGGAAAGTGGTGCTTCTCCTTTATTGATGGCATCCATTAGATAGATGCGACCACGGGGAGAGTCGTTTTCTTTGCCAATGACGCGATAGCTGGGGCAGGTGGGCAAACAGAATCCACAGTGGACACAGGCGTCGATCAGGTTTTGTGGTGGCGGCGCGCTACCGTCGAAGCTCGGTAAATCAATAGGCGATTCGTCGGGGGTGGCTTCGTTGGTAGCGAGGCTGGTGTCTAGCTTCAGCGGATTGTCTGTGGTTTGCATGTTTGCTGGCCTACGCAATTCGTTTAGGTTCCCTGCTTTTTAGCTTAGCGCGTTTACGGAATGCGATCGCCATCGCCTGTAGCACCCTAGACCAGGGACACAAAAAGCTGTAGACGCCACGCTGACAGAGAAAAGCCCGATTCATTGATGTCTAGCAATCGTCTTAGTCGTATGCATAAGAAAACGCTCTCAATGTGATAACAGGAACTGAATAATAACGATGACCCAAGATTCTCTAAAGGTAAGATCCAAAGGCCGAAGCTCGAACCATTTTTCTGTCTTAATTCGACTGCTGCGCGATCGCCGCACTTTCCTAGAAGAAGTCCGCAGCGAAACCAAACTAGAAAGCAAAATTGGCTCTTTACTGATTGCTAGCACCTTTTTCTTTGCCATTTACGGCGGTATTGTCGGCTCATACGGCGGCGGCTTACAGATTATCTCTTCAGCGATTAAGTTGCCTGCCCTCTATCTGTTGACGCTATTGATTTGTGTCCCAACACTCTACTTTTTCGATATCTTATTCGGCTCCAAGCTCAGCTTCAAACAGTACGTCACCATGTCGCTGACTTCGGTTTCTGTAATTAGCGTTCTACTTTTCAGCTTTGCACCTGTGGTTCTGTTCTTTTTGATCTCGGTGCAAGGCTACAGATTTTTCTTATTGCTGAACGTGCTGGTGATGACGATTACTGGCTGTGTAGGCGTGCGGCTGTTCTACAAAGGGATGGTAGATATGGCTGGGCCTGAAGGCTTCGATCAAAAAATGCGCCTAACTCTGCTCAAAGGTTGGGTGGTGCTGTATGGACTGGTAGGTTCTCAGCTTGGTTGGACGCTGCGACCTTTTGTCGGCTCTAGCGATCGCACCTTCCAGATTTTCAGACCCGAGGTTGAGGGCAACTTCTACTCCAACGTTTTTCGGGCGCTGAGGGTAATGCTGGGCCTTTAGTAGTCAGTCCGGTAAGTCAGTGAAGATATCGCCTCTACAAAATCCGGCAATGAATAATTTAGTTATGAAGAATCTGGACAATCTAAGAATTACCCAGCGAGAACAAGATGAGATTACCGGGCTTGATGTGGGCGATGCAAATATCGGCTGGGCCTACCGTCAGACGGCTTTTTTACCAGAGTATCGCCTAGCGTTGCTAAGTGAGCTAGCTCTGTTGCTAATCGTTGGGCTGATTTTCTGCCTGCCGTTGACCTTGATGGTAGCCCGCTCGATCAGTGGCGATGATGTGCGGGTGGTGTGGAGCGTCTTGCCCTTTGGCATGGGGGCTGCGATCGCGCTGACTATCGCCTGGACCTATTACCGCTGGCGTGAGGGCAGACGCCTTCTTACCCTTAGCCATCTGCTCGATGAAATTGACCGCTTCAATGAAGTGGTCTCAGCCGTTGAGATATTAGAAGAGCTGGTGGCGGCAAAAAATACCCGTCTCTCTTCTTCTGAAATGAGAGGAAAGCTAAGCCTAGAGAACAGGAAAGACGTTCTAGAAGCGCTTCATCTGACTAGAGAAAGTCTGGTGTGCGGCCTCATGACTGAGAAGGTGATGCGAAAACATCAACAGTTTATGGCGAGGCGTCAAGAAATGTTCTCCAACATCGAACGCAATCTAGCCACGCTACAGCTACTCCAAGTCAGTGACACAGCGAGCGACTACGGTCGACTGCTAAACGAAGCCATCCAAATCGGCACTATTGTCTATCAGGAGCTAAGCAGATAGAAAGACTATCAACATGCATAGTATCGACGGATGCACAACGCTGGGTAGATTGCCGTACCACCAAAGATACAGCGCAGCCTTGAACCATAGGATATGTCTCTGTTGCAGCTCGCTCTCATCGTATCCTAACGTTCTAACACCCTATCGCTCCATGCTTTTAATCGATAAGTCATCTAGCTAGGCTAATTCAGTCGCGTTCATTACTCAACAATGAGTAGAGCCAGTCGTGAGTATCTCTTGCATAAGGAAAATTAGGAAATTCTTTTATTAAGTCGTCCAAATCTCGAATGGCTTCTTGTATATCCTCTTGGTGTACTGCGTTCTCAACGCTGTTTTGATAAACTTCCTTTGACTTGTCTAAGTCTCCAGAAACTAAGCAATAAAGTGCTAGATTGAAAGACCTTTGACGACGCGCGCTACTTTTTTGGCAAGGCTTTTGGGCTATCTTAATGGCTTTACTAAGGCTAGTTTCAAAATGAACAGATTGATCTAGGCTCAGATAAGTTAGAGCGATATCGTAATAGACCCAATCATACTCATCATCGATCTCGATAGCCTTGTTCAAGTCCTCTAGAGCTTCTTCATAACGACCGAGCTGTCGATAGGTTTCTCCACGACTTGCAATAGCAAAGGCATACTCACTATCGATCTCGATAGCCTTGTTCAAGTCCTCTAGAGCTTCTTCATAACGACCGAGCTGTCGGTAAGTTCTCCCACGATTTACGATAGCCAAGGCATGACTATCATTAATCTCGATGACTTTGCTATAGTCAGCTAGTGCTTCTTCGTAACGACCAAGCTGTCGATAAGTCTTACAGTAGCAAAAACATAATCATTATCAATATCAATAGCTCTGCTTAGATCTACTAATGCTTCTTCATAGCGCCCGAGCTGCCAATAAGTTGCTCCACGATTTGCAATAGCGAAAGCATCATCACTATTAATCTCGATGGCTTTACTAAAGTCCACTAGTGCTTCTTCATACCGAGTGAGCGACTGATACGTCTCTCCACGGGAAACAATGGCAAAGGCATCATTACTATTAATCTCGATGGCCTTGTTGAAGTCGGCTAATGCCTCTTCATAGCGCCCGAGCAGCCGATAAGTTTCCCCACGACCTACAGTAGCAAAGACGCAATCATTATCAATATCAATAACTCTGTTTAGATCTACTAATGCTTCTTCGTATCGACTGAGCAGCCAATAAGTTTCTCCTCGATACGCAATAGCAAAAGTATAATCACTATTAATCTCGATGGCCATATTGAGGTCAACTAATGCTTCTTCGTATCGCCTAAGCCGCCGATAAGTTTCTCCTCGATACGCAATGGCGCGCTCGTTTCGAGGATTCAAAGCTATAGCCTGCGTAAATTTTTCCAACGCTTCTTTATATAGTTTCTTAGAAGCTGCACTGCGACCCAACTGAAGGAGTGCATTGGATGATAAGTGATGAGAAGACTTGCTCAGATCACTACCTAGCTCTAACAAAAGTAACGCTCTCTCAGCGGGCCATAAGAAAAAACTATTAACCATCCATTGGTTATACCAGGTTGTCAGTCGAGTACGGAAGGCACGAATGCGATTTGGTACTAGGCTATCCGGTACTCTATTGACTGAGCTGATGAAGGTTTGAGAGAAACTCTTAAGCGCATTTAAGAATGAGGATCGACGCCATAGTGTAGAAAGTCTTCTTGTGAAAGCTGATATTCCTAGATTTGCGAAGGTGCGATTTATCCAAGCGCTGATTCTAACTGCCCACTCAATTGGACTCGTTAATGTCATCATTATCCGAGACCAAAATCCAGGTCGATAGGTTTCGGCAAACCTTTGTAATTCAGCTCTGGCCTGATCAACCTCGATACAAAGTGGCAGCAGCAGAGGTTCAGGAATTGTGTAAAGACCTCCAGCGGCAACAATATCAAACTGTTCCCATCGTTTCGCCGCCTTATCTAACAGCATACTTGTTTGATTTCTCTGCCGCTTACCTAAAAGCTGCGCTGCATAGCGACGAATGCTGCTGGAGCGAGGAGTTACCCCCGCCGAGGAAAAGGTAACAATGCTACGCAGCAGGGGCTCAGACCCTATCTCTGTATTAAAGATATATCTCCGCTGTTCGGCCCAGGCTTCGATATCACTACGATTCAGCAGCTTTTTGATAGCCTCCGGCTGTAAGGAACTGGCTCGATTAATCTGCTGTAGCGCAAACACGATGCTATATGGTCTGCCGTCAGTTTCTTTCGCAAAGACATCCATAGCTTTTTGAGAAACGGAAACGTCAAAGATATCTTCGGACGCGGCAACGAGCTCTCTGCGCTGGGTCAATGTCAGATCGGGGATTCTGATAAGACGAAAATCTTGTTGATCTAACCATTGGTGACATGACTTTGTAAGACGTTCCCTTTGAATAGTGACCAAAAAGTAGGTGTCAGGTCTGCATTGACGGATCGTTTGAATGCATTGGGAAAGGCGACCTAGCCTTTCTGATTCTGGACGCAGTCCTAACTCATCTACAAAGAACAAACAGCGCTGACGCTCGTCTAGCTCTGCAGCAATTGACTGCGATAGCAATTCTTGATCTATTAGATCCAACGCTGCTGTTGGTTCATAGACCGCTGAGATAGTGCCCTCTTCTAGGGCTACTCGAATCAGCTCTGCGGCTTCGCGAGTTTTTCCAGATTTCATCCAACCAGCAATTGCTACCTGCCCATATTCTCGTAATACATTAGCTGATGCTGCCTGACGATCAACCCAGGGAATTTGACCACTGCGTCCTAATCTACTAATGAGGGTTTCGTAGTTTGTTTGTCGGATAGGTTTACTAGTATCAAGCGATGGGATGAAGTAAGGATGCTTCCGTTCAAACCATGACTGCACAGGGAATAGAGCAAAAATGGTCGCAATCGTTGCAGAGAGTGCTCCTAGACTCGTAGCTACCGTAAAGACATGCTGAAGCCATCTTGGTCTCAACCATAGAGGAAGTAGCTCAGGGTAGTGCGAGTAAACCAGCCAAAAAACAACACCCGCTACAGCGAGCAGCATTGAAATCGTAATTATCCACCGAGAGGCAGGCCGTTTGGATTTAGAAGGCATCACTCAGCATTGACTAGAACACATCTGGTAAACTTACATGATATTCTGGCAGACTTTTCTATCTTCGCCTTGTCTGCTTGGACTGGAGGAAGAAGTGATGAGAGTATTAAGATTCGCCAACCACTACTGACAGCTAACCGATGAAGTGTAACAAGCTATAATCGTTCTACCTCTAACCCAGCTTAAAGGTCTGCAGATATGACTTCACTATCTCAAAATCGAGTAGCCATTGTCCGCACGGAAAGGGGATTAACAATTGCTGGCACACGAATCACGCTCTATGACGTGATGGACTACGTGTCGACTCAATACCCTAAGGCATTTATTCGCTCTCTGCTCAATCTAACAGAGAATCAAGTCAATTTTGCTCTGGCTTATATCGAAGCAAACCGTTCTGAGATTGAAGCTGAATATCAACTTGTTCTCAAACAAGCTGAGAAAAATCAGAAGTACTGGGAAGAACGCAACCGTGAGCATTTCGATCGCTCTTTAGCACTGCCTTCTAGACCTGGTCGAGAACACCTTAGGAAAAAGCTGCAAGAACAAAAGGTCAAGCATGAAGTGGAGGTATGATCTTTCTGGTTGATCACAATCTAGGAGGACATGCAGAAATCTTGTTAGGTAGTATTGCTAGCCGAGGCTGGTTAGAACTGCTTCCGATTCAGTTCGTAACTTTCAAGGAAATCAACCTTCCCATTAACAGCGGTGACCGAGTTGTTTGGAGAACGGCTCAATCGAACAAAATGATTCTACTTACGGCTAATCGAAGTATGAAAGAGGAGGGTTCTTTAGAGCAAGTTCTACGCGAAGAAAATCAGGCTGATTCACTTCCTGTGGTTACGATTGGTAATCCTAACCGTTTTTTAGAAGATAGAACTTATCGAGATTGTTGTGTTGATCGTATTCTTGAAATCTTGGTCGATATAGAAGATTTTATAGGGGTCGGTCGCCTTTTTATTCCGTGACTCAACCCGCCAACTCAAGCAAAAGAGCAAAGAGAAATTAATAACATCAACGCTCTTCCAAACTGCGAGGATCGAGCGCGTCTCTAAGGCCATCGCCTAACAAATTAAAACAAAGAACAACAATCACAATCAGCGCAGCAGGAGGCCAAACCAGCCAGGGGTTGAGCACCAAGATCGAAGCGTCTGTGCCAGCAGAGAGCATATTTCCCCAAGAAGGATCAGGCTCTGTGATGCCGAGTCCAATTAGGCTGAGGACGGCTTCAGATACGATGTAGCTAGGAATAGACAGTGTAGCGGCAATAATCACATAGGTAGCGGTTTGCGGCAAGATGTGGCGGGTGATGATATGCAGGCTACGTCCGCCCATTGACCGTGATGCCTGTACGAACGTTCTCTCTTTAAGCGAAAGTACTTCACCTCGAATTACCCTAGCTAGACCTGCCCAACCGATAAACGAGATAATCAGCACAATCAATAAGAACCGCTGAGCGCTATCGAGCTGAGGCGGCAAGATTACCCCTAACGCAACCAGTAGGTAGATAGAGGGAATCGTCATAATCACCTCTACTAAACGCATGATCACAGAATCAACAATACCCCCGAAGTAACCAGAGATTCCGCCTACTAGTAAGCCCAGCGGAAAAGAAATTGAGATGCCGACGATGCCGATGCCGAGGCTGATGCGTCCTCCGAAGACTAAGCGGCTAAATACATCTCTTGCCGCTCTATCTGTACCAAAGATGTTGAAATAGGCAGGGGTCGTAGTGACCGGGCTAATATCTTCATCGGTTGCGGTGGGTAGCGCTATGGGTTCTAGGAAGTCACTGTCTATTTGGTCTACGTCTGGCTGTTCTGCAGATTCCACTACAGGGTCGACTGTTTGAACCGGTGGCGAGGCCGCAGGACCAACCGGACCGAATAAATGCAGATCGCTAGGGATACCTGAAAAGATCTGGATTTCTCGCATCGTAATATTGTCTTCAAACGAGAAGCCAGTAATCAGCGGCAGCGTGAACTTGAAAAGCTGATACTGATCGCCGCGTACGAACAGGCGTAGCGGCGCAGGCCGACTGAAATCGACTTCCTTTTCTCTAAGCCCAGTGTCGATATCGATGGGGCCTTGAATAGTGGGATAGATATGCGGACCGATGAACCGATTGGTTTCCTGGTTGACCCAATAGATACTGGTGGGCGGCAGTAAAGAGCCGTTGGGCTGCTGGCTCAGCGGATTGTAGGGCGCGACAAAATCGGCAAAGATGACCGCGATGTAGAAGACGATCAGGACGATCGCACCAAAGCGAGCGAGCGGGTTGCGTTTGAGTTTCTGCCACCAGGATTTGGTTTTCATGACCGCGACTGCTTTGATTTACTGATGAGCTGATGGGGTATAGGGTAACAGGTTTGGTCCTATTTTTTTGCTGGCTAAGAGATCCCCTCAAATAGGGAAGTGTAAGTGATAATAGAAATATTAAACTTTTGTAAATACTTCACCAGCCAAAGCACATCCCTGTGACCTACCAAGATCTTCAGAATAATTTTCGAGACGATGAGGATAGATTGACGGAATCGGATATAACGCCTCTCTTGGGCTCAAGCGATCTCTCGGATGGAATTGCTAAGCGTAAGCAGCCAAAAAATCGTTCTAAGAACGTGATTGATTGGCTCAGCGGACCTAGGGGATTGTTGTTAGGGCTGGGTCTGGGGCTAGGGCTAGCACTAGGCGGTCAAAAGCTGCTGTCTATGGCTGTCTCGCGATTGGCCGCGCCGCCAGTTGAACCGGAGGTAGTGGCGAGCGCGACGGTGACGACAGTGCGATCGCAATCCACCCCCATCCGGCAAACAATCGAGACTAACGGCACCGTTGAAGCGTTTGATCTGCTGTCGGTATCGCCTAGGGCAGGCGGTTTACAGATTCGGTCGGTGAATGTGCGCGAGGGCGATCGCGTTGCGGCGGGTCAGATTCTGGCCGTCTTAGACGATTCTGTTTTGCGTAGCCAAATAGAGCAGGCCAGGGCCCAGGTAGGCGCTGCGATCGCTACCGTTGAGCAAAGGCAGGCAGAGGCGGCTCAGGCCCAAGCTTCCCTCGCTGCGGCCAGAGAAAACTTTGATCGATACAATTCCCTGTTCGAACAGGGGGCAATTAGCGCGGAATCCTTGACAGAAAAGAGAACCGCCGTCGCCACTGAGGAGCAAACGCTTGGCGCTCAGCAGGCTTCTATTGCCAGTGCTCAGGCATCTGTTCGTAGCGCCCAGGCCGAGGTAGAGCGCCTAGAAACCCAGCTAGACCAGACCCTGGTGATTGCACCCAGCGACGGCGTGATTGCCGAAAGAGCAGCAACAGTGGGCGATACCGCCAGTGTAGGTACGCCTTTGTTCGAGCTGATTAGCAACGATGAGCTAGAGCTAGCAGTCGAGATTCCGCAGGCGCAGATGGCTCAGGTAACGCCTGGAACGCCTGTTCAGATCTCATCAAACTCCGATGCTAATTTGCAGCTTCAGGGCTTTGTACGCTCGATTGACCCTACCGTTGACGCCCAGACCAGGAAGGCGACTGTAAAAGTAGGATTGCCAGGGAGCGATCGCCTCCGTCCTGGTATGTTCTTGCAGGCGGCGATTGTGATTGGAACTCGTGAGGGCGTAACCGTCCCAGCGGCGGCAGTATTGCCACAGAGCAGTGGCGGCTTTGTCGTGTATCAGCTAGCGGCGGACAGCACTGTCAGCGCCCAAGCCGTAAGAACAGGTGAGCAGATTCCGGCCAGCGGTGGGGCTAGTGGTGGCGAGCCTGCTCAAATCGAGATTGTTTCTGGCTTGCAGGCCGATGTGCCCGTAGTTCTAGAAGGGGCTAGCTACGTGCAAGACGGCGATCTGGTCAACGTAGTTTCCAATCAGAGTGACTTAGAAGATAGCCCGGACGGCGTAGAAAACAGGTCAGGCAGCGGCGTGGGAGGCGTTAACTAGACATGTTCAATATTTCTGAATGGTCAATCCGGCGTCCGGTGCCGACGATTGTTTTATTTCTGGTGCTGACGATTACAGGTCTAGTTGCTTTTGGCAATCTAGGTATCGACGCCAACCCCAACATTGATGTGCCAGCAGTGCTGGTGCGGGTGAATCAGACGGGGGCTGGCCCTGCCGAAATGGAAAACCAGATCACCAGGAAGATTGAAGATGCTGTCGCTGGTCTTGGCAATATTGACTCGCTGACCTCGACTGTCAGCGACGGTTCGTCGGAGACGGTAATCGAATTTAACCTGGGAGTGGATACTAACCAGGCCACTAATGATGTGCGCGATGCGGTTACCCGGATTCGACAGGATTTCCCAGAAGATGCCAGCGATCCGACTGTGCGACGGCTAGAGTTTTCTGGCGGGCCTGTTGTCATCTATACCGTCGGCTCAGATCGGCGCTCTGTTGAGGAAATTAGCGATCTGGTCGATAGAGAAATTAGCCGCAAGCTGCTGGCGGCAGAAGGCGTCGCCAGGGTCGATCGCGTCGGCGGCGTTGATCGGGAGATCCGCGTCAATCTCGATCCAGATCAGCTCAACGCCCTAGAGATTACAGCGACTGAGGTAAACAATCAGATTCGTCAGTTTAATATCAACTTGCCAGGTGGACGTAGCGATATCGCAGGCGTAGAGCAGGGCATTCGAACGTTGGGCAGTGCCGAGACGGTGGATGAATTGCGATCGCTGCAAATTGTCTTGCCATCTGGAGGAACCGCACCGCTTAGTAGCTTGGGGTCGGTCGAAGATGACTTTGGCGAAATTCGTCAGTCTGCCTATCTAAATGGTCAGCCAGTAGTGGGCTTTCGGGTCTACCGCAGCAAAGGCAGTGTCGTAGTGACAGTAGAAGACTCGGTCTCAGAGGCGATCGCGGAGCTGGAGCAAACGCTGCCAGACGATATCACTTTCGAGCTGACATACACCCAGGCTACCGATATCAGAGACTCGTATCAGGCGTCTATCGATGCGCTGATCCTAGGCTGCATTTTGGCGGTGATTGTGGTTGGTCTTTTCTTAAGGAACTGGCGGACAACTCTGATTACAGCGACGGCTTTGCCCCTCTCGATTATTCCAACTTTTCTGGTTTTGCAGGCTCTAGGCTACACGCTCAACAGTATGTCTTTGCTGGCGTTGACCTTAGCGGTTGGCAACTTAGTAGACGATGCGATCGTCGAGATTGAGAATACTGAGCGCCATATTCAGATGGGCAAGCCGCCTTTCAAGGCAGCGATTGATTCGACGGCGGAAGTGGGTCTAGCGGTGGTGACCACCACAGCAACAATTGTGGCGGTGTTTTTGCCAGTTGCTTTTATGGGGGGCATTCCTGGCCAGTTCTTCAAACCGTTTGGGGTGACGGTGGCAGTGGCGACGATGTTCTCTACGCTAGTGGCTCGGCTGGTGAGTCCGATGATGGCAGCCTATTTGCTCAAGCCAGCTACTAAAAGTGATGAAGAAAACACGGTTGTTGCCGCTGACGGTCTGCGAGTGCCACGCTACCTGCTGCCGTATCACAAACTGTTGAACACAGCGTTGAATCATCGTCTGATTACGATTGTGCTAGCGCTGCTGTTTTTTGTTGGCAGTATGAATTTGGCTCGGTTTTTGCCGACTAGCTTGTTTGATTCGGGGAATACCAGTCGGACCTCTATTAGCATTTCGCTGCCGCCGGGAACGACTTTGGGTAAAACGGAGGCGGTGAGCGATCGCATTACCAATCTGCTGCTCTCTAAACCTGCGACAGAAGACGTGTTTATCACTAACACACCGGGTGATGCCTCCGCTTCAGTGCAGCTAAAGCCCAAGAATGAACGGGTAGAGCGCAGCACTTACGAGGAGGAGCTACGCAAAGAATTTCAAGATATTCCGGGCATTAGAATTAACTTTGTCAGTCAGGGTGCTGGCGGCGGCAGCAAAGACTATGAATTGGTGCTAACGGGCGAGAACCCTGAGCTGCTGACGCAAACCGCCCAAGACCTCACTCAGCAGATGCGCCAGATACCGGGCATGGTTGAAGTGAACTCGACCGCTTCGCTGGTGCAGCCAGAAGTTTTGATCCGGCCCGATCCGGCTAGGGCCGCAGATTTGGGCGTGTCGGTCAGCAGCATTGCCCGGACAGCATCTCTAGCAACTCTAGGGGATAGTGAATCGAACCTAGCTGATTTTGACATTGGCGATCGCCAGATTCCTATTCGCGTGCGGTTAGCACCAGAAGCCGTTGACGACCTCAGCACCTTAGAGAATCTGCAGGTGCCCGGTCAAAATGGTCAAATGGTGCCGCTAATTGCCGTTGCTGACATTAGCTTTGGCAGTGGACCCGCTCAGATTGATCGCTTCAATCGCTCTCGTCAGATCACCGTCGGGGCCAACCTCCAGGGCATTACGCTGGGCCAAGCCATCGAGGCCGTCGGCGAGCTGCCCGTCATGCAGAACCTACCTGATGGCGTCAGAGAGCAGTCTACGGGCGACGCTGAGATCCAGCAGGAAGTCTTTAGTCGGTTTGGCTTAGCGCTAGGAACGGCGATCTTGATGATCTACGCCGTTTTGGTGCTGTTGTACAACGACTTTTTGTATCCTATTGCGGTGATGATGGCGCTGCCGCTGTGCGTTGGCGGGGCGCTGATGGGGCTGTTGATTGCTCAAAAGCCGATGGGACTGTTTGCCCTGATTGGCATTGTGCTGTTGATTGGTCTGGTGACAAAGAACTCAATTTTGCTGGTGGACTATGCGCTAATTGCCCTAAGAGAAGGCAAGTCACGGCGGCAGGCCGTGATAGAAGCGGGCATTACTCGGCTACGCCCGATTTTGATGACTTCGATTTCAACCGTGGCCGGGATGGTGCCAATTGCGCTAGAGCTAGGCGCTGGTGGTGAGACGCGCAGTCCGATGGCGATCGCAGTCATTGGTGGCTTCTCAACCTCTACGCTGCTAACGCTGGTGGTGATCCCTGTCTTCTTTACCTATATCAGCGGAGCCAGAAGCCGAACGGCGAGGGTGCTGAGTAGAACGACCGGAATCGGTAGACCTGAGGTGGTTGGGGACACGGTGCCTGCGCCCTAGCAGTTTCAAGCGGCGTTTTCAGGAGTGTTTTCAACTTCGCACCAGCTCAGCGACTACACAATATATAATGGGGGACTTGTAAAATTAGGTGATCGCTGTGACTGTAACGCCTCTTACTAAACCGACTGCCTCTATCGATGACAAACCGCTTTCGCCAGCAGCGCGCCCCGATTCATTCGGTCGCTTTGGCCGCTTCGGCGGGAAGTACGTGCCCGAGACCTTGATGCCGGCGTTAAAGGAACTAGAGGAAGCCTACTATCGATATCGGCAGGAAGCCGATTTTCAAGCGGAACTAGCCGGGCTGCTAAAAGATTATGTCGGTCGAGCGAACCCTCTATATTTTGCGGAGCGCCTGACAGAATACTATGCAAAAGCAGACGGTAGCGGGCCGCAGATTTATCTAAAGCGCGAAGATCTAAACCACACAGGCGCACACAAGATCAACAACGCCCTAGGTCAGGTTTTGCTGGCGAAGCGAATGGGTAAAAAGCGAGTAATTGCCGAGACGGGGGCGGGCCAGCACGGCGTAGCCACAGCGACAGTCTGCGCTCGCTTTGGCCTAGAGTGCATCGTTTACATGGGCGTAGAAGATATGCGGCGACAGGAGCTGAATGTCTTTCGGATGCGGCTGATGGGAGCCACGGTCAGTCCGGTAAGTGCCGGTAGCGGTACGCTCAAAGACGCGACCTCAGAGGCTATTCGAGACTGGGTGACAAATGTAGAAACCACACACTACATTTTGGGTTCAGTAGCAGGGCCACATCCGTATCCAATGATGGTGCGAGACTTCCATGGCGTGATTGGGTCGGAGACTCGGGCGCAAAGTCTAGAGAAGTGGGGTGGCACACCCGATGTGTTGCTAGCCTGTGTGGGCGGTGGCTCAAATGCAATGGGCTTGTTCCATGAGTTTGTTCAAGAGACTGATATTCGCCTAATCGGTATCGAAGCCGCTGGTGAAGGCGCTGAAACCCAAAAGCATGCGGCGACATTGACGAAGGGTCGCCCTGGCGTGCTACATGGCGCGATGAGCTATCTGCTGCAAGATGGTGAAGGTCAGGTGACTGAGGCGCATTCGATCAGTGCTGGGCTAGATTATCCTGGCGTCGGCCCAGAGCACAGCTATTTCAAGGACTTGGGCCGGGCGGAATATTACAGCGTGACGGATGCTGAGGCGCTAGAGGCATTTCAGCTCGTGTCTAGATTGGAGGGAATTATCCCGGCGCTAGAGACGGCTCATGCGTTTGCTTATCTAGAGACGCTGTGTCCAACTTTGACTAGCGAGAAAGTTGTGATTAATTGTTCTGGGCGCGGCGATAAAGATGTCCAGACAGTGGCGAAAGTGCTGAAGTTTGACTAAGCATGGTCGCGTTTCTCTAGTGCATTGTTTCTCTGAGGTAGGAGATGCATTAGAGAAACGCAAGTCACTTGGCTTGTTGCTAGGTTTGTTGTTTGGTTTGTTGTTTTGGGGGAAGAGCCGGGGTGGAGAATTTTGAAGTGTGCGATCGCGATCTCACTCCGCAGTTGCTAGAACGGTATCTGCAAGCTGATGCGATCGCGATAGATACTGAAACGATGGGTCTCAATCCAAGGCGCGATCGCCTCTGCCTTATTCAGCTCTGTGACCCTGATGGCTACGTCAGCGCCATCCGAGTAGAACGGGGACAGAGCTCAGCGCCAAACCTAAAGCAGCTACTAGAAGCTGACAATATTACCAAGATATTTCACTTTGCCCGGTTTGATCTAGCTACCCTGCAGCATCATCTTGGCATTGTAACAGCGCCAGTATTCTGCACCAAAATTGCTAGTAAGATTGCTCGTACCTACAGCCCTAGTCACGGCCTGAAATCTTTGGTCAAAGAGCTGATTGGCATAGAGTTAGATAAGTCACAGCAAAGCTCTGATTGGGGCAATGCGGCTGCGCTGAGCGACGAGCAGCTAAGCTATGCGGCAAATGATGTTCGCTACCTGCATACGCTGCGCGCCCAGCTGACAGAGATGCTGAAAAGAGAAGAGCGATGGCTTCTAGCAGACCAGTGTCTAAACTGCTTGCCTGTCTTTGTAGAACTAGATTTGAGACAGTTCGGCAGCGTTTTTGAGCATTAATTAGTTTTGCTACGGGCTCTTGAGAGCTAGCTTCGTCCAGAGGAAGTCATTGTTTTGCCAGTTGAGGTAGTTGATTATGATGCGACCTGGCCCAAGAAGTTTGAGGCGCTGAAACTGGGCCTGTGGCCAGCGGTACGAGATGTTGCGCTAACGATAGAGCATGTCGGCAGTACGGCTGTGCCAGGGCTAGCGGCCAAGCCTGTCATTGATATCGATATTGTCGTTCAAGATCGCACTCGTCTACTGATAGCGATCACACGACTGACTGATCTAGATTACATTCATCGTGGGAATCTTGGCATAGAAGGCAGAGAGGCTTTTCTGTCGCCGTCCGATACCGTTGCCCACCATCTCTATGTCTGTTTATTTAACAGTCCTGGATTGAACAATCATTTGACAGTTCGAGATTATCTGCGGCTTCATTCTGATGCTGCAAGTGCCTACGGAAGTCTCAAACAACATCTGGCGCAGGCGTTTCCGCGCGATATAGACGGCTATATCGCTGCCAAAACAGACTTTATTTTGAAGATACTTCAGACTGCGGGCTTTTCGCCAGATGCGCTTAAGGCGATTGAACAAACAAACAAAAGATCATCAGTCAAATAAAGTTCATCCTGTTGCCAACGGAGGAGTGCTCAATAGATCAGGAGATCAGGCCGATAGCTACCTTACGCTAAACACGTACGCAATCTTCACTTTGCTATATAGAACATCGGACTGCTGGGTCAGCCTGCTAAAGCTTAGTCAACGGCCTCTAGTGCCTGTACTGAAAGATAAGGTCTACCAGCATATGCTTCTGCAACTTCTGGCGCTAGCTCAACGTCGTAGGCCGCTTTGATAGCCGCTTCATCTAGATCTAAAATCTCGCCTGTCACCTCTATATTTGTGCCAACCTCAGGAATAGGAAAGTTTGTGATTGCCAGAAGCTCTGCACCACGAAGGGATTCTATATCGTAGACAGTAAAAATGTTCGGTGAGATGACCTCAGTGATTTCAGTGCTAACAGTCACAGTTTCTCCAATCAAATCGCTCACATCAGAAGAGCCCTCGCCCACCTCAGCACCTGCTGGCACGTCAGCCTGTTCGGTAGGTGTAGAGACATCAGCCTCAACATTATCCAGAGTCGGTTCACCTCCACAGGCTGCTAGAGATAATGCCGCAGCCGCCAAGATAGCGGAACCAAACTTCTTTTGCCTAGCTGTATAAAACATATAATTCACTAATTAAATTAGTACTTACAACAATTTTCACCGTACATTGCTTTTGAATGGCCACACTGCACCTAACGATAGAACTTACAGCAACACTTCGTCGGTTATCACGCAAGATGCTCGAACTACTACGATGACTTAAGTATAGAGTTATCGTAGTAGAAGCCCGCTAAACAAGCGTTCTATTGGTACAAACTTCTTGGGTACAAACTTTTTGAAAGCCGGGTCAGTATCTTTCTAGCAGCTTGAATTACATTCTTGTAACTTTATAGATTTTGTTTATTAATTACATTCTCGTAACTTTTCAGCTTTTTCAAGAGCTATCCTCCTATCGGCAGAAGCCTTAGAAGATTGTGCTTGTTTACTCTCAAAGCGAACGTCTATGTTAAGGATAGTTAGCACTAATGATAAGTTCCAAGAAAAAGTTTCCCCGGCAGTACGCTATTGGTTTGCTGTTAGCCGCTTCTATGACTGTAGTGGCCGCTTGCTCTGAAACACCTTCGGAGGTGACTACGCAAGAAGAAGCCACAGAAAACGTCACTACTGAAGAAATTTCTAGCGGTGCTGAGGGACTGATTGGAGAGACTGTCTCAGTTCGAGCAGAGGTTGAGGAAGCCGTTGATGAAACTTCCTTTCTGCTAGAAGACGATCAGCTCTTTGGTGGCGAAGATGTTCTAGTCATCAACGCTTCTGGCGAACCGTTTGTGCTAACCGAAGGCGATGATACGCCAGTTCAGGTGACTGGAGAGGTTCAGCAGCTTGTTGTGGCTGAATTTGAGACTGAGTACGGCCTAGATCTCGATCCAACCCTGTACGCTGATTACGAAGATCGCCCTGTTGTAGTTGCTCAATCTATTGCACTCTCTCCTGATCCAGGTGATATCACTAGCAACCCAGAGCAGTATTACAATCAGAGAATTGCTGTTGCAGGTGAGATTGAAGACAAGCTCGATGACAACACGTTCACACTAGATGAAGAAGAGCTATTTGGCGGAGATGACTTACTGGTCATATCCAATATGCCTTCGCCTCAAGCTCAGGACGGTGAAAAGGTGACTGTGACTGGCGTACTGCGCCCCTATATCAAAGCTGACTTTGAGACTGACTACGATCTAACTTGGGATCTTTCTATTCAAGAGCAAGTAGAAGCTGAGTATACAGAGAAGCCTGTGTTTGTTGCTGATGAAGTTTATCCTTCTGCAATGTAGTCTGCAATGTAGAAGTAATGGTATTGCGTGCTCTATCTTATCTACGAGAACCTAAATACATAGAATAGAGCTGCCTAGTAAGTTTTGCTAGGCAGCTCTCTCTTGCGAATGAAAGCCTGATATCAGACGGTTAACTACTTAGGCGGTGACTAAGACGTACTCACAGTATTATTACGCTTAGCTATTAAAGTTCCATTTATTAGCTTGAAGTAGTTTAAAAGTTCTAGTTTAGAAATTCGCTTCATAACCTGAAACATGAAACAAGTCACTAGGGTTACGACTAATAGAATTGCGGTTGTCTTCGACTTCGATGAAACACTGACGGCTAAAGACAGCTTCGATGTTCTACTAGAAAGCTGTGAACTTGACCCAAAAAAATTTACAGAAGACCGCATTCAGCCATTGATTGACCAAGGATGGGAGAAGTATCTAGCGAGAGCTTATGCCCTTATTCAGGTGTCTCAGCAGCGAGAAGAAAAGATTACTCAGGAGACGCTAGCCAAGGTGGGTCAAGGCATTCAGCTATACAAGGAAACCGATAAGCTCTTTGAGCGCCTACAGCAAAGGATTCATAGTATCCATGGTGATATCGAACTTGAGTTTTACCTAATCTCAGGTGGCTTTGTCGATATTCCGCGAAACACACCCATTGCTGAGAATTTTGAACATATGTGGGGCTGCGAACTGCACTACAACGAAACTGGCGCAGTAGACTTTATCAGCAGGCAGATGACGCATACCGAGAAGACGCGCTATCTGTACTATCTTTCTAAAGGAATTAAAGAGTCTAACAATGAGAAAGATTTGATATACAACTATTCTAGTTTGCCGCCATCAGACTTGCACGTTCCGCTCAACCAGGTAGTGTATGTGGGCGATGGCGCTTCCGATGTGCCTTGCTTTGACGTCATTCGAAAGTATGGCGGTATGTCTATCGGTATCTATCCGGAAAGTAGCAATGCAGAGGGCTGGGAATATATGGAAAGTATTAGTAAAACGCAAAGGCTCTCTAATCTAGTATCTGCCGGGTTTGAAGATGATTCTGAGCTGATGCAATCCCTCTATCTCTGCGTTGAGTGTATCGCTAAGCAAATTCAACTTCAGCAGCTCAGAGAAAGAGACAAATAGTTATTGTTGAAGAGGCTGCTTACTTGACTCGTAGCTTAGTTGGCGGTGTGATCGTTAGATGTGGCAGCGATTACCTCTATTGTTGCTGTATGAAATGCGATGCCTAGCCCGTATCTTTTGTTTGCCAGCTAAGCATCGCTTTAGGTGCTAGTCTTCTTAAGCGCTACCTCTCTAGCGTAAAAAGTGTCATCTCTGGTGGACAGAATATACGCATTGGTACAATACTCATGCCAATCCCAATATTGACGTAGAGGTTGTTTCCTGGCTTGCCATACCCTTTTGCCCAGCCGTCTGCGTAGACTTTATCCTTCTGGGTAAATCGTAGCCATGACCACTGGGGTGAGTAAGGCACACGCATCTGTCCACCGTGAGTATGTCCGGCCACAGCTAGTGGCGCTGTATTTGCCGGAAACAGCTCGAAGCTGTCTGGGTTGTGCATCAAGGCAATGCTAGGGCTGTTGGCCGGAATATCTGCTAAAGCGGCTTCTGCGTTGTCTCTATCAGCCCAGAGCGAATCGACAGCAGCCAGGTATAGCGGTTCGTCGCTGTCAGGCAACTGCATCACAACAGATTCATTTTCGAGTACAGGGATACCAGCGGCCTCTAGCTCAGATTTGAGGCTGTTTGCTAGCTGTGTGTCGGGCTCTGCTTTCTTATCACTCATGCCGTAGTCGTGGTTGCCTAATACCGCATAAGTTGGAATGCCTGCTTCAACGAGCGGCCTAACGATATCTACCGCTTCTCTGATCTCTTCTTCTGGGTTGGGCTTAGCATGATAGATAAAGTCTCCGCTAATCAACACAGCCGCAGGCGCTGCTTCAATCATCTGCTCAACGCTGCGACGCGCTGTGCCGACGTTGTCTCCCCACAAGCCAATCTGAAAATCTGATAGCTGACCGATTTGCTTACCTTCCCAGCTATCGGGCAAATTCGGAATTGTTGCGACCTCTTCTTTGGTATTAAGAAAACGTGGCTCGATGAATCCCCAGACTATAAGTAGGACAATCGCACTTATAACTCCAGTCGCAGTATATTTCAGTTTTTTGTTCATTATTGTTTGTTGTTGTCTTGATATCTTTGGGGGTAGAACGGTTGAAACTACTCTCTACTTGATTAGTGGCACCTTCTTATTCCAGAGTACAGGCTGTAGATACCTATCCTTCCCTACCCTTAGAAGTGGAATATGGCATGTATGCTTTTCTGTTGAAAAATGATCGCCGTAGTTTGGTATATACGTGTTATTACTTCTCCGCCTCTTCATTAGTAGGGTTACTCCGAGCTGTCGGTGCTACCTAACTTTTTAGGTGGAAGTAGATAGGTGAGATGTCGATTTATCGTTAGCTAAGATAGAAGCGCAGCTGAATCGAGCATTCCTAGCAGATGCTTCTTGATTAAATGACCTTTACTATTACTTCACAAACCGTTTTTACTTTCAACTTCGTCTAAAGACAAAGACAATTCTTATGTGTCAAGTATATCTTCTGCTATGAAGCGCTGATTTTCTCTTCTGACGTCCGCAGGTGGAGACTCGCGATGCGGCGCTGATCTTTCTCTACTACCCGTCTTACTTTGCTCAGACGACAGGCGCTGTGCTGGGCCTACTTTGTACTCCTCGATGCCTGCTGCTGGCAATTAGTAGATTAACCCTTCCTAAATCAGTGTCTTAGCCAGATAAATAAACCAAAAAGCTCAGCTTCCAAATATTGAACCAGAGACTAAACTAAATTAGTATTTACGCGCAGATCGACATTCTTTCATCCCCTCAATTTGTGATGGACTACCCCAGCTTTTCTATCGTTGTACCGACTTACAATCGGCCTTCGCAGCTCCAAGGATGCCTAGAGGCGCTTGCCCAAATTGACTATCCTCGCGATCGCTATCAGGTAGTCGTGGTCGATGACGGCAGCGTGCAGCCGTTAGATACGGTCGTAGAACCTTTTCAACCGGCGCTAGAGATCAACCTTCTGCGGCAAAAAAATGCAGGACCGGCGGCGGCTAGAAATGCGGGTGCCCAGGCGGCAAAGGGTGACTACATCGCTTTTACCGATGACGATTGTATGCCAGCAGCCGACTGGCTAGCGCAATTTGCGATCGCACTCGGTGCTCACCCTGATGCGATGATTGGTGGTCACACGATCAACGCTTTGCCTCAAAACCTGTACTCTTCAGCTTCACAGGCGCTCATTGACTATATTTACGAATACTACGGTTCGAGCGATGCTGATGTTTTCTTCGCGTCTAATAATATTGCTATGTCGCGATCGCAATTTCTAGAGATTGGCGGCTTTGATATTTCCTTTCCGCTCGCGGCAGCCGAAGATCGTGAGCTGTGCGATCGCTGGCAGCAGAGCGGCTATCCGATGCAGTATGCGCCTAGCGCAACTATTCAGCACGCCCATGCGCTTTCCCTCAAATCTTTTTGGCGACAGCACTTTGGCTATGGCAGAGGTGCTTTTTGCTTTCACAAAGCCAGAGCGCAGCGAACAGAAGAAACTATCAAAGTTGAGCCGGTCAACTTTTACACCGACTTGCTCACCTATCCGATGAAAAACAACCCTATGGAAGAGAGTGGATTTAGCGCTCCTCTGCAGGTGTCGGGCCTGTTTTTTCTTTCACAGGTGGCGACAGCAACAGGATTCTTCTGGGAGAAATGGACCGCTCAGCGTCAGCAAAATAGCGTCGCAAGTAGCTGAATGTTTTCTTTCGAGCGGATGTTTGTTTTAATTCTGCTGTGCCAGCGCCAAAAAAAGTATGCCTATCAGACCCACTGTACGAAAGCCCGGATACGGACAGCTTTCTTCTAAACGGAACAGCCGTACGCTCCGCTCAGTTCTGACGGTTGAGAACGGTCTGATTGTGCTGTTCTTCGTATTGGGTTTAGCCGGCATTCTTAACCATGAGATCTGGCGAGATGAGGCTCAAGCTTGGCTAATTTCTAGAGACAGTTCCTCTCTCGCAGACCTATTCTCTAACACTACCTACGAAGGACACCCGATTCTTTGGCACATTTGTCTATTCGTTATTGCAAAATGGTCGCCTAATCCATTTTTTATGCAGATCTTTCATCTGCTTCTTTCCACGGCTTCGGTTGTGCTAGTAGTCAAATGGTCTCCGTTTTCCCTATTGCAGAAGGGACTGCTTAGCTTTAGCTATCTGCTTTTTTACGAGTACAGCATTATCAGCCGCAACTATGCAATCGGCATTTTCTTTATCTTCTTATTTTGCGTCCTCTATACTCGCCAGCAGCCTAGATACTGGCTACTGGCATTAATTCTAGCTGTGGTCGCCAATGCCAACGCATTTTGCTTTTTGATTAGTTTTTCGCTGGCCTCGGTGATGTTGTTTCGCCTATGGTGTGAATCATCCGTTTCGCTAGCCACGGCCTTCCGTCGTCAGATGATTCAACCGCTGGCAATATTGATCACAGGCTGGGGGCTGACGCTGCTACAGCTAACTCGGTTTACCAGGTTGCCAGAAAGAGAGGTTGTCACCGACTCAGCCCAGCGTGCTGCGAAACGTGCTGCGGAAGGCGCAGACTCTATTCCAGAACCTGTCTCTGATTTTGCTCTAAGTCAGTTTGATCAGGCGATCGCGCTCGTCAATCGACTAGCCGGGGTCTCCGAACCCTTCACCCGCTCGTACTTGCCAATGATGAGGCCAAAGCTACACTTTTGGACAACGCATTTTTTGCTGGATTCAGAAGGGATAGGCACTATCTTTGGCATAAAAATTGGCACGATGATAGCGGCTATTCTAGCGATTGTCTTATTTTTGCTTGCAGTCAAAGCCCTAAGAAGAACACCGCTTTACCTATGGCTGTATGTCAGTGGCAGTGCTGCGCTCTATAGTCTCTTTATCGCTATCTATAGGGGCAGCAACCGCCATCAGGGGCATCTGATCATTGTCTTGATCGTCAGCCTGTGGCTAGCTACCTGGTCTCAAAACAGACCAGAGCAAATCAGAAGGCTACGCTCTAGCTTCACCGGGTTCAAACGCCCCGTTGTCGGTGGGGCACTGTTGACGCTGCTGTTGGTCTTTCAAAGTGTGGCCAGCGTCCAAGCCTACGCGATGGATATTATCTATCCTTTTTCGGGTAGCCATGCGATCGCCCAATACATCCAAACTAACCAGCTTGAAGATCTGCCCCTCTTCGCACAGAATGGGCGGATTTCTACTGGCGTCATTAGCTACCTAGATACAGTCGCTTACTATGCTCAGCAGAACAAATACGCTAGCTTTGCAGTCAATCCGTATAGAAGAGACGAAGAAACTAACGAGATCGTCTTGGCTAACGTCGAATCCTTCGCCCAGCAAGAACCAGAATTTTTAATCATTTCTAGAAACCCGATTGACTTTAGCAGCGCCCCTAGACAGGTTGATTTGCTTACAGCAGTAGAAGAAACCATCATTGCAAATGAAAGACTTTATCTGTATAAAGCTGAAGCGCCCTCTCCCTGACGCACTGGCTCTTTAGCTGATTCTTTTACCGTTTCAGTAACGAATTCTAGGATCGAGCACGCCATAGAGTAAGTCAGCGACTAGGTTGAACAATACGATGAGAACTGCATAGATAAAAGTAATCGACATAATCACAGGGGTGTCATTGCGAGTAATCGAGTCGATCAGCAACGAGCCAATGCCCGGCACGCGAAAAACCTGTTCAGTGACGAGCGCACCAGTAAAGACAGTCGGCACATCTAATGCGATTAGCGTAACGACAGGAATCATAGCGTTGCGAAGCACGTGGCGGACAATAACCTGCCAACTGCTAAGCCCTTTGGCATAGGCCGTACGAACATAGTCCAGGTTGAGCTGTTCAATCACGGCAGCGCGAATGTAGCGCATGAGTACTGCTGTCTGAAAGAGAGTAAGCACGGCTACAGGCATAATCGACTGTCTAATTTGCTGCCACAGGCTGCTGAAACTGTTTACTACTAGCGTGCTGTCATAGATGAAAGGTAGCCAGCCTAACGCAACGCTAAACAACAGAATAAACAGCAGCCCTGTAAAGAAAGGCGGAATTGAAAAGCCAGCAAAAGCGAAGGTTGTGGCTAGCTGATCTATCCAGGTGTAGCGCTTGAGAGCAGACAGAACCCCTAGTGGAAAGGCCACCAAAATAGAACAGAGATAGGCGCTGCCCACCACCCAAAGCGTCGTTGGCAACCGCTGCCAAATGATCTCGCTGACGGGCACAGGGCTAACAAAAGAGTAACCCATATTGCCTGTGAAAAAGGCAGTAGCCCACCTGATGTAGCGGATGTAGATAGGCTGATCGAGCCCTAGCGCTCGGCGAATATTCTCTCGTACCTGTGGTGTAATGGAGGGGCTGTTCGCAAGTTCTCCTAGCGGATCGCCAGGGGCAAGTGATAGAACCAGATAGATCACCATGCTGATGGCGATAAGTGTGGGAATGGCGAGCAGACTGCGCTTTAGAAAGTATTTGAGCATGGGCAGTGTTGAATCTATCCTTCAAGAAGATGCAGCGCCAGCAGCTTCGAAATTCAGGTCAAGTTAGTTCAGCGATAAGCAGCCGACTCTATGAGAAGCCGACTCTATGAGAAGGTGAAGCGAGAAGGTGAAGCACCTACGCCGCTGCCCGACTGCAGCAAAAGCAGCCAGGCTAATCAATCACCTTAGAGACTTACCCGGTGGCTGAGCGGAGCCGAAGTCACGTTTTCCCCCAACCGTCCATCTTCCAGGTGCTAGCTGCCCATGGCGTAAATTCTAGATTAGTCAACCGATTGGCGATCGCATAGGCCTCACTGCGCCGCACCAGCGGAATGAGTGCCACATCTTCGATCAGCAGATCGTTCATTTCAACAAATAAAGCCACTCTCTTCTCAGGATCGATCTCCTGGGCTAGCTGGTCTAGCAGAGCATCATACTCCGGGTTGCAGTAGCGAGAAGAGTTTTCTTTTGACCACTGATTTTCTTTTTGCGAAATCTGATCGCAGGCATATAGCTCCATGTACGAATCAGGTTCAGGTGTCTCACTGTCAAAGGCAAAGAGCTGCAAATCTGCTAGAAAACGATTCACAGAATCAGGGTTGGTCGCATCGCCAAAATATACGCCGGCTTCTACGCTTTTGAGCTCGACAGACATGCCGATCGATTCTAGGCTTTGCTTGATAATTTCCTGGGTTTTCTGGCGAACAGGATTCACAGAGCTGGTGAATAACAATTCCATTTCAACGCCGTTCTGATCACGAATGCCGTTATCGTTGGTATCGATCCAGCCCGCATCGTCTAAAAGCTGAGCGGCCTGCTGCAGATCGAGCGCATAGGTTGTGTTTGGCGAGGCATACTTCTCGGGTGCGACGACAAAGTTAGTGGCGACTGTGCCGGCTTCACCATAGAGCTGAGTCGTAATTGTTTCTCTATCGATGGCCAGACTAATGGCTTGGCGAACGGGTTTTTCTGATAGGAAAGGGTGAGGGGTGTCTTTTTGCGATCGCTCTCCGTCCACTTCTCTATTCGGGTCCGAAAAGTTGATATAAATTCTCTCCATCATCGGCTTAAACACGTAGGTCATCTCACCTCGCCCCTCAGCCTCTAACGCTTCGATCACGGCTGGTTCTGCTTGGATATTCCAGGCATAGTCTGCCTCCCCCGTTTGCAAAACCGCCCGCGCCGCTGAGACGGTATCGCCGCCGCCTTTCATTTCTACCCGGCTAAAACCAGGCGGGTCGCCTCTAAAGTTGGGATTGGGCTCATAGACAATCGTGTCGTCCGGCTTAAACTCGGTGACCATGAAAGCATTTGTGCCAACGGGGGCTGTATTGCCGGGTGCAGAACGAGCCTGAGCATTGACGTAGTCTGCGAAAATATGCTCCGGTAGGATCATGCCGCTGCCGCCGACAAAAGGATTCATCGGGGCAGGGGTGGGCTGCTCAAACGTGATTTTTACAGTGAGATCGTCTACCGCCTCGACGCTAGCAATTTCACCGTAGAACTCTGTAGAGGTAGAGCCGACTTCAGGGCTGATAATAAATTCGTAGGTGAACACGACATCTGCTGCTGTAAACGGTTCGCCGTCTGACCACAGAACCCCTGGTTTTAGCTGCCAGGTGACGGTAGTGCCATCGGCGCTGATGCCGCCGTTTTCGACCGTAGGAATCTCGGCTGCGAGGACGGGCTCTAGTTCCTCAGCCTTGTTGTAGGCTGCGAGTGGCTCTAAAATCGGACTTGCTGCCTCACGATCTTTTGTGCCTGGTGATAGATGAGGGTTTAGTGTGGTTGGCGCTTGCCAGTACAGCAGCTTTAGCGTTTGATCGTCGGGTTGCCCATCCACTTGGCCAGAGACCTCTCCATTCTGAGCACTGGGTTCGGGGTTGCAAGCTATCAGCGCGCCTATGCCCAGAGCAGAAAGCACAGCCACTGTAAGGCACCGCTGAGCTGACTGCCTAATCACCTGCCTGATTGACCGCCTAGTCAGCTGTGTCTTGTTTGTCTTGAGGGGGTCTGCCTTGAGGGGGTCTGCCTTGAGGTTAGTGAGCTGCGTTTTGAGATCGATGAGCCGCATACGATTCCTTGCCTATCCTTGCTTCTGATGATCAAAGCTATGAGCCAAAGTTGCTGTAGTCCGAAGTTATGGTTAGGAGAAACTATAGCGTGATTTGTCAGCCTCTTCAGAATCTAGCTATTTTGTGGCTGGCCTTCTACAGTAGGCTTTCTACGAAAGGGGTGTTCCAAAAGCGCCAGTTTTCTTTGTTAAACGGCGATCGCCAATGTCGAATCAATGCCGATTCTAGCTGCTGTCTGGCTGTGCGATCGCTCGGTGCTTTTGGCCAGAAGGCGATTCCTAGCTCACTGCTAAGGCCATGATCGTAGTGAGCCTGACGATAGTTCAGCAGGTAGCGCTTGCAGTCATGTTCACCTTTCCATCGCTGGTTTGATTTGATCGTTTCACCGATGTACAAGACTACCGGACGGCTGTGGGCAGTGCTGGCGTAGTCGATCACAAAATACATAGCAGCTACCCCGACATCATCAAACTGCCAGCGCCAAAATTCAGTGTTTTGCTGGCGTAGCGCAAAGGGATCGATGGTACCCACCAGGCTAGACAACGTAGCTTCGCTGTCGCTGCTGTCGCCATTGCTATGATCAGCGCTGCCGTCGCCAAATAGACGTCCTTGCTGTTCGATCGTAGCTAGCTGGGTCTGAAAGCCAATCACCCTTTTTTTCCAAGCTTTCAGCTCCGTAAATCCTACTTTGGTCGGCGGCTGAAAGTTTTTGTAGGTAGAATAGCTAGCTGCCTGCATCGCTGAGTCAGAAAGCAAAAAGGCTTGACGATCTTCGCTCATGGCTGGTCTGTCACTCTAGATATATCTGACGTTCCAGAATAGAGTACAGCGTATGGCTTTGATTGTCGCGTTTTATGACCCCTCTTAAGAAATCACCTAAAACCGTTCTCGGCATCGTTTTGGTGCTGCTGAGCGCGGTTGGCTTGGCTGCACAAAACGTCGTTTCTAGGGTCTTTTTTGTCCCGAATCAGATTTTTGGCAGGATTGCTTTTGGTGGATTCATCACCTCAGAGCTCAGTAATGTGGTGATGCTGCTGGCTATCCGTATGGCGATGATGGCTGTTTTGCTGATGCTGCTTGTGCCCTGGCTGCATCCTGGAACGTTTACGGCGCTAAAGCGACTGCCGCGATCGCCCCAAGTATTTAGAGCCGCCATAGCCAGCGGATTTTGCATCTTTTGCGGCTTAACTTGCCTGTATACCGCTTTGAGTCAGATTGCAGCTGGTGTGGTGATCGCGGCTTTCTTCATCTATCCAGCAATCACAGTGCTTCTAGCGCGCGTCTTTTTCAACCAGAGACTGCGTCCCTACCAGCTCACTCTGATGATTGTTATCTTCATCGGCGTGGCTTTGACTAATGCCAGTACAACAGCAGCAGCTAGCACCGATATCACCAACACACTTTTAGGACTAAGGCCTGGCCTTTGGGCTGGCTTAGGCGCTGGCCTGTGCTTTGGGCTCTACGGTATCTTCGCCGAGCTTTGCTTACAAGACCCAGATCTGCCGCTGCACCCGGTACCTTTCTCCTTGGTCACCTTTATAGGTGTCTCTAGCCTAGCGACTCTTTCGCTTTTGGTCTTGCCGCCTGTTTCTGTTCTTTTGACTACCTGGCCTCTGATTTTGGTGGCCACGCTTTTCTCCGCTATCTTGACCTTAGTTGCCTACGTGCTTAATAATTTCGGTATTCGCTACATCGGTGCGTCTCTCACCGCCCTAATCAGCGCTAGTTCCCCTGCCCTGACCGCTCTATTCGCCTGGATTACACTCCAGGAATCTCTCCAACCGCAGCAAAATGCAGGCGTCGCGCTAGTGACTATCGGGGTTGCTATCTTGAGTCTCAAAGCCAAAGCTTGAAAAATTGAATTCTGAAGAACTATAGATAAAAAGACTATGTCCTATTTCCTTGAGACCATCAACCAGATGACACAGACTGAGTTTGTTTCGGCGCTAGGTACCATTTTTGAAGAGACTCCCTCTATTGCCGAGCAGGCGTGGCATCAGCGCCCCTTCAGATCTGTTGAAGGGCTGTGGCAAGCCATGGTAGATATTGTCAAAGCAGACTCAGCGGCAGCGCAGCTAGCGCTGATCAAAGCGCATCCTGACTTGGGTAGTCGAGCAAGCATGGCCGATGCCTCTGTGCAAGAACAGGCAGGCGCGGGGCTTAGCCAAATGAGTGAGAGAAACTATGACAGATTTCAGCAGTTAAACGATGCTTACAAGCAGAAGTTTGGATTTCCCTTTGTGATGGCGGTTAAAGGCTACCAGGTAGAAGATATCTTACAAGCTTTTGAAGACAGGTTAGACAATGACGAGGACAGAGAACGGACGCGATCGCTCTTTGAAATTTTTCAGATTGCCCGATTCCGTTTAGAAGACTGTATTAATTAAAAAGGCTGTTAACTGCAAGGCTCTGTTAATTCAGAGACAGTTTTACCTGCGAGAAATTCTATAAGCGAGAAATTTTGAGCATTTCATTTCCTCCTGGCTGAAGTTCGTACGCTACTTTCTCTATTTCACACTGATATCCTCTTGATTGAAAATGTCCGACCACTGGTAAAAGGTGTGGTGACTTCTTTTGATCGAGCGTCAGTAGTGGAAAGAGTCTAGCCTCTTGGCTAATTCTTAGCATTTCTGTAATTGCTTTCAAATGAAATTCTAAATCTAGCTGAGCAGAATATAGAAAGAGAAAGTGAGAACAAAGGCTGAGACTAAAGCTATTTGCCTCGTAGCTCAGATTTGGTAACTCTCCAAACAGGTAGCGGCCCGCCGCCTTTCCCGTCTCATAGTCTGCATAGAAGCGCTCAGTCACCTTGATTCTGTTCTTTCTAAGATCAGCAGCTGACTTGTGATAGCTCCATACCCAGTTGTTCGGCGTATTTTCTATCTGAGTGATGATATTATCAATAACTGCGTAGAAGCGATCGCGAATTTCATCAGCGCCAAACGCATATAGCGGATCGCATGACTGAATTCGGATTCCCTTGGCGCTGCCTTCGGCGTTGAAGCTAGCAGGCCCGTCCGCTACCCCTAAAATAGAGCGGCCTAGGTCCACAGCATCTAGCGCGAACATCCGAACATACTCGTCGAACGATCGCCCGAACGGAACCACCTGATCAAGTCGCATTGTCATAAGTCTTCTAGAGAGTTGAGGTTATCCACTAAATATAGCAACCCGCTAATGCCTTAGAGGATTGCTATGAAACTAGGCGCTACATGCGACAAGAGCCTCAACTGCTAGAGATGGCCTAGGCGAAGTGCGGATGCTATAGCTCTCTCGTATTATCACAAAATGCTCTGTAATACAAAGTACTCTATGAGGATACATTCATTTTGCTGGCCGTATTGTAGCAGTACCCAGACGACCAGCATAATAGCTTGTCTTTAGTGACAAATCTCTAGCGACTTATCTCCAACAGCTTATACAAATTCAAAAGCACTACTGCTAAGCTGAAGATTTTGCCCTTTTTGAATGACAGCGATCAGCTCATCTTTTTGACCTGCCGGACTATCAATAAACAGAGCCTGGCCACTTTCTGTGCCCTTTGGAGCAGCCCCTAAACGGTAGCTATATTCCGCGCTTAGCTGAATAACATCTCCCTTCGACTGACTAAAATCAGTAATCAGTGCGTAGTCTTTTATGCCCATAGAGTTCTTCTGTCCATCATCATAAAAGGTACGATTTTTGTCGCCTAAAACAAAGCGATCGCCACCGCCACCCCCTGTTAAGATATCCTTCTCATTCGATCCGTTCCTAGAAGTGCCTTGTAACAAGTCTCTACCGCCGCCGCCCAGCAGTACATCGTTGCCCTGGTTACCGAAGAGCTGGTCATTGCCGCCACCGCCTCGTAGTTTATCGTTGCCTCCTCTTCCGTCAAGAATATCGTCTCCACGCTTCCCAACCAGGATCTGATTGTTAGCATCACCTACTAGTTTGTCATTACCAGCACTACCTTTAATAACCGAACGGCTATTGAAAGTAGGTTCAGGGGTAGGAGAGGGTGCTGGGTTTGGCGACGACTCAGGCGGTGATTTAGCGGCTGTCTCTGTAACCTCTCCTTTGCCAAATAGCTGAGTCCAGTAGTTGTTGTAGTTGACGCTGCCAGTATCGTTTTCTAAGAGGTAGTGACCCAAGCCAATCTCGTTGTAATCGGACTCTAGCATGTTAGCCCGGTGTCCAGGGCTATCAATCCAGCCGTCAACGACTGCCTTAGGCGTTCCGTAGCCAGCAGCAATATTCTCTCCTACAAATCCAGACTCGTAACCAGCTCTCTCAGCTCGATCCCATGGCTCTGAGCCATCTTTTCCGGTATGGCTAAAAAAGTCGTCAGTGGCCATCGCTTTGGTATGGGCGTCGGCTGCTTTCTCTAGATTTTGATCGAGAGAAAGTGGCTTCAACCCATTTCGCTGACGAAAGTTGTTAGTAAGCTTGAGAACTTCTTGTTCAAATGCCTTATTCTGCATGGGATTTCTCCGCAATAAAAGTTTTCTGTTCGGAGCAAAAGAAGGCTTGATTGGACTCAACTACGAGCCAACAAGAACCCTCTTCGCAACAAGTCGATCTATTTGCCATCAAGACAATAGAAACCTGTTTCAGTAACGCTAGGAACAAATTTTTCACACCAGAGCTAGAACACTACTGCCGAGCATCTTTCGCTCGGAATGTTGTGTTTTTAGATAGTGATTTTCAAGGATTTTTTGTAGATAGCACATCTATTAAAAGGCTATCTAGTCGCTAAAAGAACAGCTTTAAGTAACTTGCTCTCAAATATTAGATTCAGAAGGGTTGCCTAGAAAAGAGCAATGGTTCGTAAACGCTTTTGTCTTTAATCAAGAACTTGTCAGAATCCAGCATTTCTACGAGTTGTCTCTATTCTCAAGTGTTGGTAAGTTGGTACACTTCTCGTTTTGGAGGTAGCAAGCGAGCTGAGTGACTAACGCTAGAGATAGCATCTTCAGGCAAATGGAATCCTACAGCAGTAAAACACCAACTAAAGCTTGAATTCATTCGGTCGTATTTATGATGATTCTGTGACAATTATATTACTGTCCTAAAACCACTTTTTATCGTTCTTTTCGTCATGTGGCCGGGTTAGGAACTGCTCTCCTTTTCAGCCGAAACCTTCTCTATAGTTGACTTCTTCGTAGATTTTTTGGCAGCCGCCGTTTTAGTCGATTTCTTAGTACCGGCTGTCCTAGTTTTAGTACTATCAGCTGCCGTTTTCTTATTAGCTGTTGTTCTTTTAGTAGTTGTCTTTTTTCTTGTCGTTTTTGCCTTTGCTGTTTTCTTTTTGGTTGTTTTCTTCTTAACTTCGCCGCCTTTTTCCTTCAACAGTGCGACCGCTTCGTCTACGGTCACCTCTTCTGGTTTTTTACCCTCAGGTACAGAGACATTCACCTTGCCATGCTTGATATAAGGGCCATATGGGCCGTCATAGACGTTGATGGGCTCTTCGTCAACCGGATGCTTACCAATTTCGTGGATAGGTGTTACTGCCTTTCGACCTCGGCTAGCTTTGGGCTGAGCTAACAGTTCTAAGGCGCGCTCTAGAGCGATCGTCAGCACGTTATCGTCGCCTTTGATCGAGCGATAGTCGTCTTTGCCGTCTTCTCTACCTTTGGAATGAACAACGTAGGGACCAAAGCGACCCAGGCTAGCTTTGATGTTGTTCCCTGTTGCGGGATGAACGCCTAGCAGCCGAGGCAAAGACAGTAGGCCAACCGCCATTTCCGGGGTGACATCTTCTGCCTTGACGCCTTTTGGTAAAGAGGTTCGCTTGGGTTTTTTGTTTTCCTCGGTGACATCGCCAAGCTGAACGTAGGGGCCGTAGCGACCGATGAGTAGATACATCGGCTCACCTGTTTCCGGGTGAAGATCAATTTTCTCGGGGCCTTCGGTCTTTTGCTTTAGCAGCACCTCAACTTGTTCATCGTCTAGATCAGCCGGACTCACACCGTCAGGAATCGAAGCGCGAACGGTTTCTTCTTCTTTGTCTAGCTCGACATAAGCCCCGTACTTCCCAATTCGCACCTTTGCGGCTAGGTCGTCTAGATCGACCGTACGAGCCTCGGTTGGATCGATGTTATCCTGACGCTCTTCTACTTGGTGAGCTAGGCCATCGTCCCCACCATAGAAGCCTTTCAGATACGGTAGCCACTCTGCATTACCGACAGAGATATCATCTAGCGTCTTCTCCATGTTGGCTGTGAAATGAACATCCACTAAGTCGGGAAAGTTCTCTTCCAACAGCTCAGTAACGGCAAACGCTGTGAAGGTAGGCACCAGACTATTTCCAATCAGCTCGGCGTAGCGCCTAGCAACGATGGTACTAATCACGGTGGCATAGGTACTTGGACGGCCAATCCCTTCTTTTTCTAGCGTTTTAACCAAAGAGGCTTCGGTATAGCGAGCGGGCGGCTGAGTTTCGTGGCCAATGGCTTCTAAGTCGGCGCAGTCTAGCGGATCACCTGCTTTCACGTTAGGCAAGATCACCTCTTGGTTTTCGATGGCGGCATCGGGGTTGTCAGAGCCTTCGACGTAGGCCCGGAAAAAACCGGGAAAGTCGATTCGTTTGCCAGTCGCCTTGAACACTGCATCGTCCGCTTCGATTAGCATCGTGATGTTGGTTTGGCGAGCTTCTGCCATCTGTGTGGCAACGGTACGTTTCCAAATCAGGTCGTACAGCTTCAGTTCGCGCTCTTTCAGGCGAGTCTCTTGAGGGATACGAAAAACTTCACCCGAGGGACGAATGGCTTCGTGTGCTTCTTGAGCGCCTTTACTCTTGGCCTTGAACTGCCGAGGCTTGGGGCTGAGGTAGTCTTTACCGTATTTCTTCTGAACGCAGCTACGGGCAGCGGCGATCGCCTGCTGCGACAAGCTGGTCGAATCGGTCCGCATGTAGGTAATAAATCCTTTTTCGTAGAGACCTTGAGCAGTCCGCATCGTATCGCGAGCAGAGAGTCCTAGCTTGCGGTTGGCTTCCTGCTGCAGGGTGGAGGTCGTAAACGGTGGCGCTGGCTTGCGGGTGTTGGGCCGCTCTTCTAGGTTCGAGACGGTCCAGGCACTGCTTTCTAGTCGCTGGCGCAGCGCGATCGCCTCTGCTTCATTGAGTAAAAGTACGTTGCGACCCGCCTTGACTTTACCAGTCGCTTCATCAAAATCGCTACCGGTAGCCACGCGGGTACCGCCCACAGAGGTAAGCTTGGCATCAAAAGGCGCTGCTTTCTTGCCAGACGCTAGCAGCGCTGCTTTTAGATCCCAATAGGAACCACGCCTAAAAGCCCTTCTAGCCCGCTCCCTTTCTACCAGCAGCCGAACGGAAACAGACTGCACCCGACCAGCAGATAGGCCAAAGGCAATCTTTTTCCAGAGCAGAGGCGAAACGGTATAGCCCACTAGCCGATCGAGAATACGACGAGTTTCTTGAGCGTGAACTAGCTTGTCGTCAATATCTCGGCAGTTTGATAGCGCTTCTTGAATAGCCTCTTTGGTGATTTCATGAAAGACCATACGCTTGATCGGCACTTTCGGCTTTAGCACTTGCAGCAGGTGCCAGCTGATACTTTCGCCTTCACGGTCTTCATCAGTCGCCAGAATTAGTTCGTCCACCCCTCTGAGCGCATCCTTTAGGGTCTTGACCACCTTCTTTTTATCGGTTGGTACGATGTAAAGCGGCTCAAAGTTGGCTTCGGTGTTGACCCCGATTTGAGCCCATTTCTCTTTTTTAACCTTGGCCGGAATCTCTTTGGCTGACTTGGGTAAGTCACGAACGTGGCCCATCGACGCCTCTACTTTGTACCCTTTGGGCAGGTAGTTGCGAATGGTCTTGGCTTTGGTGGGGGACTCGACTATGACAAGCGTGGACATACGACCTATGCGGTGTTGGTTGAAGGTGAACGAGAATAGCAGATAAGCACTTGGAGCGGCTAGCTAAGAGGAAGCAGCCTGGGCAGTTGGCTCAATCATTCCCAGATAGAAGCGTTTGAGGCTACATCGTGGGTTCGAGTCACCTCTCTCTATATATAGCGATAGATCAAAAAGGTTCAATCCGTCTACCCTGACTTTTGAGCTTTGCTAACTATTTGAAAAAAATTGATGAATCACAGCTATAGATTTAGCTCAATTATTGGCTCAATTAATAGATCAAGCGTCAGTAGCCGCCAATCAGTAGCAGGCGAATGGGAAAAAGAGCCTCAAACAGTTCATCTGAAGCGTAGCCTGTCTTTTTTCTTTTAACGCCGAAAGCAATCACTCGGCTATGCATGTTCTGGGGTGATGTCCGTACAAATCTTGAAAGGAAGTGGGGTAATCGGAGGATACAAGGTAAGATTTCAAGTGGAAAACATTATCTTGCCTGTTTCCTGGGCTGACCTCGATGGATTTTGCCAATATTGCCGCTCAGCTAAATGCGGGCATCATCTTGCCAGAAGGAATCGTGATCATCACGATTATGACGCTGATCGTGACCGACATCATTGGCGGGCGCGGTGTGACAAAATGGCTTCCTTACATCGCTATGGCCGGGTTGCTGGCGGCAGTGGCCGATCTTTATCTCCAATGGGGTGCCGCTGAGCCAATTGCCTTCTTAGGAAGCTTTAATGGCGACGATCTCAGCATTGTTTTTCGCGGCATTATTGCGCTGTCGACGCTCGTCACAATTCCGATGTGTATTCGCTACATCGAGCGCTCGGGAACGGCACTTGCAGAGTTCTTGGCGATCCTGCTGACGGCGACGTTGGGTGGTATGTTCCTAACAGGGGCAGATGAACTAGTGACCATGTTTGTGTCGCTAGAGACATTGAGTATTTCGTCTTATCTGCTGACGGGCTATATGAAGCGCGATCCCCGCTCGAACGAGGCGGCGCTGAAGTATTTATTGATTGGTGCGGCAAGTGCGGCTATTTTCTTATACGGGATGTCTTTGCTGTATGGGCTCTCGGGGGGTGAGACGAATCTGAGTGCGATCGCTACCCAAATTGCCGCCGCCAACACAACTGCGCCAATTGGCCTAATTATCGCTCTAGTTTTTGTCATTGCTGGCATTGCTTTCAAAGTTGCAGCGGTTCCTTTCCACCAGTGGACACCTGATGTGTACGAAGGATCGCCTACGCCTGTTGTTGCCTTCTTGTCCGTCGGTTCAAAGACTGCAGGATTTGCGCTTGCCATTCGCCTGTTGCTAACGGCCTTTCCAATGGTTGCCGAGCAGTGGCGGTTTGTATTCGCGGCCCTAGCCATTCTTAGTATGGTGCTAGGAAACGTAGTTGCCCTGGCCCAAACCAGCATGAAGCGGCTGTTGGCCTATTCTTCAATTGGTCAAGCTGGCATCGTCATGATCGGCTTCATCATCGGTACTGATGCGGGCTACTCTAGCGTCATCTTCTATCTGTTTATCTACTTATTTATGAACTTGGGCGCGTTTACCTGCGTCATTCTGTTCTCTTTGCGTACGGGCACTGACCAGATCAGCGAATACAGCGGTCTATATCAGCGCGATCCTCTGCTGACCTTGTGTCTAAGTATCTGCCTGCTCTCTTTGGGTGGAATTCCGCCGCTGTCTGGATTCTTTGGCAAAATCTACGTCTTCTGGGCGGGCTGGCAGGCGGGTGCCTATACCCTGGTACTCGTAGGTTTGATCACTAGCGTAATTTCCATCTATTACTACATCCGCGTCGTGAAGATGATGGTGGTCAAAGAGCCTCAGGAAATGTCCGACTCTGTAAAAGAGTACGAAGATAACGATTGGACATTGCCAGGAATGCGGCCACTGCAGGTGAGTTTGGTATTAGCAGTCGTAGTGACGGCTTTATCGGGTGTTTTGGCTAATCCGCTGCTGACGTTAGCAAATAGCTCTGTAGCCCGAACGCCGCTTCTGCAGCGGTCTGTGCTAGCGCGAACAGCCGAAATTGCCTCGCTACAGGCTAAGCCACCCGAGGCATTAGAAGTCTCAAAGCGCTGATATAAAACGCTGATAAAAGGCGCTGATAAGAAGCTACAGCGCCAGAGCAGTCAATTTACGCCATCAGTCCGTACTCTATGTCGTCTTGATGCATTCGCTGTTTTGCGTGGATGTTCTTGATATGCTTTTTGACCGTATCAAGGCTAATCCATAGAGCTGCTGATATTTCTTTGTAGGCGTCTCCGCGTAGGCGTAGCTGCCAGATCTCTGTCTCGCGTTCGGTCAATCCATAGAGAGCTGCTTCAGACAGGGCCTTGTTCCGAGTCGTCTGCTGCCGATCTTCTAGGACAACTAGCAGATAGGGCGTGTGGCCAAAGCTAATATTTTGCACCCGGATACGAACGGTACCGAGTTTTGGCAAGATTAGATCGGCGTCTATCCCTACACTTTGGGATGAAAGAACGTCTCTTTTTTTCAAGGCGGTTTCACAGACGTGCCAGATTTCAGGAGGCAATGTACCCTCTCTAGCCTTGCCTTCTGTATCGAGTAGATGACAAATACGCTCGGCTGGCTGGTTGATTTGCTGAATGCCGCCAGTAGGGTCAGCAACGATAAAGCCGTCCTGCAGGCTGCCGAAGGCAGCCCCTAGAATACTGACTGTATGAGTTGATCGAGGCGAACAGACAACTGAGAGAGTGGGCGCTTGAGCGCGAACAGATTTCATGACGATTTCCAGAAACATCCTACATGCATAGTTATCGGCAATAGGAGGCTCGTTTCTGCAAGGATTTACTGACCCTTTACATTCTATGGTCTTTGTCTAGCTTTTTAAGCTACCTTTCTAAGCTATGAAGAGAAGCGGTGAGCGCTATGCAAAACGCTTCTTTAGGTTCTTAAAGTTGTCTATCTCTGTTTGTCTATAGATCTATGGTTACCATGCCTACTATGCTCAATCTCACTGCTGACTGGTTCAATCGCCCATCTTCTCAAGTTGCGGTTGATCTAATTGGCTGCAGTCTGAACAGGCGAATTGGCGGCGAGACTATCACAGGTCAGATTGTAGAGACAGAGGCCTACGAAGCGGGTGACCCGGCGATGTATGCCTATCAAAATAAAACAGAGCGTAATTCTGTGATTTTTGGGCCGGCTGGTTTTGCTTATGTCTATCGCATCTACCGTCAGTACCACTGTTTCAATATTGTTACGGATAGCATTGGCTTTGCTAGCACTATTTTGATTCGCGCTGTTCATTTAGAACAAAGACCTAGCTGGATAGATCCTGAAAAAGACAAGCTAGAAAAGGTTGCGGCTGGCCCTGGGAAGCTGTGTATCGCTATGCAGCTAGATACTTCGCTAAAGGGGATTGCTATCGAGCCTAGCTCAGGGCTATGGGTTTCTGGACGTTCGGATGCGATCGCTCACCAAATCTCAGACCAGCCGCAGAGCATCACTCAAACTACCCGTATCGGCCTCTCAAAAGGCGCGGAGATTCCCTGGCGCTGGTATCTTACGAACTCACCCGCCGTCTCCAAGAAAGTGAAAAAGCGGTAGCCTCCTCACATTGAGAAAGACTACCGCTTATGACTGCATTCGTTCGTAGACTGTTCTTGAAGGCGCTGTTGGGATAGTAACGTTACGAACAGCACGACAAAACCAGCGCTTTAGAAGCGAGTACCTACGTCTTTCCATAGCGTGCCTTCACCGGGAACAACAACTTCTACATCATTGTTGGTCGCTGTTGGGGTAGCTGCATCGGTTTGAGCTAGGCTGGCTCTGACCACGGTATAACCCAAAAAGAAAGTAACTCCTGCAACTAGCAAGCCTGCGATCGCGCGATCGATACCCGTAGTCTGAGCAAAAGATCGGGTCGCGGCGCGAGTAGAAGAATGATTGAGCATAGGAGAAGAGCCCCTTGTGTGAAACTTGTCTTCTCTATAGTCTCAGCATTTTTTAGTAGCAAGATATACCATTTACATCTCTTGACTAATATCTACACACAGAGATTAAAAGATCTAACGTTGGGACTGAGAGTGCCTAGTCTTTTGGTACTTAGTTTCCTAGTACCTATTGCGTCTAGTCTTTTGTCGCTCTAGCCTGCGCTGTCCTTGTGTCGCCTAATCTCGTAGCGGTGGCTGCACAGACTCTAGAGGCATCAGCACCTGGTCGGCCAAAGACAGGGGTAGATTCATCTCGTGCGATATAACACCGTGCGCGACGCCTGCGATCATACCCAAAGCTGCTGGTAGAACCAAAGATGCGAGATAGTTCATAAATCCTCCTAGAGAAAGATGGCATCTACAGATTCTCAGTTGTGAAGAATAATTTTTGTAGCTAGCCTTACAGTTCCCTCCCTCCCTGCTAAGAAATATGCAGAAAGTCGATGACTTTAGTCCGTTTTCTGCATGAAGTTTCTTCGTAAAACAGCAGCGGCCTTCTGGTGATAGAAGGCCGCTGCTGCGAAAAGGCATAAAAACCTAGGAGGCAGTTGGTTTCTAGCTTCCTGATGTAACCGCATCTAGCTTTCGCTGGAACAGGTCAGTCAAGAACGTAATCACTCGGCGCTTGCGTAGTTTTATATTGGCGTTCAGCGACATGCCAGATCGTAGTTCTAACGGCACCCCATCGGCGACAAACTGCTGTGAATCTAGCAAGACTTCTGCTGGAAAGCGATAGAAAGGGAACACCTCGTCTGGGGGCAGCGCATCCGTGCCGATACTGGTCAACGTGCCTTCTACGTCGCCGAATTCGCTAAATGAGTAGGCGTCAATTCGAACGTCTACTTTTTGACCAACTTGGACAAAGCCAATGTCTCTATTAGGGATGAAAACCCGTGCTACGAGCGCATCTTGAGGCACAATCTCCATCATAGGCTCAGTAGAGTTGGCGACATAACCAGGGCGGTTGGCTTTCAAATTGAAGACCGTTCCAGTTACTGGCGCGGTTAAAGCCTGATATTTGATGCTTTGGGCCAACTGCGCTCTCTGGCTGGCAAGTTCAGATAGCTGGCGATCGTTCTCTAGCAGGCGCTGAGTAAGCTGACTGTCAATTTCAGCGATTCGTTGATTGTTGACCGAAATTCGATCTTGCAGCGTCTCTCGTGATTCAAAAGAAGTCCGCGAGACCTCCTGATTGGCCTGTGATATCTGAAAAGACAGCCGATCGACTTCTTCCTTGAGCGTATTTACTTGGGTTTGACTGTTGTTAACTTCCTGCTTTTGCTGTAAGTAGGAAAGTTCTGCAACTGCGCCTTCTTCATTGAGGACTTTGAACCGGCTTAAGATATCTTGATTGGTTGCTAGTTCGCTGCGAGCATTCGCTAGCTGTAGCCTGGTTTGATTGAGTTGCTCAGATAGCTGAGCAGACTGCAGCCGATTGATTTGCTGTTGGGAAGCGAGCCTAGAGGTGGCAGTCTCCATGCGGTCAAGCTGTTCAGGAGAAAGTCCGGCAGTATCACCCGTGATTTGGGCCTGATAGAGCTGATTGCTGGCTAATAGCTGAGCGCGATCACGTCCCCGTTGAACCAGATCAGCAGAGATACCAGCCGGAGCCACGGCGTCAGCCGCACCCGATAGCTGCGCCCGGTAGTAGTCGTTCTCAGCGTTCAGGCGCTCGGCAATGTCTCTATTCGATTCGAGCTGCGCCTCTGTGGCCGTTTCATCTAAAGTCGCGACCACCTGACCCCTTTCGACCAGCTCGCCTTCTGTGACCATAATCTCTTCGACCACGCCGCCGACTGGTGCCTGTACCACCTGCACAACGCCTTCTGGCTCTAGCTTGCCTTGAGCCGCTACGGTTTCTTCAACCCTGGCAATGCAGGCCCAGGTGACCGAAGCTACAGTGACGCCCATGATGGAAAGTGCGATCGCCTTTGCCCAGCGAGGGGACTGCTTCAAAATGACTGGCTGATCAAATGACTGGGGCACATAAGGCACCACAGGGGCATCGCCATCACCATTGCTGGGGCCGCCGTTCGTACTAAAGCCACCATTACCACTACCAGACGCACCGTTGCCGCCGGCCTGACCATTTCCGAGGCTGCCATTACCTGGTACTAGCTTGGGTCTATTAGAAGTACTCGTCATTTGATTTATTCTCCCTGCTGCTCATATAGGCAGTAATAGCGGCCTTTAAGAGCCATTAGTTCTTCGTGCGTACCCAGTTCTACAACTGACCCTTTGTCCATGACTAGAATACGGTCGGCCTGACGGATAGTACTGAGTCGGTGTGTGATAAAAAATACCGTGCGACCCTGCGCCCACTGCTTTAAGTTGTAGCAAACTTGAGCTTCGGTATCGTAATCTAGGGCGCTAGTGGCCTCATCTAGAATTAGCAGGCGAGGATTTTGCAGGACAGTACGGGCGATCGCAATGCGCTGCCGCTGTCCCCCTGAAAGTGAGGACCCACGCTCACCTACCCGAGAATTGTAGCCGCCGGGCAAATCCATGATGAAGTTATGGGCGTTAGCGATTTTGGCCGCCGTAATCACACTGTTGGTATCGGCTTGAGGATTAGTTAGCGCGATGTTGTCTTGAATGCTGCCTTCAAATAGCAAGCTGTCTTGTGGCACAATGCCGACCTGCTGCCGCAAAGAATACAGCTCAACCTTGCTGATGTCGTAATTGTCGATCAAGATCCGGCCCGATTCTGCGTTGTATAAACGCGGTAGCAGCTTCATCAACGTACTTTTACCCGAACCGCTTTGGCCGACGATACCGATAAATTCACCTTTGTGAAATTCTAGGTTGATATTGATCAGCTGCAGTGGCCCTGATGGAGTAAAGCGAAAAGAAAGATCCTCATACTTCACATTGCCCTGAATTTCAGGCATCGGGATCTGAGCGCGATCTTCTTCAGCCTGCTCCTGGGGATGGTCGATAATGTCGCTGAGACGCTCTAGAGACAGCGCAGTTTCCTGGAAGTTTTGCCATAGCTGTGTCAGGCGCAGTAGCGGCTGCGTCACGTAGCCAGAGATAATTCTAAAAGCAATCAGTCCACCTAGCGTCAGGTTGCCTTCTAGTACCAGAGACGCGCCAAACCACAGTACTAGTAGGCCAGAGAGCTTGTTTAGAAATCCACTAGCCGAGCCAGCCGTAGTCGAAGTCAGCACCGTTTTGAAGCCGTCGCTGACATACCTGGCGTATTTTTCCTGCCATTTCCAGCGGGTTTTAAGCTCCATGTTCTGTGCTTTTACTGTCTGCACACCCGAGAGCGCTTCTACTAGAAATGATTGCGTTTCGGCGTTGCGCTCTGCCTTGGCCCTGAGCTGCCGTCGCACGATCGGTGAGACAAAGAAAGTCAAGATCATAAACAGCGGAATCGTTGCTAGCGATACAAACGTTAGCTTGATGCTATAGATGAACATCACCAGAATATAGACAACCGAGAACAGTGCATCGAGCACTACCGTCAGGGCAGTCCCTGTCAAGAACTGACGGATATTTTCTAGCTCGTTAACGCGGCTAGAAAGCTCACCCACTGGTCGCCGATCAAAGTATCGCAGCGGCAGTCGCAGCAGGTGGTCAATAATCTCAGCCCCTAAGGCCATATCGATCCGGTTAGTGGTATCGACAAATAGGTAGGTCCGCAGACTGGTCAAAATAGCTTCAAAGACGGCTACTACCACCAGAAAAACGCCCAGCACGTGCAAAGTATCAATGCTGTTTTGCATGATTACCCGGTCAATGATCACCTGGACCATTAGCGGGTTAGCTAAGCCAAATAGCTGAACAAATAGCGAGGCGACCAGTACTAGGCTAAGCGTGCCTCTATATTTCTTTAGAGAAGGAATAAACCAAGACAGGCCAAACTTTTGCTGTGGCGTTTGCTCAGTGGTTTCGACCAGCAGCACTTCGCCTTCTGGTCCCCAGATCTCGGCAAATGCCTCGGGCGAGTGGCGAATAATTTTATTTTCTGCTGGAACGCCCAGCACATATTCAGAAGGAGAGGTTTCGTAAACAACAGCAAAGCCATCTCGCCAGTTAATCAATGCCAGTCTAGGCAGGCGATCTATAGAACTAGCCGGAACCTTAGCCAACTGCGGTTTTAGTCCGATTAGATCCGCGACTGCGCCACATGCCGTCAAAGATAGATGACCTAACCTTTCTTTTTGGTTAACTAAAACCCGCTCGACCACATCTCGCTTGAACGGCATACCAAAGTGCTGGGCGATCATGGCAAAACAGGCTAGGGCTGTCCCCACATCTTCGCGCCCGCGCATGACCGGATACTTCAGAGCTTTGGCCCGATCAGAGCCTTCTTCTACGATGTTAGAGTCATAGGTCAGCTCTGGGGCGTAGGGTGTGTTTCTACTGGTGTTATCAACAAAAGTCGGCGTAATAAGATCGGCTGAGGAACTGCTGATATCAACGCCTGTCGATAGATCGCTGATGTCCCTGGGCTCATCGCTAAGCGCTAAAGCAGCGTTAGAATCCGCACTCCTCGGCCCGCTTTGGCTGGCTAGCTGACGCATGTCAATGCCGATGAGCCGCGTGTTTCTCTCGCTGGTAATGCGTCCATCTAGCATCTCTTGAAGCAGCCAGCTACCCGCTGGGTATTGAGCGATGCTCTGTGAGCTGACAAACCATAGCTGACTGGGCGAAGCGCTGTCGATAGTGACGGGACCAGCGCGTAGGGTGCGGGCGATCGCACCAGCTTGCAGCCGATGCGCTGTTTCAGCTAGATCATCGACGCTGCGAGCCTGTACCTGAAAATACTGACTGACTAGATCAAAGACTTCGGCCAGATAGCAATAGTCAGTGACTGCCTGAGCAAATCGCTCGTTGGTGGTCAACAGCTGTCTGAGCATGCCAATCGGGATCGTAATCGCCTCTACTTCTGACGAGGCGATCGCCGTTTCACAAGGTACGCCTCTGACTAGCCCTGCGAGCCCTAGCACCGATTTTGGCTTGAGCAAATCCAGCGTCATCGGCGATCGCTTATTGGCGTCGTAGCCCAGCAGACGAGCTTGGCCGGTTAGGATCACTACGACCTGATGAGGCATAGACTCTCGGCGCAAAATTGGCTGTCCGATTCGATAACGCAATCGTTGGCTATCGACAGCGAGTGATTGTAAAACCGGCGGCGGTAGCTGATCGAAAGGAAAAACTTCCCCTAAGCTCTGGTCGAGTGAGATATCGGTATAGGTCATAGTAGGAAAAAAGCCTGGGGCGCTGCATCGAAAACTAGCTGAAGCAATCGCTATAAAACAGATATAGAGCTGTTTTATAGCTGTAGATCTAAAGCTAATCTAGGGCTATCGGCCCTGATTCAAGGCCAGGATTAGCCTTGAATCTTCATTAGATTAACAATGGATGGACATGCCGTAGGTGATTTCTCGGTGAACCCTTAACAAAGATAAGTACACGAAACTAGTACGATCGTCAGGAATGTATAGATGCTACGAAAGGATTAGCCCGCCATTGCCTGAGGCGAGAGCGTTTCGTCTGGGCCTACCGCATTAGGCGCGGCAGCGCTGAGCAACCTTTCGTCTAGAACCGCTTCGCCTGCTGCTTCATCTGGCGCATTAGGCATAATTGTATTCACAGAAACCGTCTGAATCTGCTGCTTTAGCCATGCTTGGAACTTTTCGGCTAGTAGGCGTCTACGCATAACGTCATCAAACTTTGCTGGTTCAAACTGCTCTAGTCTGGCAATGACTAACCACTCGCCGATCTGAGTTGGCGACCACAGCTGTCTGGGTTTACTGACGGTCAGCATTCGGCTCAAAATAGGATGAGGCACACTGAGCTCTACTGGGCCTACCACCCCGCCCGTTTTTGATTCTTGCCCTTCAGAATATCGACTCGCCAGCTCCGCAAAAGAAGCTCCGTCGTCATTCAAACGAAAGTAAAGCTCTTGCGCTAGGCTAGCGTCCTTAGTTCTGATCAGTGAATAAGTCACCTGGTCGAGCTGCGCCTTTCGCTCTAAAAAATACGACTCGATTTGAGTACCCCAGGTCTGCTCTTGAAAAAGCTCTAACCGCCGCTCTCTGATAGCTGCATCCAGCATTTCTTCAGGTGAATGGTTTTGCTGCTGGCACCACGCCTGACGCTGTTCTTCTGAGAAAATGCCCCGCTTGCCACAAAACACTTCCATCGCCTTTTGAGGGTCACAGGCGATATCTGCCGTCGCTTGATCGACGATAAACTCCTGCACAAACTGCGGCAGCAGACGATATTTTCGCAGCCTTGCTACTAGCTCTGCGGCGTCGAGTGTCTCTTGACCAATCTGAAGAATTGCTGACATACGGCGATTTCTTCCATAGCACACATCAAGGGATACACCAGTCGGGCGATTCCTACTTAGAAATATCTCGCCTAGCTAAACATCTCGCTTAACTAAACACCTCGCCTAACTAAGTAAGCCCAAAAGAGCACTCTTTCTAATCAAGGTATATAGTTACATACCCTACTAAATACCACACATCACCTCAAATACATCTGCATAAAAGCTTTACCATAGCTAGAAAATGCACAAGGGTTCTGTGAAGAGCGCTACCTTATATAAACCTCTATCTACTGCATATTTGCTGCAGTAGATAACTTAATTTAGATACAAAGTTGTGCCACCAAGCCGCTCTTGGAAATGAAACTTACTCTTCTACTGCTTATTAAAGGCTATCGGCAGCTAGTATCCCCTCTGTTCCCACCTATGTGTCGATTTGAGCCTACTTGCTCGCGCTATGCCCTAGAAGCGATCGATCGCTTTGGCCCACTACAGGGTAGCTGGCTAACGGCTAAGCGCTTTTGTCGCTGTCATCCGCTTCACCCTGGCGGATACGACCCTGTGCCAGAAAAAGAGTCAATACTTTAAGGGCCAACGCTGTAAAGACCATGCCGTAAAAGCCAAATTATGAAGAAAATTTACGTCCTCGATACCAATGTACTGCTGCACGATCCAAATGCAATGCTGCGGTTTGAGGACAACGAAGTGCTGCTGCCTATTACCGTGATTGAAGAGCTCGATCGGTTCAAGAAGCGACCTGAGGAAATGGGCCGTAATGCTCGTCAGACGTCGCGGATGCTGGATGCGCTTAGAAAGCAGGGCAGCATCACAGCGGGCATTACGCTCAAAAATGGCGGTCAGCTTAAAGTCGCTCTTTGTGATCGCGAAACCTTAAAGGCGCTACCAGTAGAGCTGATGACCAGCGAAGGTGGAGACAATGCCATTTTGGCAGTAGCGCTAGAGGCCAAACAGCACTGTGAGTGCCCGGTGGTGATGGTCAGCAAAGACACCAACATGCGGATCAAGGCTGACACGCTAGGACTGACGGCAGAAGACTATGAAACGGACAAAATTGATGTAGACGAACTCTACACGGGCATGGGGGAAGTGCTAGTGAGCGCCGAGCAAATGAGCGCACTCTTTCAGCCAGGGGGAACTGAGCTGGCGAGCCAGGAGAAGCTTGCAGGAAAGTTCTTTCCTAACCAAGCGCTGACGCTGATTGACGTGAATAACCCTAGCCATACGGCGCTGGCTATCATCCGCTCAGATGGGCATTTGACCTCTCTGCCCAAGCTGCCTTACAGCGGCGTTTCCCGTATCCAAGCGCGAAATAGAGAGCAGCGATTTGCGTTTTCTTTGCTGCTAGACGATAGCGTGCCACTAGTGACGCTAGTGGGTAAAGCCGGTACGGGCAAAACGCTGCTGGCGATCGCAGCGGGCCTGCAAAAGGTCACCGAAGAAAAGCGCTACACTCGCCTGCTAATCTCGCGTCCGGTGGTGCCGATGGGTAAAGATATCGGCTATTTGCCTGGAGATATGACCGAAAAGCTAACGCCTTGGATGCAGCCACTGTATGACAATTTCGATCTGATTTTTAATACTCAAGATACGACTGATAAACCGGCCCACTGGCGTCGCGGTCACGAAGATTTGTTAGAGATGGGCCTATTGCAGATCGAAGCGCTGACCTATATACGTGGGCGTACTATCCCCAAGCAATTTTTCGTCATTGATGAAGCCCAAAACCTAACGCCGCACGAGGTGAAGACGATCTTGACTAGAGCCGGGGAAGGGACCAAAATCGTGCTCACTGGAGACACCGCACAGATTGATAACCCTTATGTAGATGCGGCTAGCAACGGATTGACCTACGTGATTGAACGCTTTCGCAACGATCCGCTAGCAGGTCACGTGACGCTATATCAAGGTGAGCGATCAGACCTAGCAGCGCGGGCTGCAAACCTGCTCTAAACGGTATGATCTTTCTATAGGAGACATCATCTGTAGGAGATATCTCTAGCTAGACTTTCATCCTGAGGCAAGCTGTCATGAATGATGCGATCGTCGATCCGATCTTGCAGCGGTATAAATTGGCGATCACGCAGCTTCTAGATCAGCTAAATCACTTTGCTCAAGCAATCGATAACGCAACGCTGACCAAAACTGTTCAAAACCTACAGGAAAATATCAACCAGCCTTTTCTGTTTGTAGTCATTGGTGAGGTCAAAGCCGGCAAAAGCAGTTTTATTAACGCTCTCCTAGGCAGCGGTGAAATCTGTGAGGTTGGCGCTGACCCGCGTACCAATATGGTCGCCAAGATTGTCTACACTCCAGGCGAAGGCTACAGCCGTGAAATCAAGCCCGGCGAACTGCGAGAGATCGGTCGCCCGGTGCCTATCTTAAAGCAGATTGCTATTGTCGATACGCCAGGAACCAATAGCCCCTTTCAAAAGCACGAAGATATCACCAAAGAATTTATTCCTAACAGCGATCTGGTGATCTTTGTCTTCTTCTCGAAAAACCCCTACACCAACACCGCTTGGTCTTTAGTCGATTTTGCTCACAAAGAATGGAGAAAGCCAGTCATCTTTGTACTACAGCAAGCCGATCTAGCCGACGACAGAGAATTGCAGGCTTCAGAGCAATACATTAGCCAAGAGGCACAGCAGCGGCAGATTGCCAATCCAAGCGTGTTTGCAACCTCAGCAAAGCTAGCTGTCGATAGACTAGAGCGCGATCAGCTAGCAAGTAACCGCTCAGAAAATGAAGACGCTGGATTTACGCTGATTCAAGATTTCATTCGCAGCACTATTACAGGCGGACAGGGCTATCGGCTCAAGCTGACCTCAAACATCGGTGCGGCAGAGCAGATTGTAAATCGGCTAGGGGATGATATGCAGCTAATCAAACAGCAGCTGTATCAAGACGAGGCAGTAGTCGCTAAAATACGCGATCGCCTTGGTCAAGGCCAAAGCCAGTCCCACTATGAAATCGATGCTTTAGTTGAACGGTTGATGGTTCAATATGAGCGCACTATCTATCAGATCAAACAAGAATTTCGAGACGGCCTTTCTATCTTCACGCTAGCCAAACGCTCTGTGCTCTCGATTTTTAATCGTAAGCAGCGTATAGAAACTTGGATGAACGATCTGAAAACGCGCGCCCAGAAAGAGCTAGAAGAGACTTTAGATGAGACCTCAAAAGAGGGCGCTAAGCGGTTCATCGACAGCATTCAATCGATGATCAAACAGCTGCTAGCAGAGGTCACCACACTAGAGAACGATGCGCTCAGAAAAACAGAAATTACCTTGCCGATGCTGGAATATCGCTACGAGGTGATTGAAAGCGTCAAGAACAAGATTTCTACTTTGCTCAATGACGAAACGTTTATGAACTGCCTGAGCGATACAGTCGATGGCGTAGGCCCCGGAGTTGCAGGCGGTGGGCTTTTAGCGGTTATTGGCGGAACCATCGCAGCGGTAACAGAAGTGGTGATTTTAGATATTATTGGCAGCGTGTTTTTAGGTGTGGGTGTGCTGTTAGCAGGCGGTGTACTGGTCGCAAAAAGGCGTAGGTTGATTCAGAAGCTAGATACTGAGCTAGAGAGAAACAAAGCCAGATTCGAGGCGACCGTATCAGAACAGCTAAACGCCCGGCTAAGCGGCATTTACGATGAAATCGGCGCTAGCTTTGTCGATCTCTATGACTACGTAGATAAAGAGAGAGAAAGTCTGACGCCTTTAATTCATCAGTTTGAGCAGATTCAGCGTCAGACGAAAGCGCTTGCAGCCGATATTCGCCAGCTATGACCCTCTAGCTGTCATCATCTTGAGTAACTATATTGTTCGTCTAGCTAAGGAAGCAGATCTCGTTCATATTCCTGTAATTGAAGCGAGAGCGGCTAGGCAGTTTGAACCTTACGCCACCGAGCTGGAGATCTCGGTGGATCTGCTCTCGGGTCTAACGCCAATGACTTTTTTGAAACGGGCGCAGGCAGAAAAGCGAATTTGGGTCGCGGCAATAGAAGCGCAACCAGTAGGATTTATCGTCGCTAAGTTTTTGTTAGAAAGCTGTTTTATCGTAGAGCTAGATGTGCTACCAGACTATGGTCGCCGAGGGATTGGCTCGGCCCTGATTGAGGCTTGCTGTGAAGGGGCTAGGTTGCGTAACCACACACAAATTACGCTGACTACCTTCCGCTATGTCCCTTGGAACATTCCTTTTTATCGGCAGTGTGGCTTTGAGATTCTTCCCCCAGAGCGCTGTTCCCGTGAGCTAAAAGCCATCGTAGAGCATGAAGCTCGCTATGGTTTTGTCCAAAAGCACCGGGTCGTGATGCGGCGGCTATTATCGAAGCGAGCCGAGCGGCGTGAGTGATGTGAATCAGGGCATGAACCAGAATGTGAATAAAACAGAGCGGCTAAGCATGATCGATAGCAGGGCGATTAAACAGCAGGCGATCGCCCTGGGGTTTCACAAAGTTGGTATCGCCGCTATTCCGGCGGCCATGTCCGACCCTGAAGAAACGGTTAAGCGCTCGCTGCAGAGCTGGCTATCGCAGGGCTATCAGGCAGATATGGCCTGGATGAGCAACCCCAAACGGCAAAACATTCGCGCACTCATGCCAGAGGCGAATGCAATGATCTGCGTTGCCCTCAACTATTACACAGACCATCAAAGGCCCACGGGCTCGCAATATGCCAAGATCTCTCGCTACGGCTGGGGTCGAGACTACCACCGAGTGCTGACTAAAAAGCTGAAGCAGCTTGCTGCCTGGTTGCGATCACAAAGTAGTGGAGACAGTGAGATTCTCGCTCGTCCCTATGCCGATACCGGCCCCGTCCAAGACAAATTTTGGGCGCAGCAGGCAGGCATCGGCTGGAACGCCAAGAATGGTAATGTGATTAGCCGCGAATACGGCTCCTGGATATTCTTAGGCGAGATTGTCACTAACCTAGTTCTGACGCCCGATCCTGTGCATACCGCTCACTGTGGCAACTGCACCCGCTGTATCACGGCCTGCCCTACCGCCGCGATTCGTTCGCCCGGCGTGGTGGATGCCAATCGCTGCATTGCCTATCACACGATTGAAAACCGAGCTGAGCAGCTACCGGATGCGATCGCCTCAAATCTACAGAACTGGGTTGCAGGCTGTGATATCTGCCAAGACGTTTGCCCATGGAATCAGCGATTTGCCAAAGTCACAGATGTAGCCGAATTTGAGCCCTACCCTGACAACGTCGATCCAACCTTAGCCGAGCTAGCTAGCATTACAGAAGAGGAATGGCAGCAGCGCTTTCCAGCCTCGGCCCTCAGGCGGATAAAGCCTCGTATGCTCAGACGAAATGCCAGCGCCGCCCTAGAACACAGCAGAGATCACATACACTAGTTGAGCTGATTACAGAGATGACAAGACGCGGTGACTGAAGACAAAAGTACGGCCCAGCAGATCGCAGCGACCGAGACTAAGGCAACTAAGACCGAGCCCAAAGGCTGGCGGCGGCTAGTCTCTGAGAATGTCCGTCTTGTGGCGATCGCACTGGTCATTGCGATTACCGTTCGCCTGTTCATCGCCGAACCTCGCTTTATTCCATCGCCTTCGATGGTGCCAACGCTATCAGTCGGCGATCGTCTCCTCGTCGAAAAAGTCTCCTACCGTCTTCATCAACCCCATAGAGGAGACATCGTTGTTTTTGAGCCACCACCACAGCTACAGGAGTATGGCTATACCGCTAGTCAAGCGTTTATTAAACGAGTGATTGGCTTACCGGGACAGACCGTACAGGTCACTCAGGGCCGCGTTTACGTCGATGGTCAGCCACTAGACGAAGACTACATTTTAGAAATGCCTGAATACGAAATGCCTCCGGTAGAAGTTCCGGCCAGCCGCCTCTTTGTCATGGGCGATAACCGCAACGACAGCAACGATTCTCACGTTTGGGGCTTCTTACCCGTGCAGAATGTAATTGGCCGCGCCGCGCTGCGGTTTTGGCCGTTGGATAAAGTTGGAACCGTAAGTATCAGCTAGGCTCAGACTTCAGAGGCATAGAAGAATTCAATTGTTTAGAACTTGAGATAGTGCAATAGTTCAACGGTCACTTCTGAGGTGAGCCGCAGCCGGTCTTGTAGATCGGCTAGATCTTTATAAGGCCCAGACTGCCGGTAGTGAACAATCGCCCGACCTAAAAATGTGTCGATAGCAGGAACCGCCGTCAGCTCTATCGCAGTTGCCGTGTTGACGTTTACTTTTTGAGGCTCTAGCGCCTCCGCCGCATCGTAGTAGCAGAATTGCAAGATCACCTGCCAGGGTCGAATCTGTTGAACGGGTAAACCCAAGGCGGCGGCGATGTCTTCGATGCAGGTGAAAGAAACTTTTTGACTGACTTTTTGACTAGTAAGATTGGTGAGCGATCGCGCCTGATGAATTGACAGCCCCGGCAGTCGCAGCCAGTCATCGACCGACGCCGTATTGGCATCAATCCGCATTCCCCAGCTAGCCGCCAACCGCACCTCTTCAAAGGATTGAAAGCGATAGTAGGGCTCTTGGCGAAGCCGCCGCTGCAGTGGATGGCTTTTGCGAAGGAATCTATCAAGCAAGATCAAAGAGGTAAGGGTTCAAACCTACCTAGTAAGAGATTGAGACTGTTCAAAAATCAGGTCGCTAATCAATTTTCCCCAAAAGTTTGCGGCGCTTCTGTTCAAACTCGTATTCCGTAATCAGTCCATCTTGGCGTAGCTGGTCAAGTTCTCTAATAGCAATGGCTACCTGCTGTGTTCGCTGGGCTTGAATATTCCCAAGCTTAGAACTATCAGAGCTAGATGTAAGGGGCGGCTCTACCTGCCTGTCATCAGCCAACAGGGTTTCTGCCTTAGGAAAACGAACTTTGGGAAAACGAGACTCAAAGCCCTGGTCGCTCTGACTCAGGTACCAAATGCCTTCTATGCAACAGGCCACTGCCGGAACACCCGTCGGCATTAGGATCAAGTACACAACGCCCCAGAGATACTGTCCTAGGTAAAACTTGTGTAGCCAGGTCAGCGGTAGCGGCGTGGGTAGGCTACCGGCAAACGCTAGTGCGATCGCAATCTTTCGACGTTGCATAGAGCCTTCAAGCAGAGTGTACAGCCGGAGCCTAGGATCGAACCCCTACTAAATACATTTACGGGTAGTGACTGGGCATTCTAGGTTTGGGGGGAACAGGCGATCGCATCGCCACTTTTTTCATGCCAGCAGCCGAACTCTTCACAGAACTTACGAATCTAGTCGATGTCGATCCCTTTGCGCTGATAGGCATTTCAGTCAGTGCAGACGAAAAACGCATTGCTAAACGCTACCGCAGCATTGCCAAACAGCTCCATCCAGATATACTAGCTAATCTGCCGAACCAGCAAGGTCTGACATCCGCACTCGCCGCTCAGGTGATAGCGCGTATTGTAAACCCGTCTTACCAAAAGCTCAAACACGAAAAAAGCCGTAAAGAAACCCTTACCATGTTGCGGCTACGAGTCCGTAGGCTCAGCCGCAGTGACAAACTTATTCCCACCTTCGAGCATGCTCAAAAACTAGCCGCTATAGAAGATAGCGGTATCGATGTCTACTACGAACAGGCGGTCAGCCAGCTCGCTCAGACCCAATTTGCGACGCTCGATCGGCTACACGCGCACTCTCTCGAACTCGGCCAGCTCAACTTAATATATCTGAGCCGTAAGATGACAGCGCCCGCCATCCGCAAAAAACGCTCTGGCCTGATCTCTAGCCCCATTATCCCTACCGCTGGCAATACTGTTGGTAGCACTGATCCTATATCAGCTAGTTCCCAGAGCGAAAGTCGAGGGGAAAACAGCTCAGCTTCTATACCAGCACCGCCAGCACCGCCAGTAAACTATGTGGCTAGGCATACAGAAAGAGCCAAAACGTATCTTAAGCAGCGTAACTATGAGTACGCTGTCCAAGAACTGCGCGAAGCTCTCAAGCTCTCTCCCCAAAGTCCAGAAATTCACTCTATGCTTGCCCAAACCTATTACAAGCAGTCACTCATTGGCATGGCTAAAGCCCATTTCAAGCAAGCGTACCGCCTCAATCCAAACCACTCAGTCGTCAAGAAGTATATTGAACTTTTGGGTCTGAGTGCTGAATTAGAAAAGGAAACCGCCCAAAGGAAACCGCCATCAGCAGTCAGTAAGATAGCGACTGATTCTGATGAAGATACTACTTCTACGACCTCTAAAACAGCCTGGCTAGGTAAACTGCTGCGACGATAGCTCGGCAGTGGTGATAACTCACCTTGGCGCAGACTATGTAAACGCTTACGCTATAGCTATAGAACTTAAGCTTTTAGTTTGACGCGGCAGTCGTCACGGAGTGTTGATAATCATGGGAATGTTTGATTCAGACCTAGTGCAGCAGGAAGCCAACCAGCTCTTTCAGGACTACCAGTCACTAATGCAGCTCGGCGGTAACTATGGCAAGTTTGATCAAAAAGGTAAAAAGATCTTCATTGATCAAATGGAATCGGTCATGGAGCGCTATCGCATTTTTATGAAGCGATTTGAACTCTCAGAAGATTTTATGGCCAAGATGACAATGGAGCAGCTAAAGACCCAGCTCGGTCAGTTTGGTACCACCCCGCAGCAGATGTTCGACCAAATGCATCAGACCTTAGAGAGAATGAAAGCAGAAATTAAAGAGTGACTTTCTTGAAGACGCTCTTTTGGAACCACTACGTAAAAGGCTCCGTTCTCGCAACTAGTCCGTTTTGGCAAGTAGGACAACTAGCAAGTAGGACAACTAGATAGCAAGGACGGGCTCGATTTTAAGGGCGGATAAATTCGTTAGGCTTACGGAACTGCTCAACGGGTTCATCTCGCAGCGCCTCTACCATGAAATCACGCCACACTGGCGCTGCGTAGCCACCCCCAGTTGCCCCACTGCCTAGCGGTCGATTGTCATCGTTCCCGACCCACACTGCTGTCGCCAACTGAGGCACGTAGCCGACGAACCAAACGTCTCGTTGCGAGTCTGTGGTTCCAGTTTTCCCGGCTGCTGGCCGTCCGATTTTCGCATTTGTGGCTGTGCCCTGTGAAATCACGCCCTGTAGAACATTTGTTAGCGCTGCGCTGGCCCAAGGGTCTAGCAGCAATTGAGGCTTTGGCGTATTGTCTAGAATCATATTGCCTCTGCTATCGGTCACCTGCACGATTAGCGTCGGGTCAGAATGCCAGCCATAGTTTGCAAACGTTGCATAGGCTCCTGCTAACTCTAAGGGAGTCAAATCTACCGCACCTAGCGGTAAAGAAATGACCGGGTCCATCGGGCTCTCGATTCCTAAGGTTCTAGCAATCTCCACGATTCGATTGATACCTACCGTCTGACCGAGCTTGATGGCAGGTACGTTTCGAGAGGTTTCGAGAGCCTTTCTAAGCGGAATATCGCCCATGAAAGAACCGTCATAGTTTCGAGGTGTATAGGTCTTGTAGCCGTCAGGGTAGCTAACGGGCGAGTCGCTGATCATGCTATCAGGCGTATACTTGCCTGAAGCGAAGGCGGCGTAGTAGACAAAAGGCTTGAAGGCCGATCCCGGCTGACGGGTGGATTGGACAGCGCGGTTGAACTGACTAGAGCCGTGGTCGACGCCCCCGACGAGGGCTTTGACAAAGTGGGTACGAGGATCGACGGCCACTAGCGCCATCTCATCGGCGTAGGCACCGCTACCAAAGTAGCGATAGTAGCTATCGGCAACCGTATCTTCAGCGAGCTGCTGTAGGTCTAGATCAATGGTCGTCTGAATACGCATGCCGCCTTTGGCCACGGCTTCTTCACCAAACTGGTCAGTCAGCTCTTTCATGACAGCTTCAGTGACGTAAGGTGCCTGGCTAGAGCGAAAAGACGTGATCTCACCGAGAGTGAGCGGCTGCTTTTTAGCTGCTTCTACTTCCTCGGCGGAGGCCCACTGGAGCTGCTCCATTCTGTTGAGAACCAGAGCCTGACGCTTTTTGGCTTCTTCGTAGTCAAGAAAAGGACTGAAGCTCTCGGGGGCCTGAATCAGACCTGCCATCATTGCCGATTCAGCTAGGGTGAGGTCCTTGGCAGATTTATTAAAATAGCTTTGGGCAGCGGTTTCAGCGCCGTAGGTATTGTGACCCCAGTACACTTGATTGAGATAGAGTTCAAAGATTTCGTCTTTTTCAAAGATCTGCTCGATCCGCATCGCTAGGACGACTTCGACTAGCTTGCGGCTGATAGTGCGCTCTGGCGTCAAGAACAGGTTTTTGACAAGCTGCATGGTGACGGTGGAGCCGCCCTGTACGGTTGAACCCGCTTGAAAATTGGCGAAGAAGGCTCTGGCGATGCCCGTGGGATTGATCCCCTGGTGGGTGTAGAAGGCGCTGTCTTCCATGGCTAGAACAGCTCGCTTCATATCTGGCGAGATATCATCGAGGTCAATAACTTCGCGGTTGGCTTCGCCGTGAACGTTATCTAGCAAAGCGCCGTTGATATCGTAGACGTAGCTGGTTTCTGAAGGAATATAGTTCCGCAGGACGCGCACATCGGGTAGGTTGCGAAAGCTGATAGCTAAGCCAACTAGTCCGCCTGCGACGACTGAGCTACCGAGCATCGCTACTGTTAGCAGGGTCGCTGCGCTGATTTGGCTAACGTCCTGAATATAGCTGAGAACTTTGGGCGATCGCACCAAAGGTGACCGACGGGAACGCGATCGCACTTTTCGGAAACTATTTGAAGACACAGGTAAACAATACTTCCTTAGTAGAGTTGAAGGGGTGAGAGGTAGATCCTTGCTTGGCTGCGCGTCGGCATTTCGGCATTCGTTACAGCTGAGTAGTTGGTGTCAATATAGAGGATATTTTGCAAATGTCTAGTGGTTTAGGGCGATATTGTCAAATAATTTTCAAAATACAGTTTTCAAAATACATCTAGCCGTATTAAGCCGCAGTAAATAGATGACATCTCACTAATGGCATCACTAGTGCTAGTGGCCTAAGACTAATAGCACCTACTAACGGGATCTCAAGCGTAGCGCAGCAAATAGAAGCATGACGAATTAGATGGATTCAAGACAAGTTTGATCTAGGCAAGACTGTCTACAGACCTGTTGATACCCATAGTTGATACCAACCCTTTGATGCTGACCAGCAGTAGAGTCTACTTAGCGACGGTGCTGGTACGCTTGATGCCAGCACATCTAACACCAATAAGCGGTAGCCAGCAGCATCCTTGGGCGGCTAACTTCTTCAGCTATAGAAACCGAGGAAAGCTACACTATCAGAGCCCCTTGTAACCTTGTATTCGTTGTCCTTCTTATGACTGCTGCCGCCACCGAATCTACAACCGAATCCTCTGAGATTAACAACATATATAGGGGTGTGAGTGAAGTCTTCCCGCACCAGCCAGAATCAACCAATGTTGATGAAAACTTGACGGCAAGGCTGACAAAAAGCGATCGCCCCCTGCGGGTAAAGCTAGGAATTGACCCGACCGGATCAGAAATTCACCTAGGCCACAGCACGCTAGTGCGTAAGCTTAGAGCCTTTCAAGATGCAGGACATACTGCCATATTACTGATCGGTGATTTCACAGCCCGAATTGGCGATCCGACCGATCGCGCCGAAGTGCGTAAGCAGCTGAGCGAGGCAGAGGTCAAAGCCAACGCGGAAACCTACATCGAGCAGATCAGGCCAATCCTTGATTTTGAAACGCCCGGTCGCTTAGAAATTCGCTACAACTCTGAATGGCTATCGGATATAGACCTAAGCAAGATGCTAGCGCTGCTAAGTACGATGACGCTAGGTCAAATGTTGGCCAAAGAAGGCTTTGCTAATCGCTATGAGCAAGGTACGCCGGTCTACCTGCACGAGTTTTTATACCCGCTGCTACAAGGATACGATTCAGTCGCGCTGAAGTCGGATGTGGAGCTTGGCGGCACGGATCAAAAGTTTAATGTAGCGGTCGGTCGGGATTTGCAGCGACACTTTGGCCTACAGCCGCAATTTGGCATGCTGCTGCCGCTGCTGCTGGGCACGGACGGCAATCAAAAGATGTCGAAGTCACTAGGTAACTATGTCGGATTGCAAGAAGACCCGCTGTCGATGTATTCCAAGTTAGAGAAAGTGCCCGATGCCGTGATTGGCGACTACTTTACCTACCTGACAGATTTGCCGCTAGGCGAGCTGCCTGAGAATCCTCGCGACCAGCAGAAGCTATTAGCCAAGACGGTGACAGGGTTGTTTCATGGCGAGGCCGCCGCAGAGCAGGCCCAGCAGGACGCACTGACTTTGATCGCTGGGCAGACAGCCGCCGCAGAGTCGGTACCAGAGTTTTCACTCGCTGAAGTGGGCTTCCCGGCTAAGCTGTTCTATCTATTGGGGGCGACACCGCTGTGTGAAAGCAGTAGCGAGGCCCGTCGGCATATCAAGGGCGGGGCGGTGAAAATGGACGGTGAGAAGGTGGGCGATCCAAATCTGACCTTTGAGCAGGCCGCAGAGCTAGACGGAAAGGTCTTGCAGATTGGTAAAAAGAAGTTTGTGCGGTTGGTACCATGACGCTAGCACCAACAGCAGAATCGCTAATAAATCGAATTATCGTGCCGTTGGATGTCCCGAGTGAATCGGCGGCGATCGCACTGATAGACGCGCTCCCTCAAGTCACCTTTTGGAAAGTCGGTCTAGAACTTTTTGTCAGCAGCGGGCCTGCGATCTTAAGCCAGCTAAAATCGCGTGGAAAGCGAATTTTTCTAGACTTAAAGCTGCACGATATTCCTAATACGATGGCGGGCGCGGGCCGGGCCGCAGGTCGCTATGGTGTAGAGCTGCTGACGGTGCATGCAGCCGCTGGTGGGATAGCGCTAAGGGCTGTACAGCAGGCGGCGATCGAAGGCGCGCAGCAGTCGGGCGAGTCGCCACCTAATGTGATTGCAATTACGCTGTTGACTAGCATTGGCCCAGAAGCCCTGACCACAGAACTTAAAGTTTCTCTGTCTGTAGAAGCCTATGCCGAGCAGATGGCACAGCTAGCGAAAGACAGTGGATTAGCGGGCGCGGTCTGTTCTCCGCATGAGGCGGCGAAATTGCGAAAGCTCTGTGGGAAAGACTTTCGGCTGGTCTGCCCAGGGGTGAGGCCAAGCTGGGCGCAAAAAGGCGATCAGCAGCGGACAATGACACCGTCTGAGGCGCTACAGGCGGGCGCAGACTATCTAGTGATTGGTCGACCGATTACGCAGGCAGCCGATCCCGCAGCGGCGATCGCGCGACTCTGTACGGAGATGGCGGCATGAGCGGGTCGCCTAACCGTAGAATACTGAGCGCGACAGTAGGCGCGATCGCCTGTCTGCTTTTGGGCTCAAACACCAACCAAGCCATCGCTGCTGCTGTTTTAGAACAGTCCGTGCTAGAACCAAGCAAGCAAGCAGACGCTCAAGACATCATCGAAGATCTAGAAGTCACTGACGAGACTATTGATGACGCTGAAGCGGTGCTCGAAAATATAGAAACCATTGAAGAGAATATAGAAACGATTGAAGAAAGTATTGAGGAAGCGCTGACTGAGGAAACCCGCACCGAGGAGGACACCCTGCCTAGTGTGCCGATTAGACAGACGATACAGTGCCCAAGCGAAATAGAACCCTTAGCAGAGCTGCTGATTCGAGATATTCCAGGCTATACCAACAGAGTTCTACAGCGGACAGTTGCGGTTTTGCCCTGGACAGAGGCTGACGTATTGCGATTGCAAGAAAGCGAAGAAATTGTTCGAGAACCCTACCGACCGTCTCGGGTGCTGGTGGCTGGAAAGCTCAACCTAGAGCCCCTAGATCTAAGCGAATATGCTTTTACCACTTCGCCTACCACTGGCGGGGAGGTGACTCAGCTCTTTTTTACAACGCTATCGCGGCAGTATGTTGACCTGCAAGCTGACGAAACCCAAGAATACCACTGGGTATTTTTGACCCAAACCACGGATGGCTGGCGGCTGGCCTTTATGTTCTCAGCCATAGATGATTTGCCTATTGTGCAGATTCCAACGCCGCCTAGAGAAAGCAGTGAAAGCAGTGTTGGCCAGGCTATCCAGCTATGGTTGCGAGACTGCAGAGCAGGTGCGATTGAGCCACCTTCTAGTGGCGAGCCGTAATAATTTAGCGATTTATAGAGGCTTTAAACTACTCAAGCGCCCGACAACCGACTCATCTGCTACCTTTTAGAAACAAATTCAGGAGTCAAGCACCATGGAGAAAGCCTTTGGACTAGAGATCCCTGAAAGCCTAGAAGATGCCTGCGAGCTCAATCGTACAGCGCTGGTAGTGTATGACATGCAGATCGGCATTTTTAGCCAGTTAAGCAACGGCGATCCGATCAAAGATAAAGTCTTAGCGGTTCTTCAAGTCGCTAGAGAAACTGGTCTACGCATATTTTTCATGCGCCATATGTCATTGCCCAAGGAGCTATCCGGCGTCTTTCAACTCAAGACCGCCAAGGCATGGCAGAGAGCGACTTCGACCGATGATGTCAATCCTTGGTTTTTACGGGATGCGCCAGGTTTTCAGCTGATTCCTGAAATGTCACCGCTGCCGTCTGAGGCCATCTTTGACAAGATTACAATGTCTGCTTTTGAGAGTACACCGCTCGATATTGCCTTGCGCGATTGCGGGATTGGGAACGTCATCGTTGTCGGTGTGGCTACTGAAATTGGCATTGAGCCAACGATTCGTCACGCTGCCGATCTTGGGTATATCCCGATTATGGTAACCGACGCCTGTGGCGCAGGTGATGAAGCAGCGGGTCAGCGCGCAGTGGCGAGTCTAAAGTTTATGGGCGATGCTTTTTTCACGCAGGTAGAAGAGATTTCTGCGATCCTTCGCGAAAAGGCTGGAATCCAAAGCTGACACGATTACATCTTGGGCTTTCGCAGCTTGAGCTTTAGGCTTAAGGGTTGCAGTAAAAGCAGTTTGCCGGATCGGCAAACTGAACTGACTCTGGGAATGGCCGATCTTGCTGAAACTGGCAGTGCTGGCAGCGATAGAGAACGGAGTGGGTGAGCAGCGTTGCCGCCCCGCACAGGCGACAGGGAAGTCCAGGGAAGCGCTGAGCAATGCTAAAGCCAGGATAGCCGCAGCTAGGGCAAGGGTTCGTGGCCTTGGCGATGAGATCTTGAGTCGCCTGGGCGATCGCACTCATTCGGGTAGGGTTATAGAGGGCTCGCATATCGGTTTCGACATGAGCTTTTCGCTCAGAAGACTGCTCTATAGCTAGCGTCACCGCCTGAACTAGATCGGTTTCTGCTGTAATTCCTTTCGCCACAGATTTTGTAGGGGTAGCCCTAAGGTTAGATCTCAATTCGCTAATACCAGAGTCACTAGAATCCGTGGAGACCACGTGCATCACCACGAGGCCGTGTTTAGGAAATCCTACTGATTCAGCAAAGTTCAGGGCTGCTTGGGGCTATCAACAGTCTGGCTTTGATAGTTGGTTTCGGTAGAGAGCGCTTCGCCAACAATCTCTAGCTCATGTTCAAGATCGAGCAAGAGCACTAGCTCGCGGTTGCAGGCCACAAAAGGAATTTGAGGGTGAGGGCCAAAGCTGCCTTCGCTGGCGATCGCTAGCCTTTCTCCGGTGAGCTCTAGCACTGCTTTTGCCTTGAGCCGAGCGGTCGCTAACTGATCTGCTGGGCGCTTGGTTTCTCTAGTGAAGGTGCCAAAAGCGTCAGTGTTGAAGTCGGTGGGAACCAGCGTCCTAACGCCTAGAGCGGGTTCTATCAGCGGTGCGATCGCCTGCTCTTTGTGATGCATGGTGGCAATGACTGCAACCCGATTCGTGAAAAGAGAAAGCGCTGTCATTGGACTGATTAAGACCGAAAAGGTTAAGACTTAAAAAAGGTTCGTTAGGCTTCGGCGCGAATCTCATCTAGCTTGGCACGTACGGCCTGAATGTCTTGCCACATCAGCCACTTGGGTTTGCCAGGATCTCTAGAAGGATTACGTAATAAATAGGCAGGATGCAAAATAGGCATACACTGACGGCCCTCCCATTCAATCCAGGTGCCGCGAATTTTAGTGATACCGCGCTTTTCGCTAGGAATAATGCCCTTCACAGAGGTTGCGCCAGTGAGCAAGATAATCTTAGGATCGACTAGGCGAATCTGTTCCAGAATGTAGGGACGACAGGCATTGATTTCTTTGGCAAGTGGGTTGCGATTGCCCGGTGGGCGGCACTTGACAATGTTGCAGATGTAGACATCTTCCTCTGTATCTAGGCGAACAGATCCTAGTATTTTCTCCAATAGCTGGCCAGATCTCCCGACAAAAGGTAGTCCTTGTTCGTCCTCTTGCTGGCCTGGGCCCTCACCAATCACCATGATCGGCGCTTTAGGGTTGCCTCGACTAACCACTATGTTGTTGCGGGTTTCGGCTAGCTCACAGCGCTGACAGCTTTTGCAGTGAGTCGCCAGCGGCGCGAGCGAATCGTAGGTTCCCGGCGGGATGGGTACGCTGGCGCTAGTTGGAATTTTGTCAGGATCGAAGTCTACGGGTGGCGGGGTGGCTTCGATACCGCTAGCGCTGAAAAGATCGATCTGTTCGGGCATTGACTATAGAGGTGTGGGAGGCTGCTTCTTTATTTTAGGGGAAAGGCGGGAAAGGGAAGAGCGGCAGAGTGATGAATGATAAAAGCAGAAGGGTGAAATGAGCGATGTTGGCGTCTGATGTTGCTCTATCTTTTGGTAGAGATTTGGCTTTTGGCAGAGATTTGGCTTTTGGCAGAGATTTAGACCAGGCTTTGGTATTTGAGTGTGAGGGTTTGCGCGATCGCATCCCATCCATAGTTTGCTTTGGCACACCGCTGAGCATTCTGTCCACGGCGTTTTCTTTCACCCTCATCAGAGAGCGCCTCAGTGAGAGAATCTACCAAAGGCTCTACCTCTGTTGGAACTATCCAGCCAGCCTCGCACTCTGCTACCTTTGGCCAGATATCAACGCCAGTAGAAATCACAACAGGTATGCCCGCCGCCATCGCCTCGGCAACAGCAATGCCAAAATTTTCGTAGTAAGAAGGCAGAACAAAGAGATCGGCAGCGCTAAGAATATTTATCTTTAACTCACCAGAAACAAATCCGCTGAAGGTTACACAGCATGACCAGCTGGAAGATTCAATCTGTTGTTTAATGCTGGTTTCATACTCTCTATCCTGCGGGTTTGAGCCACAGAGTAACAAATGAAAAGGATGATTATTTTGATGTATTTTCTCCAGGGCAGGTACGAGCAGATCGAAGCCTTTTTTGGGATCTATTCGAGACATAAACAATATAATGGGACGCTCTTTAGGAATGCTAAACTGCTCCCTAATACGAGATTGCGCTACGGTTCGCTCAGGTAGTGAAGGCAGCGAAACCCCCAAAGGCAAGACCATTTCAGACGTAGTCGTGCCAAATCGTTCGGAAACTTTAGCTTCTTGAGAACTGGTGAAGTGAAGCGCGGCTGCACCTGCGAGGTTAGGCTTTTCTAAGAGGTGAGCATACAGTTTTTTGAGCGTTCTCTTTTTCTGCAAGTCAGCAGGATCTAAAGTGCCAAGCGGTCGCATGATATAGGGTAAGTGACGCCAGCGGCAGAGCGTAGCCGCAGCAGTGCTTACGGGTGAGAACAGCGCATGGATATGAGCGATATCATAGCGGTGAGCATTAGCCCAAAGCCAGCGGAGCAGTTCTGTTGAAAACTTATAGCGACGAAAAGGAGCACACCGAAAATAGATAACTTCGTAGCCTGCTTGCTCAATCGGCTGAGCTAACGGTACATCTAAGGGATCTTCGTCTATGTCGCCGTTGGCATCGGTGGTGATGACAGTGACCTGGGCGATCGCCTGCTGCTGAGCTAACGCCGCTGACAAACCACGTACCATCTGACTAGGACCGCCGTAGACAAGCGAGAGAGAAGGCACTATCTGTAAAACTTTCAAAGACATAATGCGGTTTGAAGAGAGTTAGAACAGTGACTCGTAGAATTCAAGCTGTCGTTTGGCGAGTGCTTTGTTGGTGTAGTCTGTCATCGCTCGAATATGGCCGCGTTCAGCCAGGGCTTGTCTGTGCTGTGGGTCATTCATCAGCCGCTGAATACCTGCTGCTAGAGGTGCAGGCTTACCCTCGGAAACGACCAGTCCATCTTCTTTGATCACGTTTGGAATCTCGCCAGAATCAGAGCCAATCACTGGCACCTGGCAGGCCATTGCCTCAATCAAAACGTGGCCAAACTGCTCTTTCCAGCCAACAGCGGTAAAGGTGGAAATGTCATAGGTGGTCATAGACGGTAGCACTAGGGTGTCCATCAGATTGATATAGTCAGGCACCTGTTTGTGAGAAACACTCTCTATCCACAAAATATGTTCTGCAATATCTAGCTCGACTGCCATCTTTTCTAGCGCGGATTGGTAGGGTCCTCGCCCTAGCATCAGCAGTTTCCACGGTTTGCGCTCCTCTAGCTTGGTCTTTAGGTGGGCTAGCGCCTCAAAAAGGATCATCAATCCTTTCTCAGGCACAAATCTGCCGACAAATCCAACTACAAAGTCGCCCGGACTAATGCCATGCTTAGCAGCTAATTTTGGTTGGGCAGCGGGCTTAAACAATCTTTCATCAACGCCAAGCTGCGGCATGACGCAGGCCGGACCTCCGTAGCCATGATCTCGTAGAATGTCAACGCCGTCCTGGTTCCCGGCAATTAAGCCGTGGGTATTTTTCAAGTTATAGCGCTCTATCCAGGCGGCTAAGGATTGAGTGTCATAAGGCAAGTTCCACCAGGTAAAGAAGACATTTTTAGCCGCTAGCTTCAGCACTTTATTCAGCATAATCAGCTCGGTATAGCCGATAGACTTTGCGCCTTGTTCTACCTGAATGATATCTGGGTGGAACTCTTCTAGGAGTGGATAGATATCTAGGCCAAAGCTCAGCAGGCTTTGATTGTTGTCACTCAGATTCGAGATTGGCAGCACGCGAAATCGGCCTTCGTGTTTGGCCTGAGGCTCTATGATTTTATTTTGAACGCCACCTGGCCTCCACCGTTTAGGAACGACCACGGTTACTTCTACGGTAGGGTCGATCTGAACAAGCGATCGCAGCTTCTCACAGTTCAAATCGACAATATAGGTATGGCTAACGACAAGTATTTTCACTATTGAACCTCTGAGGTATACAACCGTCCATTTCGATGTGCGGGATTTAGCAGCGTAAAACACGCTTGAATAAACCCAAGCGTGTAGAATCCTAGCCGAGTGATAATTTTGATCGGCGATCCGCTTTTATTACAGGGCGGATTGCCAAGAACGTGGCAGTCAAACAACCTTCCTGATAGTCTTAGCAGTTGGCTAGGCGTCAGATTCTTTAGCGCCATCAAAAAGTGATTGTGATAGAAAGTGGTCTGATACTTAAGTGAGCGGGTGCTGATATCGTGGCACCCGCCTGTTTCTTCGCCTAGATGCACTAAATGTGCCTCGGGTTCGTACCAAATGATCAGTCCCGTCTTTCGCACCCGCAGACAAAAGTCTGATTCTTCTCGTACGGCGCTACCCTGAAAGCGTTCATCGAATCTCAACCCGTGCTGATCAAACACCGAGCGCCGAAAAGACATATTGCAACCCCTCGCGGTCAGTACTCTTTGCGGCTTTGTCGTATGCACTAAGTCGATGTGATACCAGGCAATTCCAGGGTCCATCGCCTCGGGTGGCAGCGTTTCGATCTCTGGCTTTTGCGACTCTGAGAGCTTCATTCGATCGAATACCCGGCCTGCGATCGCGCCGACTTCTGACCTGCCTTCAAACCCTTGGGCATGGGCCATCAGACAACCGTCGGGAAGTTCTACATCGTCGTCTAGGAAAAGAAAAATGCTGCCCTTGGCGCGGGCGATCGCATAGTTGCGTGCCGCTGGCAGACTAGCCCAAGGTACCGTATACAGTCGAATCTTCTTCTCGCTATCAAGTTGAGTTAGGAAGGACTGCGTCGTCGGCTCGTGCTGCTGAGTTTGATCGACCACAATCACTTCGTAAGCAGGATACGTCTGCGCCAACACACTATTAAGGGTGTCACATAGAACAGATTCTCTTCCATAGGTTGGAATAATTACCGAGATTAGAGGCCAATCTATTGTTGTATGTGCCATAGAACAAGAAATAAGAGAGCAGGAATAAGAGTTAACAGTCTGATAGATCGGGAGTCAGTAAAATAGGACTCAAAGTAAGTAGATCAGGACTAAACAGCAATTGGCCAGTAGGCTTTAAGTGAGAACGCTGTCTTCACCTTTCGAGATCGACCTAGAAGTAACTGATTGCTCATACGAAAGTAGCTTCTTCTTTTTTCCTGCGCTTCTTAGAGCCTTTTCCTTCTGCTTCCGGCGGTCTTAATAGCGCTGCCTGCCGCTCTTTCTCCTGCTTTTCTAGGGCAGGAATCTTCATGACAATGCCCGCTGCCAGCCAGTAGTAGACCGCGACCGGATCGACATCTAGAGGATAGTAATAAGGCGAATAGCTGATAAAGAAGATGAACACCCACATCGACGCCGCATAGCTTCGCAAGTTTTTATCTTTGGTCTGGCGATATACACGAAACGTCACTACCGTCATCGTGGTATACACCGCTAGCGCTGCCAGCAATCCTAACGGCCCTAGCTCATACACTAGCTTTGGGTGGTAAGTCTCAATCAGTGTTGTCTTACCAAAGGTTCTCGCCGAATTAGTGGCCCGGCCTACGCCAGCCCCAAAAATGCCTTCTTGCTCTCTTGAAACATGGCGAAATTGCTCAACCATGAACTGCTGAGGCGGAGACGCACTCCAGCGAGAAATTAAACTATCCACTCGCTCGTTGACTATCTCAGGGTTGTTGGCAATCAGATAAAACACTATTAACCCTAGCGGCATCATGATTGGCACAAACCGCCTGAAATTTGCCAACTGCCCTGTCATCACTACCAGTAAGGCGATTGAGAAAGGCACTAGTACCAGCGCAATCCGCTGGCCTGAGAGAAACGCCATGATAATTACAGCGACTAGCGAAGCCAGTCCAACAATCCGCCAGATAAAAGATTTATCGCTAAATGAGGTACCAAAGCTAAAAAACGTCCCAGAGATCAAGAACCAACCCCACTGCCACGGTGCTACAAACGTTCCCGGTAGACGAATCTGTCCCATAGAAGGGGCGTACAGCAAAGATCCGCCTACAAAACAACGCGCTTCTAAAGAGGCACGAAATAGCTCCTCGCCTTCACCAACCGTCCCAGGACAAACGCCCGTTAGGAGCAGACCATATTGAACCAGTCCTAGGCTGCAAGCGACCAGTACCAGCACAGCCTGTAGCCGCAGCAGTTTTTCTAGATCTTCTCGGGTACGGATCAGATAATAGATACAGGCTACTAGCGGAACATAGCCGAATAAGACTTTCCCTCCCCAGATCGCCATTACTAGCGGTAGCCTGCCATCGACTTGGCCAATCTGATCAGGTAGATTAGTGACTAGCGCCGTGATACAGGCCATAGCTACAAAAGCGATGAGCGGAGGCTTCAATGCCTTTGGCAAGATAATTGGCAGCTTGTTTTTCTTGCAGAACTGATAGACGCCGATCAGAGCAGGAATATAGAAAACATCTTTAGCAATTTGCAATAGACTGTTGCCGCCTAAGGCATAGGTTACGGTTCCAGCAAACGGCATGTAGATGATGAAGGCATAGAGCGCCAACCGTTGATACTTGAACGATAGAATCAGGCATATTAGCCCACCGCTAGCGGCTATGCCTAGCTTAGGCTCGACGAGTATAGCGACTAATAGACCAACAAACGCGCAGCCAAAAAAGACAGATGAGATAAACGAGATAACTACTTTTCGCTGGGCCGCTGCTGCTCGCTCTATCAGCCGTAATTGCCGGGGCGTTTGCGTTTGCGCTGTACTCTCTTCACCTGCGTCGTTTTGTAGGCGCTGGCGTTTCGTCTGCTTTTTGCCTGCCTGCCTACTTTTCTTGCCTTTCTTCTTAGGCTTACGACCTTGGTTCGCTAGATGACGCCGCTCATGCTGAGCAGACTGTTTTCGAGAGCGTTTCCCAGCGGAACGTGAAACCATATCGTCGGTGAAGAGATCAAGGAAAGCCTTGCTAGGAGAAAAGAGAAAAGAAAAGGCTTCTAGCCATTACCTAATCAAATTTGCCCAATCTCTCGCGCTAATATCTTCATCTCAAAGTTTTACTGAAGTTATGCTGCTGAAGTCTCGCTGAAGCCGTTTCATTTCAAACTTTCATCTCAAACTGAGCAGGCACTATCGACCTAGTCGATTGACAATGCCCTCACAGCCGCCGGGAATGGTTTCTCGGGTCTTGCTGCCGCCCCACTCACAGCAGTAGCAGCGCTGTGCTTCAGAAAGACGCCGGGTATTGGTGAAATCAGCGCCCTCGACGACTGCGCCAGTGAATTCGCCTGTTCTATAGTTTGGATTGTCTTGACGGGTGCGGGGAGTGACCGTTTCTAGGCTGCCATAGAACAGACGAACCCCCATCATGTCCGTATTAGAAAGGTCGGCGTCGCATAAGATAGCGCGAGAAAAGTTGGTACGTACTAGATCGCAGCCGGATAGATTGGCTCGAATAAGGTTAGCTTCGCTGAGATCTAGCCAGCGTAAATCGGTAGCTGCTAAGCTGCTAGCCGCCAGCATTACACCTAGATCGATTACCCTAGTTCCGGCCAGTCTGTCTTCTGCGTAGCCACCCATTCCATCTAAGATCGGTCGACCTAACCGCTGATCGCGAGCTAACGGCGTCAACAGCTTTGAGCGTGAGAGAAAGCGCAGTACCTTGGCTTTGCCACCCGCATCGACGCTGCTAAGAATGGCTGCGGTACGGGCTTCTGCAATAATGCGCTCTTGCGGCCAATCTTCTAGCAGACCTTCGTCGTCTAGTACTAGCTCTGAAATCCCTTGAAAGAAGGAATCGATAGTTTGCTGCTGGGTAATTAGGTTCTGCTGCACCGTCAAATCGCGAGAGATGATGTATTGTCGCCAAGCGACATAGACAGCGAGTATCGCGATAAAAATTTGTCCAATCGCTCCTAAAAAGTCGCCTAGTGCGCTGATAATATCCCAGCGCAGGCCGCTGCCCCAACGGGCAATAGGGCGGCTGATACCGCTGGTATAAACCAGGCCAACGATGCCAAACAATAGACCTGGAACGGCAATTAGTAGCGCCTTTTGCTGCTGGCTAAGATCGCTAAGCGCTTCTTGCAATGTGGGATTGAGCAGACGCAGGGAAACGAAGAAGGCCACTAAAGAACCCGCTAAGGTCAGCCAGAAGCTATCAAGAGTGAAGCCAATGACCACCACAATCACACCTGCGATCGCAACGACGCTAATCGGCGCTTGAGCAACTTTCACAGGATCAATCGCTGGCTGACGTTGATACCGCTCTGTAATCTCTGCCTCTGATTCTGTCCGCTGAGGCTGACGACTGAGCGGAACAGGCTCTTTTAGCACTTCGTTGTCGGCTTGCAAATCAGGGTCGGGATTGTAATCTACCGTGAATGGCTGGTAGTAGCCATTGCTACTAGATGACTCGCCAGACGGTTCATCCGCTAAATTACCGACTGAATGAGAGTCAAACCCAGCGGCAGAATTAGCAGGAGGCTCGGGTGAGGCAGTAGGATCAGAAGGGAATGGGGTCATTGAGTGCGCGCGTTGCTAGCAGTTCAGTGTAGCCGAAAGCTCTAAAAGCTTTTAGGGCGCTGCCACCATCCTCTACTAAAATAAAATTAAGAATTGATAACCCCTTAACTAATTTTCTTCTCGTAATTCCTTTTTACTTTGGCCTAGCGGTAGCGATCGCCGGTCATCATTCCTTATCCCTCCTTATGATTACAGTCTTACTTCTAGCCGTTGCCGTTGGCATCTTGGCCTGGGGCTTTTCAAAAGCCAAGCCACTGGGTCGACTAGGCATCTTAGCTTGGTTACAGACTGTAGTGCTCATGGCTCCCTGGCTACTGTTCTTCGGTTTTTCGGCTGTAGGTATCTATTTAGATCTAGCTGGTATTTTGCTATTGGTAGTATCTTCGGCTGGACTGTATATCTATTTTGGTCGTCAGCTTCGAGCGGCCAGCCAAGCAGATCTAGCGGCGCACTCTGCGAAGAAAGCGACAGGACTAGCTAAGAAGGCGTCTGAGCAGAAGACTCTTCAAGAAACAGGAGCCGCTCAGATAGAGCATGCGGCTTTGGAAGAGACTGCTGTTGAAGGGGCAGGTGAGGGGAGCGACCAAGCTCAGTCTCAGGGAGTGGGCGATCGCACCGCCGAGAACGCCGAAGATAGCGACAAGAGTGAACCAGAAGATAAACCGCTACCACCTATTCCACCTGAAGACCTCGCTACGATGGAGGGCTTCTTTGGTATCAACACTTTCTTTAGAACGAAAACAGTGCCCTTTCAAGAGGGAGCAGTCTTTAAAGGGAATTTGCGAGGTGACGCGGACAAAACAGCACAGGACATTAGTCAGCGCTTAGCAGATAAGTTTGGCGATCGCTATCAGTCTTTTCTACTGCTCGATCCAGACGACAAACCTGTCGTGGTGATCTTTCCTAGTAAAAACGGACCGAAGCCAACAACTTTGCCACAGCGCATATTAGCCGTGGCGTTAGCGATCGCGACCATAGCCACCTGCTTAGAAACCGCCGCCGTACTCCAAAGTTTCGACATATTCCAGTCCCCAGAACGCTGGCGCGAGGTGCTTCCTATCGGCTTCGGCATTCTTTCTACTCTCGGCGTCCACGAAATCGGTCACCGATTCTACGCCCGGCGGCACGACATTCAGCTCAGTCCGCCTTTCCTGCTTCCAGCTTGGCAGCTAGGTGCGTTTGGTTCTATCACCCGATTCGAGTCTGTCGTCCCTAACCGCACAGTCCTGTTTGACATCGCCTTTGCTGGACCTGCCGCTGGTGGCATTTTGTCTTTCCTCTGTCTATTTTGGGGTTTGGTGCTTTCCCAATCTGGCAGCCTCTTTCAGCTACCTGTCGAATTCTTTCGAGGATCTATTCTAGTCGGTGGCTTAGCGCGTCTGGTTCTAGGTGACGCCCTTCAGGCCGACTTAGTTGATGTCCAGCCTCTGTTGATCGTGGGCTGGATTGGTCTAATCATCACTGCAATCAACCTGCTACCTGCCGGACAGCTCGACGGCGGCAGAGTCATTCAATCGATCTATGGCCGCAAAACCCTGGTTAGGAGCACAGCCGTCACCCTGGTGTTGCTCGCTATTGTCGGCCTCTTTAATCCCTTGGCGCTCTATTGGGCCGTGCTGATTGTCTTTTTACAGCGTCAGCCAGAACGCCCTTGCACTGACGATTTAAGCGAGCCTGATGATACCCGTGCCGCTCTCGCCTTGGCCTCTTTACTACTTGTTTTACTAGTACTGTTACCCCTGACGCCAACGCTAGCCGCAAGATTAGGCATTGGATAACTGGGCACCAGATAGTTCAGCACCAGCTAGATGAGCACCGAATAAAAAATAGGAGAATTAGCAAGTATGTGCGCTCGCTTTACGCTCGATGTCGAAATTCAACAGCTAAGAGATGCCTTTGAGTTGACCAATAGCATAGAAATCCGGCCCACTTGGAACCGAGCCCCCGGCGCGATGTCCCCTATCGTGATCAAAGATCGAATCGGATTGGCAAAATGGGGACTAAAGCCCACTTGGGCAAAGCCAGGGATGAAGGCACCACACAATGCCCGGATCGAGACGGCTGCAACCAAGCCATACTTTAGAAACGCCTGGGCAAAGCGACGGTGCTTAGTCCCTGCTACTGGCTTTTACGAATGGCAGGCCACCAAGACTGGCAAACAGCCTATCTATTTCAGCTATCCAGGACAGTTTTTTGCTTTTGCTGGGCTATGGGAAAAAGTAAACGGGCAGAAAGCAGCCGACGAGGAGAAAGCAAACAAAGAAAGAGCAGGCAGTAAAAGAGCTGATGAAGAGCAGGCCGATAATGAAGTGACCTTTACTATTCTCACTCAGGCAGCTATCGATCCAGTGGCAGCAATTCACCATCGTATGCCAGTTATTCTGCCGCCAGAGGCATACGACAGATGGCTAGCTGGCGACTTGGCCACTACCGAGTCAGTCATTACCGAGCAATCCTCGCCCTATATGCAGACCATTGCAGCTAGACCTGTCAGCCGCACGGTCAATAATGCCCGTAATGACAGCGCCGACCTGATTGCCGAAAACTCCAAATAACATTCAAATAGCATGGGTGCCCATTGTGTCCGGTCCGCTCAGCACTGCTAGGGCCAAACGACTCTATCTATAGCTGATAGCGCAGGCTTCTCTCAAAAGGCGCAGCAGCGAACCGAACCTAATAGGGGTTGGAGACAAATTAATCAAACGCTAAGATAATTCTGGTTTGTTAATAGTTCAATAAGCAGGTGAGCAATAAACCGCTTGCTTGCTGCCGTTATTTGAAAGGGAAATCCCGCTGTGCTCAAGGCTATTGTCCAGGACTTTCGCATCATCTTTGACCGCGATCCAGCTGCTCGCAACTGGCTAGAAGTCATTTTTCTCTACCCTGGTTTTCAGGCGCTGGTTATACATCGCCTAGCACACTGGCTGTGGAACATAGGGATTCCTTTTGTACCCCGTTTGCTCTCTCACCTAGCTCGCGCTTTGACTGGCGTAGAGATACATCCCGGCGCAAAGATTGGCTCCGGCGTATTTATCGATCACGGTATGGGAGTAGTGATCGGCGAAACGGCGATTGTAGGTGACCTATCGCTAATCTATCAGGGTGTCACCCTGGGGGGAACGGGCAAAGAATCTGGTAAACGCCACCCGACTCTAGGCACAGGCGTGATTGTAGGGGCGGGCGCGAAGGTGCTTGGTAATATTCAAATTGGTAACGACGTGCGGATTGGCGCTGGCTCTGTAGTGCTCAGGGAAGTGCCTTCTGACTGCACGGTTGTTGGGGTACCTGGCAGAGTAGTCTATCGTTCGGGTGAGCGAGTGGGGCCGCTAGAGCATGCCCAGCTACCTGATTCAGAGGCTAGAGCGATCCGGGCGCTGATGGATCGGATGATCGCGCTAGAAAATGAAGTTTCTGAGCTGCGAGAAGCCAAGAAGCTTGAGACTAAAGAGGAGATAGCCGCTAAGATAGCCGAGCTTGAAAGTTTGATGTCTGTGGGCGCGGTTGGAGAAAATTGCGATCGCAGCAAATGCTGCGACTTAGACGATCGCGCGTTGCAGGAATTTTTTGACGGGACTGGGATCTAAGAAAAATCCTGTCCCCTCTCGTCTTTTTTGTTTGCTCGCACTTGTTCGCTCTGTAGGTTCCTCCTTTGAAAGAGAAACAGCATGTCACGGCTTGGTGGAATCGAAGCAAACAGGGCAGAGTTTATCTGCGCGGTAGGCACCAAGCCTAATAGCTGGAAAGCTCAGGTACGTATTGCCATTATTCAGCGTATCAACGACCATAGCGCGCTATCAAGAACGGGCGCAAAGGCCAGCTTTGTGGGTGCTTTCGCGCTGGCTGCGAGAGCATTAGATTGAACGGTCGTGGGAGAACTTGAAGCGCACCCTATGGAGGGTGTATAGGGCCACAAAAGGCCATATTCTATGCACCCTTGCCTCTAGTCTATTGTAGAACGATATAGACAGGAGAGAACTCAATGCTAAGAGAGTGCTGCGGCGTCTTCGCCGCACTCATCAACTAGGTAGCACATAGCTTTGAACCGTAGCATGATTAGCTGGTCGTACAGAGGGTTGAGCTTGCACATAGGAGGGATGTGAGCAATGGTGCGCTCGAAGAGCTTGACGTCACGCTCAAAAGGACAGTCTGCTGGGATCAAAGAGACGATGCGGTGAGCGGTTTTCTCATTCTCGACGGGGATGCCTTCAATCCAGTTACGTACTGGTTTCAGGATGTTCAGAGTATTTTTCATCTTAGGTAGAAGTTGAACCATAACGGCAAAAAATTAGCTTAATGACTCAGTAGTTTTCAGTGTTTCTGATGAGGGTACGGCGTTGACTGCAACGAAGATACCCAAGGAGTTAGTTGATTTATCAGAGACTATTTATGACATTCTGCGGAGATCTTGTTCTTCAGCTTTTTTTATCTGCTCGTCTTTTAACTAATTGACAGGGGTATGTCTTTATTCCTTTCGTTAACTATCCTAGTCCGCTCACATAGAATGACAAGTTCCTAAAGAACATTTTGACTATAAATTATGCAAAGTTCACATGTCTCTAATGCAGACTGTGTAGTAAATCGAATATTGCGCTGCTTCGCGGCGGCAACTCTCTAGCAGTCGCTAACCCAAAACCGCTTGCCACGTATAGCATGTACGGTTTTCTGCCGACTGTGGATCACTAAAAAACGCCCTCAAAAATACATTATGAGGACGCTATAAATTGAGAAAAAAACTCTCGTAAGTAGAAGTGCTTATGACGTAGTTAGAAGAAAATTATTTCGTGAGTAAGAGTACTTATTTTTATCTCTAATATTCTTCTTGTTATAGCTAGCGTTGGATATCTCTGCAGGCTAGCTGGCCACCTTGCTCTAATAACAAGGGTTTCATAGCTAGGAGAACATATAGAGAAAAATGGCGATCGCGATAGGTGAAAGTGCTTAGCGCATAGTCACAAACTCTTCTGCCGAGCTGGGATGGATACCAACAGTCGCATCGAAGTTAGCTTTGGTGGCTCCCATCTTGAGCGCGATCGCGATCCCCTGAATGATCTCCGCCGCATGATCGCCAACCATATGTGCTCCTAATACTTTGTCGCTTTCGGTATGCACCACTAGCTTCATTAGCGTTTTTTGATCTTTGTTAGGCAAGGTGTAGTACATCGAGCGAAAGCGCGAACGAAAGACGTGGATATTCTCTTCTCCGTACTGTTCGATCGCGTCTGTTTCAGTGATCCCGACCGTGGCCGCCTCAGGTGTTGTAAAGACAGCAGAGGGAACGTAGTCGTAGCTCATCAGTCGATCTTGTCCGCCATATAGGGTATCTGCCAAGACGCGCCCTTCATTAATCGCGACCGGAGTGAGATTGATTCGATCAGTGCAGTCGCCGATTGCATAAATACTGGGATCGGCGGTTTGACAGTGTTTATCGATGGCGATCGCTCCCTTGTTTGTCTCTACCGCCGTATTTTCTAGTCCTAAGTCGTCTAGGCTAGGCTTTCTGCCTGTTGCCGACAGGCAAACCGCGTCGACCACAATCGTAGATGCTTTAGCTTCGTCACCGTTGTTAGCATTCCCCTCAACAATTTTGACAGTGACACCCTCCTCGCTCTGCTCGATCCCGACAATCTCAGAGCTGTTGAAGATTTTGATCCCTTCCTTTTGCAGGGCCTCGTGCAGCTCATCACGCAGGTCCTCATCAAAGCCGTACAAGATCTGTTCTTTGCGAATCACCATAGTGACTTCTGTCCCTAGCCCGTTCATGATGCCAGCAAATTCACAGCCAATATAGCCGCCCCCTAGGATCACTATCCGCTGGGGTTGCTCTGTCAGCTCAAACATTCCGTCAGAGCTGATGGTATGTTCAATACCGGGAATATCTGGCTTCACCGGATGCCCGCCGACCGCAATCAAAATTCTTTCGGCAGTGACCTTTTCATCACCCACTTCTACCGTATGCGCGTCTAGCAGTTTGGCATACTGCCTATACAGTTTGACCTCGGCGCTATCGATCATGCGCTGATAGATCCCGTTTAGCCGCTCAACTTCGCCATGAACAGCCGCAATCATCTTCTGCCAGATAAAGCTACCAGAGTCAACCTTCCAACCATAGCCGACTGATTCTTCTGCAGACTTAGGGAAGCGAGAAGCATACACCATCAGCTTCTTAGGAACGCAGCCGCGATTTACGCAAGTGCCACCGAGATCGTGGGCTTCAGCGACGGCTACTTTTGCCCCGTGAGAGGCTGCCCGCCGAGAGGCGGCGATGCCACCAGAGCCACCGCCAATTACAAAAAGGTCAAAATCGTAGGTCATAGTCCCAACACAAATAAATTAGGTCTCTTGATCCTAAAGGAGTTATAGATAAATTTCTCTGTTCGTGTGAATGATGTTAGGAATCAGAACAGGTAGGATTTTAGTCAGCAGCTAGTCAGTCACTATCCAAGCGTCACATCCAAAAACATCATCGCGACAAAACCAATCATGACCCCGACTGTACCAACTTGCCCAATTGCCTTTTGATCGATATCTGGAATGATTTCATCGACGATCACAAATAGCATGGCACCTGCGGCAAAGGCCATTCCCCAAGGTAAAAGCGTTTCTGAAAAGCTGACTAGACTGGCCCCGAGTAGCCCACCGACTGGCTCGACTAGGCCAGTTAGGGTCGAAATAGCTAAAGAATACAGTGGGCTATAGCCAAGATTGCGAAGGGCGATCGCAACCACTAAGCCTTCTGGAATATTCTGCAGCCCAATGCCACCAGCTAGGGCCAAACCACCGTTGGCTCCAGAACCCACGCCGACGCCCACAGTCAGTCCTTCTGGAAAATTATGGAGCGCGATCGCAATCACAAACAGCCATATCTGCTCAAAGTACTCGCTCTCTTTACCTTCTTTGCCTTTAAAGAAATGTTCGTGCGGGAAAAAGGCATGGGCTAGCCAAAGCGCCGCGCCGCCAAGCAAAACGCCAGCGACCATTAGCGCCGCTGCGGTAGTTTCTGAATAGCCAAGGGCAATTGCCGCTTCTGTCCCTGGCATTAGCAGTGAAAAAGACGTTGCTGCTAGCATCACCCCACCGCCCACGCCCAGCAAAATCCCCTGCGCCTTCTCCGATAGATCAAACGGTAGCATCACTGGCAGCGCGCCTAGTCCGGTTGCCAGTCCAGCACCTAGGCTGGCCAAAAATCCCATCAGAACACTATTCATACTCAGCCTTCGTCATTGAACCGCTAGATATCTTCAAAGATTGACTACTTCTAGCTATGGATAAATCATACTCGTTATGAGTACGACTTGTGTGTTTTAAGGGTTTGCAGAAGTTGCTAGTTGCGATCGCCCGGTTCCTATCCAGGCAAAAACTGATCAGACCAAAGCCCCTTCGACTCTAGCCATTCCCGGTTAAATATCTTGGACTGATAGCGAGCACCGCCATCGCACAAAATCGTCACAATCGTGTGCCCCGGTCCCATCTCTTTAGCCAGCGCTACCGCTGCCGCCACATTGATACCGACAGAGCCGCCCATAAACAGCCCTTCCTTATATAAGAGCTGATAGATTGCCTGTAGCGCTTTGTGATCATCGATCTGAATTGCATCATCAATTGGTACGCCCTCCATATTTCCAGTGACGCGGCTATTTCCAATCCCTTCTGTGATTGAGTTGCCTTCTGGTTTGATCTCACCCGTTTTCACATAGCTATACAATCCGCTGCCCATTGGGTCTGCGACAACACAACGTGACTTAGGATTCTTTTCTTTTAGAAACATAGCCACGCCAGCATAGGTTCCACCCGTTCCGGTCGCCGCCGTCCAACCATCGATCTTGCTGCCCGTTTGCGCCCACATCTCTGGGCCAGTGGTTTCATAGTGGGCCTGACGGTTCGCTAGATTCTCAAACTGATTGGCCCAGATAGCATTCTCAGTTTCTGCGGCTAGGCGACCCGAGAGCTTGACATAGTTGTTCTCATCTTTGTAGGGCACCGCAGGCACCGTCCGCACGTCTGCCCCTAGCGTTCGCAGCAGGCTAATCTTCTCTTCCGACTGGGTTTCAGGAATGATGATGACGCACTTGTACCCTTTGGCATTGCAGATATGCGCTAGGCCAATGCCAGTATTGCCTGCTGTACCTTCTACAACCGTACCGCCAGGTTTAAGCGTGCCTTCCTTCTCAGCCTGTTCAATGATGTACAGCGCGGCTCTATCTTTTACCGAGCCGCCTGGGTTGAGGAATTCGGCTTTTCCTAAAATCTCACAGCCAGTTTCTTCGCTAAAGCTATTGAGCCGAATCAAGGGCGTATTGCCGACCGTACCTACAAAACCCGATTTGATATCCATGCGTATGCGTTTTGCCATTCAACCCCTTTATCCTAATGGGGAACGGTTCAGCCAAGGTACTGCCTTGCTGTGGGAATACAGAGTAAGTCACTATACTGAAGGAATACTTGATACGACTTGGGAAAGGGCTGAGAGTGTCAGCCTCAATTACATTCGACCAGTTGATCGCTGTTGTTCAGCCTGTAAGGATTGTAGAAATAAGAAGTGCCTACGGTATGGACAAATGGAAGTATCTACATCACGGTCTATGTCAAAGACCATCAACCTCCACACGTACATGTTTCTGACTCTGACAACGAAGTAAAGGTAGACATCTCGAGTGATGTGCCTGCATTGATGAGACGGAGCAAAAAAGAACGTATCAACAGCAATAAGAAGTTTGATAAAGCCGCACTCAAGCTAGTCGCTGAACACATAGTTGTTTGCAAAGAAGTTTGGAGATTGAAGCATAATGGAGAATGAATTTGAGCGAGTGGTCGTTGCTGCTGAATATGTGACCCATCATCGCCAGCTAAAAATAGCTCTCAGCGATGGGTCTGAACACTTCATTCCGATAGATCGCCTACAGATGGAGCGATGGAACGGCAGCTCTATAGAGGCGCTACCACGTCCCGATGACTTTCAGCTCGAAACCGTCAAAGTATGGGGCGGCGGCGGCTCTATTCTATTTCCTGAGATTGAGCAAGTTTTCTTAGCCGAAGATCTAGTGGCTGGTCGCTATGGCGATTCTAAGTGGATGACTGAGATAGCGGCAGACGCAGTCCCAGTCGACTAACAGAGGATTAGAGCCTAACAATCCCTAAATCTACGATGCGCTGGTGCTTTGTGCGAGAACTCTATTGCGCTGACGAATAGGACTTTGGATGCCCCAATAGTTAGCGGCTTCGGAGGCGACCATTGTTAGGAGCTGTTCGTTTCCGGCAGATAAGGTTTTGTGAGGGGCGGTAGGTGCATGACCGAGGGCTTTAAGGATTTCGGTGGCGATCGCACGTGCTAAAGGCGGCGGTACTGAATTGCCTACTTGCCTAGCGCCGTGCCATTTGGTGCTATGAAAGCGAAACCAGTCAGGAAAGCCGTGCAGCCGGGCCATTTCTCGCACGGTGATGCAGCGAGGATACTGATAGTGGATGGGTCTAGGACTGGTAAAAGAGCCTCTAGCGGAGTCGGTGCCAGCCCGCAAAGTGTTGCAGATGCCATCTGGAGATAGACGAAAGAAATGAGAGATAGGCTCGCGGGTGCCAGGTGGAGTGCGGGCAAAGCGATCGCGTGATGTCTGAGAATGATTCGTGCGAATGCTGTTGGTGAGCAACGCAGGATTCCACTGGCGACGATAGCCATAATACCAGCCCTGCTCTGAGTAGCAGCGCATTAGAGCTGCGTAGAAATTACGAGGCTTTGGTAGAGAAGCGAGGGTTTCTCCGTGGGCAATCAGCTGCTGAAACTGTTCGGCATTGGGTAGGTCGCTAAGGGCATCGTGACAGGTCGGAGGATTCTGTAAGGGCTGAGGATAGCTTAGCAGCGGTTTGTTGCTTTTCGCTCCAATTAGGAACAGTCTCTCTCTGTTTTGAGGAATACCATAATCACAGGCATTGAGGATTTTCCAGGGATATATGATCTGATAGTTGATGTCGGCAATCCGGCTAATGATGATGTCTAGAAGGGGCCGATTGCGATCACACGTTAACCCTCTCACATTTTCAAACACAAAATAACTGGGCTGAAGCTCGGCAACTAGTCGTAAAAAGTCTTCGACTAACCTGTTGCGCGGATCGTTCGACAAACGCGGTCCCATCGCCGAAAATCCTTGACAGGGCGCACCGCCAATCACGGCTGCAATCGATTGCTGGGCAGATAGCTTTGCGACAGCTCGAATTTGCTGACCAGTCGTTTTAGTGATCGAACGTGGAATAATTTTGCATAAGGGAAAATTAAATTGATGGACTGTTGCATGCACCGGGTCGATCTCTACGGCTACTGGCACGTCAAACCCAGCCTGTTCAAATCCTAGACAAAGTCCTCCGGCTCCGGCAAACAGGTCAATTGCGATAGGTCTGTTGTTTTCAGCATTGGCCATGCAACATACTGTACTGCATAATCTTGCGGCATTGAAATTTGTTGTATAGAACGTGTCAATTAGGAGTAAAAGTTGTAGGAGAAATCACTCGAATACGCTCCCGATAGAATAACTATCTTTGAGCATTAAAAGTGCTCTGTACAGATCACTTGTATGCGGCCAGCCGACGAAGCCAGCAAAGAGACAGTCACCTGCATAATTGGCCAGAAAAACATGATGAATACCCATACGGTTTTGCCAGGTGCGTAGGACCAGACCGTGGGGTAGCAGAGACCAAAGCTGAGATTCTTCGAAGCCTTTGTATCGGGCATCGGTGATACCAGGGATCGCTTGGAGCTGACGGATGACGCGATCGCACCCACTTTCCACTGGCTGCGGCAGGCATAAATGGTCGCGACTTTGCCAAAACTGCTGAATAATCTCGGCAACAGCGGGATGCTTTTTCATCCGAGCGTGAGCGATATTGGGCACTGAGATGTAGCTAGCCCGGTTGAATTTAGTACACTCTACGGGCACCACGCCGTCACTGCCCTGTCTATAGTCACTTGCAATGATCAAAGTTGGCACTTCGGCGGCAATGCGTTCGGCTAGGGCTCGGCGGTTACGGCCTAGGTCTTTGGCAATACCGATGCCTAACTCCAGCGGATCGACCAGCCTGCCTAGATCAGCGCCGCCTACCGGAGAGGCGACGAGCACCAGTGATTCGACGAGGGGCCACCATTCGGGATGACGAGCTAAGACTTCTAACCAAATTAAGCCTCCCATCGAATGGCCGACGATTCTGAGCGGCGTGTTGGGATGTTCGGCCTGGGTTTGCTGGGCGATCGCCTCGACTCGATCAATCAGTGGCTCTATTCGAATCCAGGTATTAACAAACCCCAAATTTGGCACAATCACTCTAGCGGTAGGACTGGCAACTGTTTTCGCTAGCTGGCCGATGCCCTGGTTAATATCGGCCCAGCCGTGCTGAGCGTAGAGAATGTAGTCGGGAGGAAAAGGCATGGCTACGGCTCCGCTTGGCCACCGAGGTGAGCGGATGAGAGGACAAAATGGTTAAGCAGAGGGAGAATCAGAGCGAAGAATTTCTGGGGGTAAGGCGGTAACGGTAATGGATTGGCCAGTACGCGGATGAGCAAAGCGCAGGCGGTAGGCATGTAAGTGATAGCCGCCCTCACCCGGCAGGGCGAAGCCGTCAGGATCGGGAATGCCGCTAGCGGGATACAGCGGATCGCCCAGAAGCGGATACCCTGCGGCAGCAAGGTGAATGCGAATTTGGTGGGGTCTGCCAGTTTGAATAGTCACCTCGACTAGCGTAGAGTCAGCGCGGCGCTGGAGGACAATGCCTTGGCTACGAGCAACCATACTATTTATTGAGCGGGCTGTCTTTCCGGTAGTGTGCGTATTTGTCAGGTGACCGTAGATATGGCCCAACCGATTGTGTGGCAGTTTGCCGATGGGGTAGGAACAAGTGAATCGATCGCCTAGCTGATTAGGCGTCGTCGGACCGACTAGAGCGCGGTAGGTTTTGCTGAGGGTGCAGCTGCTGTCGGCGGCGGCGCTAAGGTTAGCGCTACGATGTCTGAACTGCCGGGCAAGCTGCGCTCTGGCGGTGGTCGATTTGGCAATCAGCATAGCGCCGGAGGTGCCGCGACCTAGACGATGGACGGGTACGGGCTGCTGCTTTGGGTAGCGCGATCGTAGCTGATGTAGCAAGGTGTGTTCTAAAAAGCCGCCAGCGGGTAAGACTGGCAGTCCAGCGGGCTTATTGATTACCCACAGGTCTTCGTCTTCGTAGAGTACTTCAAACTCTAGCGGTACGGTAGGTTCTCGCCAAGGCGATCGCACATAGCTGAGGATCTGCCCTGGCTTTAGCAGGGTGCTGTTTTGAGTGCGATCGCCGTCTAAAAGGATCTGACCTGTCTCAATTCGATCTTGCCAAACGGCGCGATCAGAATGGCGATAGCGCGCTGTGTAATAATTCAGCACCGTTTGTCCAGCCGCCGATGAGCGCACCTCATCTGTGTAAGTCCATCCTTGGTTCAGCAAAGTTACTCTCGCTAGGTCTGGCTGTGCATCACAGCGCAAGCTTCAAATAATCTATCTTATGAGTACATAATTTCACTTTTCCCAAAAATTTAACCTCTTAATTTATCCGATGGTGCTTACTTCTCTTGCTGGCGGCTTTCGCCTCTTTAGACATAGTTTTATCTGTGGCCTGCTGATACTGCTGCTCAGCGGCTGCGCCATTCCCAGAGTCAGCGCTGAAGATCGGTTGTTTTTAGATATTTCTGTAGACTTAGTCGGCAGCGCTACGTTAGAAAAGCAAACCTTTGACGGTGAGCCTGTGGGTGGGATCTCGGCGATCGCCTACGATGTAACGCGCGATCGCCTATATGCCCTTTCTGATAATCGCGATCGCCCTCGCTTCTACACCCTCAAGATCGACAGCCTTTCTACCCTCTCAACCGCTGCCGACTCCCAGCCTACACTGGCGGACCCGCTGGCACTCTCCATCGAAGCAGTCACCTACCTCACCGATGCCGCTGGCGAGCCTTATCCCATCAGTACCCTCGATCCCGAAGGCATGGCGCTCACACCCACTGGCACCTTGCTAATCTCGACAGAGGGCTCTCCTAGCCGTCAAGTTTTGCCTACTGTCGGTGAATACGATATTGCTACTGGCCAGCTCAAAACGGCCATTCCCGTCCCCGCCCGCTATCTGCCTGATAGTGCCGAATCTCAGAGCCTCGGCGTTCAAGAAAACCTCAGCTTCGAAGCGCTAGCGATCAATGTATCGTCGGGAACAGGTGGCGTCTATGAACCGTATCGTTTATTCGTCGCCACCGAAGGCCCGCTGCTACAAGATCTAGACTTTGAGCCAGACGTCCCTTACAAAAATCGTCTGATCCACTACACGATTAGCCCATATCAAACCACGCTGATTTCAGAGCACCTGTACGAAATGGACGCAGTGCCTACAGGCGCAATACTTCACGGCCTACCGGAGATTGCCGTACTCGACCAGAGTGGTCATTTTCTGGGGTTAGAGCGTTCGTACGGGCTTCGAGGGTTCGTCCTCAAACTATTTCAGCTCGCCTCCGGTGGGGCTACAGATATCAGCGCCATCGATTCTCTCAAAGGAGACATCAGCGGCATCAGTCCGATTCGCAAACAGCTAGTGTTAGATTTTGCTGATCTAGACCTGCCGCTGCAAAACTACGAAGCGATGACATTTGGACCGACTTTGCGTAATCGAGGAAACAGACAGGCAAACCCGAGCCGTAGCCTCTTGGTCATGAGCGACGATAACTTCTCAGATGACCAAGAAACTAGCCTGCTGATATTTAGCCTGCAGCAGGAATGACTCAACGAAAAATACTATCTTCACGACCTGTATCTTCACGCCTGACAACCTTCTACAGATCTTCTATGGGTAGTGTGTCAGAGCGACCCTTCATACGCTGTGCATCAAGAGCTGTGCATTCAGATTTCTACCCTCAGACAGAGGCTTTCTGAAGGCAACTGGTTCAATTGCCTTCAGCTTTAAACTTGTCTTAAACAACGCACGTTTGCGCCTTATAAACTTTTATGCCGAGATAGAAAAACTTCCCTACCCGCGCCCTAAACGCCTCAAAAGTGGCTAAAAAACTGATGGCGGTTAAATCTCAGCTAATAGGCTACATATGGCTGACTAGTCATTTTGTGTCCTCCGAGTCTTTTTTACAGCCAGCCGTTCGGAAGAAATACCCATCTAGCGCCCTAAACCTGATAAATTGAGCATCAGCAAAGAACACAAAATTAAAGGTTTCACAAAGAAGCAACATGCGAGTCTTAGTAATCGGCGGCGATGGATACTGTGGCTGGGCAACAGCGCTCTATCTCTCCAATAAAGGTCATGATGTAGCGATTCTAGATAACCTTGTGCGTAGGCTCTGGGATATGGAGCTTCAGGCTGAAACTCTGACCCCGATTGCGCCTATCCAAACCCGGTTGCAGCGGTGGAAGGATCTAACGGGTAAGGACATCGAGCTCTTCATCGGCGATGTCAATAACTATCCCTTTTTGGAGCAGTCCATGCTCCAGTTTCAGCCAGACGCCGTGGTTCACTTTGGCGAACAGCGCTCGGCCCCCTTCTCGATGATCGACCGCGAACATGCGGTGATGACTCAGTCGAACAACGTTCTGGGCAACCTCAACTTGCTCTATGTGCTACGCGATCATTTCCCTCAGTGTCACCTGATTAAGCTAGGCACGATGGGTGAATATGGTACGCCCAATATCGATATCGAAGAAGGCTACATCACCATCAAGCACAACGGGCGAGAAGACACGCTTCCTTTCCCCAAAAGTCCTGGTTCTTTCTACCACCTCAGCAAAGTCCACGACACCCACAACATCCACTTTGCTTGTAAGATTTGGGGCCTGCGAGCAACGGATCTAAACCAGGGTATCGTCTACGGCGTGCTGACTGAAGAAACCGGCATGGATGAGCTGCTAATCAACCGCCTCGACTATGACGGGGTCTTTGGTACGGCGCTCAACCGCTTCTGTATTCAGGCGGCTGTTGGCCATCCTTTGACTGTGTACGGTAAAGGCAGCCAGACCAGAGCCCTACTAGATATTCGCGACACCGTTCGCTGCGTCGAAATCGCCTGCGAAAACCCAGCCAACGAGGGCGAATTTAGAGTCTTTAACCAGTTCACAGAGATGTTTAGCATCAACGAGCTGGCAATGATGGTGAAAAAAGCAGGCAATACTTTGGGCCTAGATGTAGAGGTTACTAACCTAGACAACCCTCGGGTCGAAGCAGAAGAACACTACTTCAACGCGAAAAATACCAAGCTGATTGACCTCGGCCTAGAGCCACATATGCTTTCTGACTCTTTGCTAGATTCTGTTTTGAATACAGCGATAAAATATAAGCATAGAGTTGATAAAAAACAGATTCTACCCACCGTTAGCTGGCGTCGGTAGCGCTCTGGTTTGTGAGTCTCTAAACTACTTTCAAAAGGTCGGTTTGTAACTGTTGCAAGCTGGCCTTTCGTATAGCCAATACCCACCGGTTACCCTTCTTTCATTTTATGCGTATTGCCATCTTCACCGAAACCTTCCTTCCTAAAGTTGACGGCATCGTCACCCGGCTAAAGCATACTGTCGAATATCTTCAAAGCTTCGGCCATGAGGTCTGTGTATTTTGCCCTGAAGGCGGTTTGACAGAGTATAAAGGCGCAAAGGTCAGAGGCGTTTCTGGCTTTCCATTACCGCTGTACCCTGAGCTGAAGCTGGCGTTCCCACGGCCTTCGATGCGTGAGGCCATAGAAGATTTTTCTCCTGATCTGATCCATGTGGTGAATCCGGCAGTGCTGGGCCTGGGTGGAATTTATTACAGCAAGTCCTTAGACATTCCACTGGTAGCGTCGTACCATACGCACTTGCCTAAGTATCTAGAACACTACAATCTAGGACTGTTAGAAGGGGTACTGTGGGAACTATTGAAGGCGATGCACAATCAGGCAGCGCTCAATCTATGTACGTCTACGGTGATGCAGCAAGAGCTGACCGAGCACGAAATCGAGCGGGTAGAAGTTTGGCAAAGAGGCGTGGATACGGCGCTGTTTCGGCCTGATCTTAGGAGCGAGGAGATGCGATCGCGTCTCACTCAAGGACATCCAGAAGCGCCCATTTTGATATATATTGGTCGGCTTTCCGCTGAAAAAGAGATCGATCGAATCAAGCCTGTGCTCGAATCTATTCCGGGCGCTCGGCTAGCGCTAGTCGGCGATGGCCCTTATCGCGAAGAGCTAGAACAGCACTTTGAAGGAACGCCTACTCACTTTGTCGGATATCTCGCGGGTGAAGAGCTGGGTGCGGCCTATGCTTCAGCCGATGCGTTTATCTTTCCCTCTCGAACAGAGACGCTGGGGCTAGTGCTATTAGAGGCGATGGCGGCAGGCTGTCCGGTGATTGCTGCGAATGCAGGGGGCATTCCAGATATTGTGACTAACGGCGTGAACGGCTTTATGTTCGACCCGACGGATGAGCAAGGAGCTATTGTGGCGACGCAAAAGCTGCTGGGAATGAAGGCGGAAAGAGAATTGCTGCGTCAAAATGCCAGAGTAGAGGCAGAGCGCTGGGGCTGGGAGGGATCAACTCGTCAGCTAGAGCGGTTTTATATCGAGGTGCTAAATGCCGGGATGGGTGCGATCGCAGCGTAATCAAACGGCGATCAGTCACAGGCGGCTTGGTCACTACTCAACCAAAAAAGCTGTGTTGACTATCCCGCCAAGCTTCAGTTTCTGCATAACTATTAGCGATATATCAACCTCTGTCTCTTGCTCTTTGCAAAATAGTACGTGTATCTGGTTCGCTCGATTCAGTCGGAGTCTGTATATCTTCTGTTGCTTCTTCAACCGTCGAGGGTTCTACAGAGTCTTCAGGCAGCGTTTCTTCTGTCGGCTCTGTCGGCTCTGTCAGCTCCATCGGCGCGTCGCTAATCACACAGCAATCTAGAACAGGAACGTTAACCAGATCCGAGAGATCTAGAGCAGTTAAAAAGTCCTGCCATTCTCGCTCGACGATCGCATCGTCTGGTCGTAGCTTTCGTAGGCTAGCTAGCTCAGTCAAGGCGTCTTGTAGAAATCCAGCATTGGCATAGAGCGCGGCGCGATTCTGACTATCGGCTTCACCGAGATCGTTAGCCAGACTGTCACTTGGCGAACGTCTTTCTATCCAGCCGCTGACTGTCGTGCGCTCGGTTTCATTACAGTCAACAGTGAGAGACCACTGATAGGGCATGTTGGGTGATAGCGCCACTGGCAAAGGCGCAACCACAATGCCATTACCATCAGTAGAGCCAATCAGCTGACCCTGATATAGCAATCGCTCGCTGCTGTCTTTTAGGATGAATTCTGTTGGTGTGTTGGATAGTGCCTGTGGCAGGTAGAACAATAGGCTGGGCTGGGCTATTGTCGTCAGGGTGCCTACGATTTCATCGGTGCGGGTAACGCCTAACTCGGTGATTACTTGGGTGTCGGCATAGGCGATCGCACTCAAAGGCAATCCCTCCTGGCAACTTCCCCGAGAGCCACCGCCTCTGCGTCTGCCGCCCGGTCTGCCAGGATTGGCGAGTTCACCTGGTCTGAACTCAATCGGCAGAGGCGGTAGCTGTTGAGCGGCGACGGAATAGGGTAAAGAAAATGGTAGGGCAGCGAGGACAATTGCACCGAGTAAGTTGCGACGCAGGTTTTGGCTGTTGAGCAGGGGCATTGTGCGGGAAGGGGGCGAGAGGGAGCGGAGGATACTACTTTATAGGATGCAGGGCTTCTAGGATGCAGGGCTTCTAGGATGCAGGGCTTCTAGGATGCAGGGCTTTAGAGGAAAGTTTCCTTTGGGAAGCAGCACATGAGGTTAGGGTAGCCGTAGGCAGGGCGATCACGCTTGGTACCCACGGAACCCAAACGGCCAGGCGCACCAGCCATAGCCAGCTCATCAACAATAGTAAACTGCCAGCGAGTAGCAAGTATACCAGTGCATACAGCCTTCGCGTTGAATAAGCACCGATCAAGCCGCCGAGTAAGGCCCAGATAGCTATCCAAACAACCTCCTGCCATTCAGCCCAGCTCCCGATCAAAGGACGCTCGTCTAGCGCGTGGCTGATCAGCTGGCTAATCATTTGAGCGTTGAGAAAAACACCCGGTACTTCGTCCGTTTTGACATAGGGGCTTTTTGTATAGGGCGTACGCCAGCGATCGCCTGCGGCATAGTCCATATCTGTTGTCCCAATCAAGATAATCTTGTCTTCGACTATCGATCTTAGCTGTTGTGGATCTTTAGCTAGCAGCTCAGAGACTGTTAGACATTCAGCCGGTGTCTCTCTAACACTGCCGCAGTTTGTTTGTTTTGGATCGTGAGTAATTCGATAGTTTAATAAAAGCTGAGTGCCGCCAGCATCGGCGCTGTGGTATCCGCCAAATCTTTCTGTTAAGAAAAAAGGCTCCAGCGCCATATCTGCATCTGCTAGATACTTAAAAGCAACCACCGTACTAAACGTATTAACGAAGGCTCCTTGATCCGAGGGGTTGCTAGGACAAAGCGAGTTTGACGCTTGTGATAGCTGCAGCAGATGCCGCCTCAAGATTTCTCCGCGCTTTGAGAATGCAACAAAGTCATTGGCTCCAATCCGTGACATATCTTCGATTTCTGGCGGCGGCGGTTCTCTAACAAGTGTTTCTTCGTCGGTGTAGAACGGCTCTTTGCAGATAGCGATCAAGTTTTCAGTATTGTGTATTTTTTGTTTGAGAGCAGGCAGTTTATTGTCATGTCCGTGATAGATATCTAACCCAATCGCGGCTGGATTTGCCGAGGTCAGCTTGTCTAAGAGTGTCAGCAAAGTGTCATCAGACAAAGAACTTTTTCCGGTTGTATTCGGAAATGCTGCAATGTCTTTTGTCGTGTTGGTGACGATGAGAATGCGGCTGTCGGGTAGCTCTGTTGGACGAGTACGCAGTGAATAGTCGTAGCCTTTAATTTCTAAAGGTTCTAACAGTCCGAATAAACGGCCTGTGGTCAGTATAGATGCGACCGCCAGTCCGCATCCTAGGCCCACTTTCAGCTTACTGAAAAAAGATAATTTGCTGATAGATAGATCCTGTAATACAGGTTCTGGTGCTAGCTGGCCAGATAAATTAGGGTCAGCGTTACTCGCCGATAAACCCACAGGTAAAGGGACAGTAGCCAAATCAGATGAGTCAACGGTTCTCTGCGGTGCCGTCTGTAGTGGCCCCTGCAAGGACTGCCAAGTCGGCGGTGTTTCTGCTAGGTTCTGAATGATCACCGGTAGCCAGGTAGCACAGGGAAATCGAGACTCCATCCCCTGTAGCTTTTCTCTAGCCTCTCGAACAGCCGTATAAAAGGGCGTTCCATTAGAAAAAGATTCTAAGAAACCCTGCAAGAAAGCATGAGCCACCTGATCGGGTACAGGCTCTCTCATCACCAATACCTGAGGAATGTGCAGATCGGCTAGATCGCTGGCAAGTCCCAAACCATCACAAGAATTAAAAATCGCCGTGTTAAGACCGCGATCGATTGCTTTTTGCAGTGCGTGCCTAAGCTGAGAGATAGTGAGCTTTTCAGAAGGGTTTAGCCAAATTTCACCGCTGCATTCAGGCTGACTTTGAACATATTCTGGAGAGGGTACTTGAGTAGGCTCCTGAGAAAACCTTTGAGAATAGCTGCTGCTGTGACCAGCAAAAAAGAGAATATCCCAGCCCTGCTCGTCCCATAGCGCCTTTGTGAAGGTCTGGCAGTTAGGAGAATCGAGAAAGTGAATATCCGCACCCGCAAGATTCTCCAGCAGCACTCTATCTATGGTGGTATCTAGGCCAGTGTCATCACCCAAAACGGCTAGGATTCGGACTCTTTCGCAGCGACTGCCGCTGTAGTAAACCTGCTGGTAGGCCACCGGACAGATGCCAACTTCGGCGTTGCGATAGCGTTGAAAAAAATCAAGCTCGTACCAGGGAATCCGCTGGAGTAGAGGATCTGAGGTCTGTAGCAGAATACGAGCTGTATCAGTTGGACTGAGCTGTTCGAGGATTTTTTCGCGGATGGGTTGAAATTCTGGGCTATTGAGCCAGTGGCGAACGCGATCGCGCAACTGACGGCTAAGCTTTCGACAGTTCTCTAGTCTAGAAACATCAGAGAAATTGGTTTCGCCGGACAGTGCCTCTAAGCGAGAAGGTAAGCCCATCTGCCAGTAAGCACGCTGCCACTGGTAGTAGCATTGAGCTAAATCCTTTGCAGATGGTAACCCTGCCTGAACTTCCACCTGCGGCGGTGCCCCTTCGCTACCCACTTGAACAGCAGCCGTATAGCCAGTTGCCAGCGTGCCCGATCCAATTTTGATAACGATGCGCTTATCCATCGACTTATCCACTCTCTACCTATTACGGTATCAGGCTGTAGATCGCTGGAATGGTCAAATAGCAAACTGTTCTCTAAACACGCTTTGACCTAGCTTGATCCGAACCCCAAACTGTTCTCCAGCCTGACCGCTAAATCGCAGCTGAATGTAGTTATCGATGGCTCTAGACGTGGCTGCTAGATAGTTGGCGTTATTCTCATCAAGCACAGTAAGCTCAACGCCCTCTGGCAGATAGAATGATTCTCCTAGAGGGCGTACTTGTAGAATCACGCTGGTTCGTCGGTCAGCCGTTTGAGTAATGTGGACGACCAAAGCAACTCGAACCGATTGCTCTAGCTGGATACCCAAATCAATCAGCTTGGCTCGGCTGATATCAGTCACCGTCGTTGGCGCGTTTAGCGTCGGTGAAACCAAATCAACAGAGGTACGAAACGCCAAATCGAGTTCGGTTGGATTAATTAATTCTGCCGCCGTTTGCCAGCCTGCTTCAATAATGCCATCTACCCACTTGCCAATCTGGTTGAGCACATACGGCACGCTACTCGATCGACTTGATGCCGCTGGAGACTGAGAAACTTGCAGTTGATGCACCCGATCAATCAGCGTTTCAATCGGATCAAAGCTCTCTGTAGAAACGTGCTCCACTTGGGGAATGGCGGTGCAAAAGCCAACTAAGGTAGCCTGGCGAGCGCTTTCATCTAAACGGACGGCAATATAGCCTATGCGATCGTGCCAATCCTCAGGCGGAATTTGACAAGTGTCATGATCAGGCGTGATTGGTCGACAGGAGAGCGTGCCAATATTAGGGAGCTTGAGGTCGGCCACGTTGGCCACTAGCTGCATAATCGGGTTCCAACTATCGCTATCAGCTAGATCAGTCGGAATAGACAGTAGCTGTAAATAAGCATTGACTGCATGAACAGCTAATGTGTTTTGTCTAATCTGTTCAGCTTTCTCAGGAGCAGAGCACTGCTGAGCGAACCGCTGAGCAATCTGCGTAGATTCTGTGGTGATAGGTACAACAATACCGGACTGTTGGGAATAGATAGTAGTAACCATGTTCTAATCCCCCGAATTTATGGGGTGACAATAGTGAGTAAGTAGTTTGATAAGCCGCCTAAAAACGGCTTTATATAATATGTTGAGAAGCTATTAAAGGTATCCTTGCGACTTGCCAAACTCTCTGAGTAAGGGAAAGCATTTGCGATTGTAAAAGCTGCTTAGCGTACCGATGGACAGCCCACAGTCCTTAGAGAGCTGTTTCCAGGGGGTTTCTGGCGGCAAGCGTCTGAGGATGAGTAGCTGAGCAGTGACATTAGGGTGCTGATTGATACAGATGGATTTGAGCGTGTCGTCTGCGTCGGTTTCGGCCCAGGCGCGGACTTGTTCTAGTAGAGGCGGAATGTCGGCAGGCGCGGGCAGTCTATCGATCGGGTCTAACACTGTGCCATCTTCTCTGCGAACCACGCTGCTGGACTGGCTTTGGATATTGACACGTCGATAGTTTTCATCAATTTGAAAGTCTTGAAGGCGACGCTTGAGGTAGGCGTTTAGCCAGGTTGTCAGTCTAGCTTGGGTGGGGTCATAGGCTCTAGCTGTTGTCGCCTCGCAAAGGTTGCGGCAAAAGTATATCCAGGTTTGCTGTAGCGCATCTGGGTAGTAGGTATCGTAGGTATGCCAAAGCTGATTGGTCAGGGCCTGAATCAGCTTGGTGAGTCCTCTTTGTCTTTGACGGCTGCCAGTAGGATGCTGACAGGTCTGTTGGACCAGCTCCAACAGGGGCTCAAGGCGATCGCTGGATCTGGACATACTCTGAAGCACAGTTTTAGGGGCGGAGACTTTACCCATGCGTCCTCTCGTTAAAAGTGCAGGATTAATCAGCTATCACTACTGAGCTCAAAAGTTCTGCAAATTTCTCCACAATTTTGAAAAAATCTAAGAGAAATTTGATAGCCACTGTTTGAACTAGCAGGTGACAGCTTTACTTCTGGTCTACTTTTGCAAACCAAAGCAATATAATCACTGATGCTGATGCTAATGTCAGTGATATGACTGTTGACGCCACTAATGATCGGACTAGCTGGTCAGTCATAGCAGTCGCAACCAGTTCTTCTTTGACTATTCAAGCGTTATTTTATTTTGTGTTCTTATGAAAGTCACCACTTCCTTTCGGCGAAATGTATCAGGAGTTTTTGGCCGTGTCTTGACGCTAAATACTCAATTTCGGTCTCGTGGAGCGCGGTCTGGATCGCAATCCATACCTGATGCCGCCGGAGCGCGGCCTAGACCGCAACCCGTACCCGATAATCCACCGCGCCCTACTAGCCACTAGGTTCTACCAGACACTTGTTAGCAAGGCGTGTTAGAAGACGCGGGTTAAAATTCTATGCGCTCTGTTTGGATAGCGATCACACTCCTCTCTCCTATTGCTGCGGCTGAACTGGCTGCGAGTCCATATCTGCTAGCGGCCCAGCCGCATCTGTCTGAGATTGAGCAGCTGATCGATGAGGGCAATAGACAGCGAGGCGGCGGTGAGCTTGATGAGGCGATCGCAACTTTTCAATCGGCCCTGTTGCTGATTGAAAGCAGTGAAAATCGAAGCGACATTCGCTTTAAGAGCACGGCACTATACGGATTGGGAAAAGCCTATCTACGCGCCGGAGACTATGCGACGGCCCTGCCAACCTTAGAAGCAGGGCTTGCTCTGGTGGCTAGCAACGAACGAGAAGCTCAAGGCATCGCCAGCGATCTTGCTGACTCGCCCAACGCTGGTGAAGTGATTAATTTCTCGGGTGCCATAGCAGAAACGCATCAGTGGCTAGGTCATCTAGGCTCGGCTCTAAATTACTATCGGCAAGCGCTAGCGGGTGGGGCAATTGTGCATGAACAAACACGCGCTGTGCTGCTATTTAACACCGGCCTGATCGAAATTGAAACGGGTCAGTATCAGCAGGCTGAGCAGACTTTGGACAGGGCTATTACCCTACATAGTCGGCTGGAAAATCAACAGGGTGAAGCGAGCGCAATGCTTTCGCAAGGTTGGCTGTATGAGAAGCAGGGTGACCTAGCTAGGGCGATTGACAATTACGAAAGTGCGATCGCTCTCTATCAGCAGGTTGGCAACCTCCCTGAAGAGATCGATACGCTGAGCATCTTGGGCGCTGCTTATGTTGAGCAGGGCAATTTGATCGCCGCTAGAGAGACATTGGATAAAGGGTTATTGCTGCTAGAAACACAGACCGATCTATTTGCGCGATCGCAGCTATTAAGCAGCCTAGGTCAGCTATATCAAAAAGAAGGCGACTCCGCTCAGGCTTGGTCTGTTTACTTAGAAGGTCTGCAAATCAGCACTCAAAGAGACAGTAAAGTCGATGAGATTGCCGGAGCGCTCAATCTGGCTGCTGTGATGGAAGCGATCGATCGGCCTGCCTTGGCAATTTTCTTTTACAAGCGCGCGATCGTTGACATTGAAACCGTTCGCGACGACTTGCGAACCCTTGATGTCACCGTACAACAGAAATACGCCGCCACCGTTGAAGACTTCTATCGCCAGCTAGCCAAACTGCTTTTACAACAGAATCGAACCGCTGAAGCCCTACAGATTCTAGAACTGCTGAAGCTACAGGAAGTTAAAGCTTATTTTCATAGCGACCCGACTACCGATCAAGCGCGTAATCGAACTGACAATCAGCTCTCTTTATACACGCCCGCAGAAGCCAGATTAAACTCTGCTCTAGAGACTATTCTAGAAAGCCCATCGATCCTTGAGCTAGCAGATTTTCTCCAGCTATCAGAAGTAGGATCTGTCACATCAGAGATGAGTGCTGATCCCGACGCTTTCGACTTACGGGTGATTGAATCGCTGCAGTCAGCGCTCTCCGCTCAGCCTGTCGGTACAGCGGCGCTCTATCCTTTGGTGCTACCCGATCGCCTAGAGCTAATTTTGATCACATCAGCCGGTCCACCCATACACCATACGGTCAGTGTCTCTGAATCTGAGCTGACTCAAACTGTTGGCAAGCTGCAATCACAGCTAATGACCGATAGTTTAGAGCCGACAGTCGCTGCTCAGCAGCTCTATGGCTGGCTAGTTAAGCCGTTGGATCCAAGCTTAAAGGCTCAAAGCATCGAAAATATCATCTACCTGCCGGACAGCGTCTTGAGATATGTTCCCCTCGCTGCGCTTCATGATGGCAATCAGTGGCTAGCTCAAAAATATCAATCGCATAACATCACCGCCGCTTCGGTCGATCGCCTCACTCAGCCCAGATCGCTAGGTTTAACAGTTGTGGCAGGTGCGTTAACCGAAGATAGTCCTACCCACCGCGTCAATATAGGACAAGAACAATTTCCATTCGATGGCCTTTCAGGTGCCAAACAAGAAGTCGATCTACTAGCAACCGTCATGCCCGATACGGTGGCTTTATTCGATCGCTCATTTACACCTAGAACCATACTCGATGCGGCTAGCGATCGTCACATCGTTCACCTAGCAACCCATGCCAAATTTCTACCTGGTCAGCCAGAAGACTCTTTTGTTCTATTTGGCGATGGCAGCATAGTCACGATGAGAGAGCTGGGTCAGTGGCAGCTCCCGAATGTAGAGCTGGTTGTCTTTAGTGCCTGTCAGACAGCGACCAACGTAGAAGGTGATGGCAAAGAGATTTTGGGCCTGGGATTCCAAATGCAGCAGACAGGTGCTCACAGTGCGATCGCCTCACTTTGGGCCGTTGATGACATCGCTACAGCGGCGCTAATGAATCAGTTTTACATTGCGTTGAGTGAAGGCAAATCCAAAGCTGAAGCATTGCAGCAGGCTCAGACAAAGCTGATCGAAAATCAGAGATTTCGGCATCCTTACAACTGGGCTGGTTTTATCTTGATCGGCAATGGTTTGTAAGAGTCACGAAGTGTTTGTTACCCGACTGACTAGGAGCTGACTGACTAGACCTGCCTAGCCACAGTCCCCTGGTGCCAGGCACTCAAGTCTCTACCAATCAGTGTTTCTAATGCCCTGATATCTGGCGTCAGCTCCATTATTAGGCGTTTCTTCAGCTCGGCGTCTATCGGCGGACGAGAAACTTTTTGCGTATTTAGCGACTTTAGGCTCGCCTTGGTTCTCTCTAAAAGACTGCGACGCCAGGAGCGAGGCATCGGCAACAGATGCTTGCCTATTTCAAGCACTCTAGCAGGCGGATATTTCAGCAAAGACTGTAAAAGCGGGCTGCGCGCTCTTTTGTTGGAGTTTATCTTGGCAAAGCTGGGTTCAAAGTCGGGAGAAACACCGATAAATTCAAGCGTTTCTCTGTAGACGCTAGCTGTTTCTTGCTTAAAATCTTCGAACAAAATCACTTTCACCTGATCTCTATCAAATACGTCAAAGTATCTTTTTACTTGCTCAAAGAAGCTCACGACTTCTCGATAGAGCAGCATCTCAGGGACTTGGCACCTTTGAGGAATGCTGTTTCCTTGCTTGCGATCGGTTTCTAGTGCAACTGCTGCCGCAAAGTCTTGAACCGTTTCACTAGAGCCATTGAAAAGTAGCTGAGAATGAAAAGAATGCATCACCGTAACTGGGCTGCGAAGCATGATGATAATTTTCGCATCGGGGTTGAACTGGTAGATGTTTTTCGCCGCCGCCTGGGAGTAGAGATAAGACGTACTTCCCTCGCCACAGACTTTGCCTTTCCCTTCAGCAAATTTCTCTAGATAGTCTGGCAGAGAGTGAACGTATTTCTTGGTTTTGAAGTCTGTGTCGAAATAGTTTAGTTCCTTGGGCCTGGAAACAAAAACATCAGGATGCTGAGCAAGATACTTGCAGAGCGCTGTGGTTCCACATTTAGGCGCACCTACTAGGAAAAAGCTAGGCTGCATCATAGATATCCTCAATCCAAACTATACGCAGCTATAGTGCCCATCTGTAGCATTCACCGCCTTGCTCAAAAACCTAAGGTGACGTAATTTTTGCTTGGCGGTAGCTAGAGGCACTTAGCCGATACAGACATAGGCTTTGGCCGCCGTAATAGCGAGTCGTTACCCCGTCATACTGCATACCTAGGCGCTTGATTAGAGCGATAGAGCGTTTGTTCTTGGGGTGGGCGATCGCCAGCAATAGCGATAGATTTAATGCCTGAAAGCCGTATTCAGCTAGGGCACGAGCAGACTCTGTCGCATAGCCAAACCCCCAGCTAGCAGGCCGAAAGTGCCATCCAATCTCGATATAATCGTCGGTATTGGTGCCATTTAGAATTGGTTCTACAACATGGTCAGGCCGAACTTCTGGGAGGTCTAGCAGATGTAGGAGCGCTACATGTCCAATTACTCTCCCAATATCTTTTTGAATAACCGCCCAGCTACCGGTTCCGTCTTTTGACTTTTGGGTGCTGTCCCTATAGCGCTGTAGCCTGCCTTGTACCTGACGCAGCGAGCTATCTTGACTATCTTCTATCCAGCGCATGACTTTAGCATCCCCAAAGATATCCATAGCATTACGAACATCTTCCACCGGATGCCATTGTCTAATGATGAGCCGCTGGGTTTCGAGCTGCATATTCGAGCTACACAAGAATTGAATGGACGGTGATTGGATGGGCAAGTCGAGAGGCTGCGCCTGTAGAGCGATCGCAAAATCACTGTTAGAATCACTGAGGCGTGACCACCTTAGGTGTCACACTGCAATGAAACTATAGATAGGATATTTCCATGGCGCTCTCAGTAGGTACCAAAGCTCCTGATTTTACCTCTACAGACGACGCTGGCAACAGCGTTTCTCTATCCGACTTTTCGGGTAAGACAGTGGTGATCTATTTCTACCCCAAAGACGACACGCCTGGCTGCACCAAACAGGCTAATAGCTTTCGCGATTCATACAGTGAATACGAAGGCAAAGACATTGTTGTCCTCGGTGTCAGCATGGATGACGAAACTTCTCACAAAGCATTCAAAGAGAAGTTTAACCTGCCTTTCCCACTGATTGTCGATAGCGACGGTGCGATCACTAAAGCCTTTGACGTCGAAGGTGGTGGCTACGCTAAGCGAATAACCTTCGTCATCAACGGCGAAGGTACGATCACCCAAGTATACGACACTATCAATACTGAGACTCATGCTAGTGATGTGCTTGCGGGTTTAGCCTCATAACTACACGGCCCTAGCCAATGGGCATAGATTTATATATAGACTTCTACGTCCGTTGGCTGAGGCTCGATTAACTTGTCTTAATTTTTCTAAAAAATATATAGCCACAAGTCTCGGATCTAACCGACTAGACTCGACATAGTTTCCCTGATCCCAACGAACAATAAGAAAGGGAAGTGTGTAAATTAAGTCTACTAACCTCCGCGTTATTACGCTATCTATGCGTAAAGAAAGATGGCAATATACTGTTGGAAATTATATGAAATACTTGCTAGGTACTTGGCAGAAGATCGTCAGCTTATCTAAGTAACTCTACTAGATATAGAGGCAACCCTTGGAGTGAACTTCTTTTTTGAAGTGGGGTGAGATCCGTCTACGTCTGCTTTATATCAACTATGACAATGAAAGCACTTAATTATCCTTCAGCAAATTAAGAAGTGAGAAAAGTTGCAAAAGTGTTGCAAAGGTGAGAAAAGTCATAAAAAGAGTTAGGGATGGCCAAGCCCTCTACTCGTTCTAGAGCGACTTTAAAGCGTAGGACTTTGGGCTTACAAGGCTTTACACTAGCTTCTTTCGTTAACAGGACACTCTTTCGTTAACAGGACATTAAGTAATATTTTTCGCGTTAACTGTTCAAAATTACAGCTTTCTAATATTAAAGAGTTTAACATCAGAGATACCGAAACTAGAGATAATGACTATCTCTTCTTCATTCCTAGTAACATTCGCTATTTCTTGATGTTCGAGCGGCTTCCTAATCGTAAAAGCGATCAGACAAGCCGCTCTCTCACTGCCTTCGGGTGCATCTTCACGTATAATGCCTGCCACTTTCTTTACATGGTCTCAGCCCGCACGCTTTCTAGCCCATACGTTTTCTAGCCCATACGTTCTCTAACCGTAAAAACCTGATCATAGAAGGGCAAAATGGTCAGTCGGTGGATGGGTACTGTCGCTGCGGCTATACCTGCATCCACCAACTGCACTGCCACCAACTGCACTGCCACCAACTGCACTGTAAGAGCCAGATACAAGTTCAGACGTAGAATCTAGACATGAAGGCGGGGTGAAAGCACCCAACTTGTAGGGAGCAGGCTAACCCTCCTAAATCCACCCTGCTAAGTTCGCATTGTCAAATTCTCTGACTGCGAAAAATTTGTCATTGTTTCTAGTATTGCAAACCACCACACTATCTAGATGAATTTTTCATGAACAATTCACTTTACCTGTTAAAAACTTTATACGACGCGAATGCAGACGGTATCTACGACCGCATTATCACGTACACTTATGATATGGTCGGGAACAGAATCAGAATTTCTACGGATACTAATGCAGACGGCATGCCTAACTCCACTATTAGCAATACTTACGACGCGGACGGTAATTTAATCAGGCGACTTGAAAATCCCAATCTCGATGCGGCGTCTGACATAAAAACAACTTTCACTTACGACGATAATGGAAATCTGCTCAGTGAATCTTACGATACTGACGGTGACGGTTCTCCTGACTACGGCTATCTCTACACCTACGATAAGAATAACAACAGAACTAGCCAATCTTACGACCGCGATGGCGATGGCGAGGCCGATCGCATCAGTACTTACATTTACGATGATGACGACAACTTAATTAGGACTTTAGAAGATACCGACGCCAACGGTAAAACCAACCGTATCACCAACTATACCTACGACGATGACGGTAACCAGACTGGCGTCTTTTATGACTCCACTGCTGATGGCAAGCCTACCTTCATCAGCACCTCCACATACGATGACAGGGGGAACCTGGTCAGAGTTGAGGATGACTTCAATGTAGACGGCATCGCTGATAGCATCACCACGTTTGCCTATGATCGCGCTGGTAACCTAATTAGGAAGTCTAAAGATACTAATGCGGATGGCATCGTCGATCGCACTACGACTTTTGCCTATGATCGCGCTGGCAACCGGACCAGTGAGGTATTTGACTTTGACGCCGATGGCGTAGCCGATCGCGTTTTTGCTTTCACGTATGATGACCAAGGTAACCAGACTAGCGCTTCTTTTGATTTCAACGGTGATGGCGTATTTAGCTATACCTACGACTACGTTTTCGGCGCGCTAACGAGCAGTGGCGTTAATGTCATCGAAGGGACTAGCGATCGCGACTATCTAACGGGCACAGACGGCGCTGATTCGATCATTGGCGGCGACGGTAACGATCGCCTAGATGGAGGTGCAGATAACGATACGCTAGAAGGTGATGCGGGCAAGGACTTCCTGATTGGCGGTCTAGGTGCTGATGTCATAGATGGGGGTAGCAGTACTGACACCGCCGACTATCGCAACTCATCAGCGGGTATCGCTATCAACCTGAACGGTGATGCTGGTATAGGGGGCGAAGCGGAAGGTGATGTTCTAACCAGCATGGAGCGAGTCTTTGGCTCCGAGTTTGACGACACCATTACGGGTACGAGCGAAAATGAAGAGCTGCGGGGTAATGGTGGAAACGATATCCTAGTTGGCCTCGCTGGTGACGACGAACTGCGCGGCGGCTGGGGTAGCGATCTGCTAGATGGCGGCGACGGCAATGACCGACTACGCGGCGGTGCCGGGGCTGATATGCTCTTGGGTGGTGGCGGCAGCGATACCTTTTATCTACGTAATCTCAAAGAGTCACGCTTATCTGGCTACGACCGTATCACCGATCTTGTCATTGGAACTGACCATATTGCGATCGGGTTTTTCCCTTCTATTGCAGCTGAAGATGTCGCCCAGCTAGGCAGCGTCGCTGCGCTTGACGAAGCCAGCATCAGCGCTTTGCTGAATGAATCAGACTTTGGGGCTGAGACTGGAGTCACCTTTACATTAGGAAGCGAAAACGGCGATCGCACCTTCCTTGCTCTCAATGACGGCACTGCTGGGTTCCAAGATAAAACGGACGCCATCATTGAGATTACTGGCTTTACGGGCTCACTAGCCGAGCTAGCAATCTTGTAACTGTAACTACTGCAGTAGCCGTCTCACCGCATCTACCTTCAGCGCTGCTGCAGACTGTCAAAATCCACATAGCAATCTTTTTGTCATTCCCTATCTGTACATAGCATCTGCACATAACAAACAGATAAAGCGCCTGCAAATGCCTCTGATGATAGCGATATAATTCAACTATCAAAGTTGTTTTGTGTCGAAAGCTGATTCGGATGACGGTATGAACGTGACGGTGCAAAAGGTGTTAATTATTGGCGGCAGTGGGCGAATTGGCCGCAGCGTCGCTAATGATATCAGCAGGTACACGGACGCCCAAGTAACGCTGACAGGTCGCCGAATAGAGCCAAACTTTACGCTGCTAGACCATCAGACCTATCAACCTTTGACCTTGGCTGACGAGTCAATGGTGGCAGCGGCGATTGCTCAACACGATCTAATTGTTCACTGCGCCGGCCCTTTTCGCAGCCGTAATCATCACGTGCTCGCTAGCTGCATCGATCAGGGTAAACCATATCTAGATGTCGCTGACAGCCCAGACTACGTAAATCAGGCGCTCAGCTATCGAGAAAAAGCAGAAGCAGCTGGCGTCACTGCGATTATCAGTACGGGTATCTTTCCAGGTATTTCCGGTAGTATGGTGCGTCAGGGCATAGAGCAGCTAGACACAGCAAAAACGGTGCATTTGAGCTATTTAGTCGCAGGGTCGGGCGGCGCTGGATTGACCGTGATGAGAACGACGTTCATAGAACTGCAGACGCCGTTTATGTCGAAGGTAAATGGGCGCTGGCAGACGATCGCACCCTATAGTCAAAGAGAAGTCATAGACTTTCCTCGCTATGGCAAAGGCGGTGTGTACTGGTTTAACACGGTCGAAGCGCTGACCGTGGCCGATACCTTTCCAGCGCTTAAGACTATCGTGACCAAGTTTGGGTCTGTTCCTGATTACTACAATCGACTGACCTGGCTGATGGCTAGACTGCCTCACGGCGTATTAAAGAACAATCTTGTCGTCGAAGCGCTCTCTAAGATTAGCTATCAGATGACGCAAGTAACTGATTCGCGCACAGGTGTCGGTATTGCTATGCGCGTTGAAATCAGCGGAGAAAAAGAGGGAAAATCAGCGACTTATCTATCGACTTTAGAGCACGAAGATACGGCCTACTGCGCGGGATGTGGAACGGGTGCGATCGCCCAGCTAATCCTTTCAAACAGGCTAGACAAGCCCGGCGTCTGGCCCGTCGAACAAGCGCTGCCCACGCCACTATTTGAAGAAACCTTATCTCAAAGACAGCTAGCCGTTAAGAGAGAATATCAGGAGCCGTAGCTTTCTGTAGGTGGTGCAGGTGGCGGCGTCCGACTGCACGCACTCATACGGCCATATATCTCTAAAAATTCAGTAGTCTTTCAACTTCTACGGCTATCCCCGGCAGATTGATAGGCGAGATTTTGCCGACTGAGCGCTTCACGATAGACCGATAGGCTGCTTCTATAGGCTCTCTATGAATCCAAAGCTGCCTTCCTTTAATATCGATTACCCAATACTCTTGAATGCCATCCTTCGCATAAATTCTAGCTTTCTCTCCTAAGTCATAAGCAAGCGTAGAGTTTGAGACCTCAATTAGTAAACTAATATCTTCTGGGCCAGGATGCCTGTCGTCGTAGCGAGACTCTGGTGGGATAACAACGCAGATATCTAGCTCCGGTTCACCATCGCTCGGTAAGGAAACTGGCGCGGCGGAAAAAACAACGCTTTTCTCCTTTAAAAGTGCTTCTAGATACCTTACGCCGCGTCGATAAGTCGCCCTGTGAATAGGTAGCTCTGGAGCCATATCGACAATCTTCCCATCAATAAGTTCTACCTGGCGTCCGGCCAACAATCCGTTAGCAATCATCCGATGATAGTCGTCAAGGGTCCACCGGGTTAGCGTTCTAGTCATCGGCAAATACCTCGCTGACGAGCTGCTCGAAGTCGGCAACAGAGCCTTCGACAATGGAGAGACTGTCTTGCCAGAACTGTGGTTGGCTGAGATCTTTTTGAAGATGGTGTTTGACCACTGCCTCGGCAGTCATCGTGCCAGTGTCGCGCAGTAAGTCGGTGTAAAGCTGATTGAAGTTGTCTCCATAAACCGGCTGCTGGGCGTAGATGCCGAGGCTAAAGAGATAGCCAAACAAATAGGGATAGTTGTAGAAGCCGAGGCTAGAGATAGAGAAGTGCAGTTTGCTAGCCCAAAAGAGATCGTTGTATTGGCTAAGGCTCTCTTCAAACCAGAGCTGCCAGCTTTGATCCATCATTTCGCACAGTTGGGCCGGGCGAAGCGCACCGATTTTACGAGCTTCTACCAGGCGCTTTTCAAATTCAAACCGGGCTGGAATGTTGAGCAAAAAGACACCTGCACTCTGCGCGTCTTGCCAGGCAATCTCTAGCTTTTGAGCAGGCGTAGTCGCTTGAGCCATCAAGGCTTCACGAACGAGAGTTTCAGCGAAGATGCTGGCCGTTTCTGCTAGGGTCATTGGGTAGCGGCATTTCATAGCTGGTAGGTCGCGCATCACCCAGTTATGCCAAGCGTGACCCAGTTCGTGAGCTAGCGTCAGCACGTTGGTCATGGTGCCTTCGTAGGTCATGAAGATACGCGGCTCTCTAGGATCAGAAAATTTGGTGCAGTACGCGCCAGTAGCACGGTTGGGCGTCGGTTTGCCGTCTATCCAGCCTTTTTTCGCCATCATCGTGGCGAAGTCTCCCATCTCTGGGGTGAGCTGATTGAAGGCATCGGCAATTAGGGCGATCGCAGCTTCAAACTCAATCTTCTGATCGCTACTTTCCTTAGCCGCTGGCGCTGGGGCCATCGTGTCCCAAGGATGCAGTTGAGACTGGCCTAGAGCCTTTGCCATCGCGCTCAAGGCTCGTTGTCCGATCGCTCTGTTTTGATAGGTTGTCTCCATCAGCGCGTCGAGCGTCGCCCGCTCAATCCGGCTCTGATGACAGCTTTTATCTAAATAGTGAAGCTGACGTTTGCCCGATCGTTTCTGAGCCGATTCTAATCGCCAGCCGTTGATGGCGTTAAGCCCTGTGGCTACGGTAGTCTGCTGTGTAGCCCAGGCGCTGCGAATAGCCTCCCAAGCCGCTTGACGAGTGTTTGCACTAGGATGGCCGAGCATATTTGCGGCCTTGGCTAGCCCCATTACTTCACCTTGGATCTCGCATTTCAAGGTGCCTGCCAGTTCACTGTAGAGATTGCCCCAGGTATGCAGCCCGTTAGTCGCTAGCGCGGTCATTAGCTGCTCTTCGGCAACGCTAAGCAAGAAGTCTTTTTCTTTGCGACTGTGGCGCAGTAGAAAATCTATTTCGCTCAGGGCCGGATCGGCGAGCAGGGCAGTGATAAAATCTTCGCTAGCGCGTTGGAGAAAGACGTTGAGCGGCGTCATCCCTTCTGAGAGATCGGCGCTGAGCTTTTGCAGGATAGGCATCCAGGTGTTGGCGTCGGCGTCTTGAGTATCGACGCTGAGCGCCGTATAGATGTAGGTATTGACATTGCCTAGTCGCTTGAGGACATCGTTGCGCTGTAGGTGGATCGGTCGAACTTGATCGATCAAGGTCGTATAGTCGCCTGACTGAATGGTTTCAGCCGTGTCAACTTTGGCAGTGAAGGGTTGGCAGGCGGCGGCGATCGCGTCAATATCCTGTCGTAGCTGACTGATGGTAGAGGCGATCGCAGGATCGGCAGTACTCGTAAAAAATTGAGCGTTGTCCCAAGTAGTCAGGTAGGTAGTGGTCGGACGATTGAGCGTTTGCATAGGAGAAACTAGAGGATGGGCGGATAACTGCGATAACTAGATTGGAACGGCTCTGGTACGGCTCTGGTGAGAAAGTGAAGGACTCTGACGCTGCTAGGTCTATGGCTATTGAATCTAGTGATATGAGGTGTAGAAAACTCGCGGCGACGAACTAGAAAGCGTAATACGCGCAGTTGTCGGTGAAGTAAGGACAAGACACAATAGGGGCGAACGCTATAGGGGCAGCTATAGAGGCAACGGTGGAGCCATGCGGGTAAAGAGGTTATGAGTAGTTTAATTGGAAAACGCCTGCAGGGGGGTAAATATAAGCTGGAGTCGGTGTTGGGCCGAGGGGGCTTTGGGCTGACGTTCAAAGCCCACCAAGCCTATTTGGAGCAGGTCGTCGTCATCAAGACGTTGAATGAGTCTTTTTGGACAGCGCCTAACCTAGAGGATTTGCAAAAGCAGTTTCAGGATGAGGGCAGGCGACTAGCCCTATGTCAGCACCCTAATGTGGTGCGGGTGACTGACTTTTTTGTAGAAGATTACCTGCCCTACATGGTGATGGACTACATTCCAGGGCGATCGCTCTACGATATTGTGTTCGACCATCCCAACGGGCCGCAGCCACTCAGTGAGGCGATCGCACTCAGGTATATCCAGCAAATTGGCAATGCCCTACAGGCCATCCATACAAAGGGGCTGCTGCATCGAGATGTCAAACCGCAAAACATCATGGTGCATGAGCGCACCAAAGAGGCGGTCCTGATTGACTTTGGCATCGCCCGCGAACTGACGCCAAACCCAGCGAAAACGCATACCAGTATCGTCTCAGAAGGCTATGCTCCGATCGAGCAATATCTGCCAAAGGCGCAGCGATCGGCAGCAACCGATGTGTATGGCCTAGCTGCCACCTTGTATTTGCTGCTGACAGCAGAGGTGCCAGTAGCCGCAGTATTGCGCGATCGCACGCCGATGATTCCGATCCAACAATTGCGCCCCGAAATTAGCCCGGTCGTTGTCAACGCGATCGCCCAGGGCATGCAAATTGAGCTAAAAGATCGACCCCAGTCCGTTGCCAGATGGTTATCGCTCCTGACCACTCCACAAAAGCCAGGCCAACAAAAAACGGGACAGCAGAACGCAAGTTGGCAAGACCCAAGCTTCAGCCATTCACAAACGCCCGCCCCCAATAGTCAGCCACTGCTGCCACTGCCCGCTTCTCCATCACAGTTTCCGACCAAAGTCGTCGCACCCGCCTACCAAACAGATCCTTACCAAACAGACTATCGCTCTGCTAAGACCTCTACCAACGCCTCTACCAACGCACCCGTCAACACCGCCGCGAAGACAGTTGTCGTGCCAGTACCCAGAAAGGCAGAGACTGCGATCGCACCCAATCAGCCAATTAATCAACCCGCTAATCAAGCAGACTACAACAGCACTCAAAAGCAGGGAAACGGCTGTGGTTTGTTTATTGTCGCTTTGGTGTTGACCGGGCTCGCTGCAGCAGGTGGTTTTTGGGTAGTCCAACAGATTCTAAGTAGAGATGCAGATGCTCCGACGCTTGAGCCAACAGAAATCGAAGTTCCAGAGCCCGTCCTAGAAGAGCCAGTTGAAGCCGACTTAGAAGAGGATGAGGGAGAAGACGCTGAAGAACAAGAAGAACCTGAAGAGCTCGAAGCTGTAGATGAAAACCTAGAAGAGCCAGATGAGGAAATTCCACTGCCTCCTGAGCCCGAACAGCCGAGCGACACTGGCGAACAAACGCCGCCACTGCTATTAGAAGACAGTGGCAATCCAGGCAATGCCCAACCTGGAGCCTCCAGTGAGATTGTGCCTATTCCCGGCTTCCCCCCCGGCAGCTCTAGAAACAGGGTTCAAAGTCGACTGGGAAGTCCGAACCGGGCTGCAACTGTCAACGGCTTTCCGATAGAAGTCTATAATCTTATGCCTAACCGGGTCAGACTTGCTTATGTGTTCGATCCTCAAACGAGGAGAGTTCAACAGACAGAAGCGACCTTCTCGCCAGCCATTGATCGCTATCAGATCCGAACGGCGCTGACGTCTACGCTTAAAGGTGGCTCTACTCTAGAAATTGAAAGGGGTCTGTATGCGGTGGTTGATGGCAAGCGCGATCGCTATGACTTTACCACTCAGCGATTATCTGGCACGATTAGGCGTAATCGCCACGGCCACATCCACATCTATGTACGAGACTGAATATTCGATGCTAAGTCTTGTGCGATTCATAGAAAAAGCCTAGAGTTTGATGGCATCGATACTACGACTGACCGCCAGACTCTAGGCATGTGTGGTGTGAGGAGAAAAGGATGCCTCTGCCAATGAAGCTTCGGAACCCTCAGAGAAAATGAAGAGGATAGGCACCCAGACTTAAAGAGTGACAGCCCTGAGCGGAGAAGGACGGCTCAGGGCTGAACTCAACGTTTTGGTGGCTGGGAGGTACCTGTTTAGCGAAGACGGAAACCGAGGGCTGAGCGGAGTCGAAGTCCGGCTAGGTTGTGCCTTCGACTCCGCTCAGGCAGCGTAATATGCTGCTTTTAGTCTAGGTACGCTAAGAGAGCGGCTTGACAGGAGCGGTCCCAGCCGCCAAAACTCAATGTTTATACCAAAGTTACTTCGTACGAGTATCGAGACTAGCAAGCCGCGTTGCTTGAACATCGTCAACTGCCTTTGTTTGATTGTTGAGGAACTCCAGCCGAGCATCTTGAAGGTTATCAATAGCCTTTGTCTGATTATTAAGGAACTCTAGTCGAGTCTTTTGAATATCATCAACTGCTTTGGTCTGGCTATCTAGATGAGCTAGTCGAGTTTTTTGGACGTCGTCAACAGCCTTTGTCTGATTATCGAGGAATTCTAGGCGTGTAGCTTGAACATCGTCGACAGCTTTAGTTTGACTGTCGAGAAACTCTAGTCGAGTCTTTTGAATATCATCAACGGCTTTAGTTTGCGTGTCGAGAAATTCTAGGCGGCGTTGTTGAAGAGAAGTCGGGATGACGTCAGCGGCATTGGCAACAGGTGCAAAAGCGAGGGTAGCAGCGGTCAAAGCGAAAGCGGATAAGAGGATATTTTTCATGAGCTGGCTCCTTAGGAATCAATGTGGAAATCAATGTGTTTGCTTCATTGATTTAATAATGCCAGCGCCGAGCGGTAGGGTAGTGAGGGCGAAGTAAGGGGTAACTGAGCGTAAGTGAATAGGTTCGGATGAAAGCACCCAGCTAATCCTCAGCCTCTGCTCATAAACCAACTGGTTCGCACTGGGCGGCGTCCGAAAAGTGGTGTTCTAGGCAATAGTCTGCAAACACAGGTCAGCTTGGCAATTTGATATCTAGCCAGAAAATCCAACTTTGCGTAGAGGTTGCTATACACTTTGAGCGATATACTTAGCGGCTCAAATATAGGCAGTACTTTTATGGCGACAGTCTCTACGTCAACCCCTGATCAGTGGCACACGCTCGGCATTGATGAGACAGCAGCGACACTTGACGCAAACATCACAGATGGACTGTCGAGTGCAGAGGCAGACGATCGGCTGAATCAGTATGGTCCTAACGAGCTAGTAGAAGCTGGAAGACGCAGCCGCTGGCGGATCTTGGTCGATCAGTTTGCCGATATTATGCTGATCATGCTAATCGCGGTGGCGATTGTGGCAGCGGTGCTAGATGTGCGGGCCGAGAATTTTCCGAAAGATGCGATCGCGATTGGTGCCATCGTCCTTCTAAACGCGGTTTTAGGCTACTTTCAAGAAAGTAAAGCAGAAGATGCTTTGGCCGCGCTCAAAGGACTCAGTGCTCCAAACGTTGCTGTGCTGCGCTCCGGCAAGGCTACGGAGGTCTCAGCCAAACAGCTAGTGCCAGGAGATTTAGTTTTAATAGAAGCGGGCAATCAAATTGCAGCAGATGGTCGTCTGCTAGAATCCGCTGCCCTGCAAGCGAGAGAATCGGCTTTGACTGGCGAAGCGACCGCCGTAGAGAAGCAGGCCAACGCTACCCTGCCGGCTGATACTAATCTAGCTGAGCAGAAAAATCTGGTCTTTCAAGGCACAGAGATTGTTCATGGTCGCGGCAAGATGCTGGTGACTAGGACGGGCATGAACACTGAGCTAGGCAAAATTGCCACGATGATTCAGTCCGTGTCTGAGCTGAGAACGCCTTTGCAGCAGCGATTAGATCAGCTAGGCAAAACACTGGTGATCGGTTCGCTTTCTTTGGTGGCCTTGGTGGTCATCGGTGGCTCGCTGGCAACGGGCTGGTCTGCCTTTGAAGAGCTGCTGACGGTATCTTTGAGTATGGCCGTAGCGGTGGTTCCAGAAGGCTTACCCGCTGTGATTACGGTAACTTTGGCCCTGGGCACGCAGCGCATGGTCAGGCGGCAGGCGCTGATCCGACGGCTGCCAGCAGTAGAGACACTGGGCTCGGTAACGACGATCTGCTCTGATAAAACAGGCACGCTGACGCAAAACAAAATGGTGGTGCAGCAGGTTCATGTGCCGGGACTGCCGTTTGAACGTGACTTTGAAGTGAGTGGGCAGGGCTACGCGCCAGAGGGTGAATTTCGACTAGACGAGAAACCAATTGCGCCTCTAGAAAAGTCAGTGCTAGCTCTACTGCTGTTGGACTGTGCGCTTTGCAACGATGCGGCTTTGCAAACTGAGGTTGATGACCAGGGTGAGCACAAATGGGCCATTGTTGGCGATCCCACAGAAGGCGCTTTGGTGACGCTAGCCGCGAAAGCGGGCTTGGAGAAAAAGACATTAGACTACGAATTTGAGCGCCTAGCAGAGTTTCCGTTCTCTTCTGAGCGCAAGCGGATGAGCGTGGTGGTGTCGGTGCCACAGGGCAATCGACTGGGCATTGATGCGCCGTATGCTGTGTTTGCTAAAGGGTCGGCGGAGCTATTGCTAGAGTGCTGCAGTCGGTTTGGCAAGGGGGCGCGATCGCTGACCGCAGCAGATAGAACAGAAATTCTAGAAAAAGTGGAATCTTTCGCCGCCGCAGGGGGCCGGGTATTGGGCTTTGGCTATCGCCCGGTGACAAAAGATCTCGCTACAGCAGATGTCAACAGCGTTGAGCAATTCACGGAAGCAGATGCAGAGAAAGACTTAATCTGGCTCGGCGCAGTCTCTATGATTGATGCCCCGCGCCCAGAAGTGAGAGAAGCCGTCAAACGCTGTCAGCAAGCTGGCATTCGCCCGGTAATGATTACCGGGGACCATCCCTTAACCGCCAAAGCAATTGCCGCAGATCTCGGCCTAATCACCGGAGAAACGAGTGCTTTCTCTGGCCAGCAGATAGAAGCGATGAGTAAAGAAGAGCTGGAAACTGTTGTTTCTACAACCAGCATTTATGCCCGCGTCTCGCCTGAGCATAAGCTGCGAATTGTGCAGGCGCTGCAGGCTCAAAAACAGGTAGTAGCGATGACAGGAGATGGCATCAACGATGCGCCAGCTCTGAAGCAGGCAGATATCGGTATCGCTATGGGCATTACGGGCACCGATGTCAGCAAAGAGGCTAGCGACATGGTGTTGCTAGACGATAATTTTGCTTCGATTGTGGCGGCTACAGAAGAAGGTAGAGTCGTCTACGGAAATATTCGTAAGTTTGTTAAATATATTTTGGGCTCGAACATTGGCGAAGTGATTACGATTGCGCTTTCTCCTTTGCTGTTGCCGATTGTGGCTGTACCGCTGACGCCACTACAAATCCTATGGATGAATCTGGTCACAGATGGCTTTCCAGCTTTGGCCCTAGCGCTAGAGCCATCAGAGCCGAACATTATGGACAGGCCGCCCCATGACCCAGAAGAAAGCATTTTTGCCAGGGGGCTAGGCGCGTATATGCTGCGGGTGGGCATCGTGTTTGCGATTCTGGCCATATCGCTGATGCTGTGGGCGTATGGCTATACCCACAGTGAAACGGGGCAGTCGATTGGCAACCCGGAACGATGGAAGACGATGGTATTTACTATGCTGTGTTTGTCTCAAATGGGTCATGCGATCGCCGTTCGTTCTAGCAATCGACTAGCGATAGAGATGTCTCAATTCTCTAACCCCTATGTGCTACTAGCGGTCGTAGCCACCACTGTCTTACAGCTATTGTTGATCTACGTTGCTCCTCTGCGAAACTTTTTCGGCACGTACTATCTATCGGCAACAGAGCTGCTAGTTTGCGTAGGCTTTAGCTCACTGCTATTTGTCTGGCTAGAGCTAGAAAAACTGTTCATTCGCAGCCGCCGCCAAGGCCCGACTCAAAGTAGCCTCAAGTCAAAAGTTTGATCCAATCAATAGGCTGATTCGATCAAATAACCTAACCAAATCACGCAGTATAAAGCTGGCTCAAGCCCAACTTCGTCAGACCCTTGCGGTAGGCGATAGAGGTTTGGTCAGCTTCAATATGGGTTTCTACTCTCAGATCGAGCGGTAGATCTTCTGGATATTGCGCTTCGACGATCTCTTTGTCTTCGTTGAAGATTTGATAGTTGAACTCATAGACCGGTTCGAGCGGCTGATCTTTGTCAAAGTTGCGGGCGATCGGGCAAAAGACGCGGGTCTGGCGAGCAGACACCGGAGAGGCAGCGTTGAGAATGCACAGACGGCCCCCCTCGGGGAAATGAACCCTGAGTAAAGCGGTAAAGGGTAGAAATACCTCGAAGGCACGAAGCCACTGAAAGTCTTTTGGGGCGCGGTGCTGGAATCCTTTTGGAAAATTGCTAACGTTGCTGATGTAGTCGGCTTTGAGTCCGTAGGCAGTGGGCGTTACGCTGTAGCTGGGAACGACAGGGTTGTTGCGATCGCCAAATGATTCTGCATGCACCCAGGCAAAATGGGCCACATCTAGAAAGCCTTCCATCTGCCGCCCCGCCGCCGCATCCACGTCAACAGAATCCGGCAAAATTGGCTGATAGTCATTCTCTTCCCACTCAGGAAAAGCAGGCAGCGGCGTACTTTCATCTCCTCTTAGCGTTGTCCAAATTAGGCCATAGGCTTCTTTTACAGGGTATGTCTGCAGGCAAAGCCGAGCTGGAATTTTAGCCTCTGGATTAGCAGGTATTCGGGTACATTGACCGCTGGCGCTATAGTGAAACCCGTGATACTTGCAGATAATCTGTTCATTCTCAACGTGGCCCATGCTCAGCGGCACGCCTCGGTGAATGCAGATATCGTTCGCGACACAGAGCTGCGAATCAGGCGAGGGTGAGGTTCGCCAGACCACTAGGCGCTGATCGAGCAGCATGGTGCCAATCGGCTCAGTTTTGACATCTTTACTGAAGGCAATGGGATACCAGAAAGGTGCGATCGCATCCCAATCCGTCTTAGAAAAAGTACAGTTCTTTGGATACGGCTTCTTTTTACTAGAAGTTCCTCTGCTGCGGACTTCTTTGGTAAGGGTTGAAGAATTAGCTACTGTCATCTTCTCAAGGACTCCATACTGCATGCAATACTGCATTAATCTTAGGGCCGATCCTGACGGAAGCGTTCCAAACGTTCTGTTATATACATCACTATTCAGACTATGGTTAGAACTATGAGTTATGCATAGGCGGTGTTAGGTGCCGAAACCAGATGCTGGCAACTGACAGATTTCCATAGCTTGAATCAAGCCATGCTCAAGGGTAAAGCGGTGACCGACCTGTTCATCGGCGAGTACGGCCCCAGCCAGATCGCGCACGACCTGATGCACCTTAACTAAGACCTGCCCATCTTCCTCCAGGTGAAAGGCAACTGGCTCAACCTGTGGGTTGATCTCGTTCCACTGCTCCATCCAGTAAGCGCAGACTGATTCAGGCCCATGGACAACTCCCCCTTTGAACGCTCTCGGCCAATGCACGTCGGCAGTCATGACAGCAAGGGCGGCGTCAATGTCTCGCGCGTTAAAGGCCGCATATGCTGCGTGTAGCAGCTCAATCTTTTTAGCTTGATTTGTCATAAGTCGGTCTGGCATGAGAGCTAGGTAGAGGAAAGTAGACGACTTTACGGTAGTCTTAGCCTCACCCTGCCGTCTCATCCAATTCTGCTAAAATTATCCTAATCCTGTTTTGGATGTGCCTTGTCTGGTGTGTGTGCCTGAGATCCGACACCCTAACTGGGTTCAAACCGATCATGAATCATGCTACTTCCCCAATCGACCTTACCAACCAGCAGGAAGTCACACGACTACTTCCACAGCCGCCCCTAGTCGATAGCTATCATACGGGATGGAAAGGGTTAACCTTCACTCATTACTGTCATCCTCCCCACCAAACAGTGGAGCATGGCCTCCTACAGCATTCACTGGTGATCACAGACCCCAAAAGTTGCTTTCAGGCAGAGCGGCGTTTTGACGGCAAATATAAAAGCGCCGCTCACGGTAACGGCCAGGTAGATATTATTCCAGCATTTCTCAATCACCAGACAAGCTGGTATCAGGAAGTCGAATTTTCAGTAATTTCAATTTCTCCAACCTTGTTGAATCAGACTACTCAGCAATCGACAGAGCGTGATATAGAACTGATTCCGCAGGTTGCGATCGATGATCCGGTAATCGGTCAGTTAGCCCTAGCGCTCAAGATAGAAATCCAAACGGGGTGTCTGTCTGGCAGGCTGTATGGAGAGTCATTGGGAACTGCGATCGCCGCTCGTTTAGTACAGAACTATGCAGTTAATAAGCCCAAGCTCAAAGCCAACGGTTTGCCCCCATCGCAGTTAGCGCGAGTGGTTGATTATGTGAAGGCAAATTTGGCACAAGATTTATCCATTTTGGATCTAGCGACCCTGACTAACATGAGCGAATCTCACTTTAGCCGCTGCTTCAAGCAATCAGTAGGAATTGCGCCCTATCAGTACCTGATACAACAACGTGTGGAACAAGCCAAGCAGCTACTAAAACAGCAAGCCTCGAAGCAGGCCCTCTCAATTAGCGCCATTGCCCTAGACTGCGGCTTTGCAAATCAAACTCATCTTACAAAAGTCTTCCGTCAGATCACAGGGACAACACCCAAAGCCTATCAAAAGCAGTGGTAGATAACCAGGAACTTAGCACCAACAACTCTCAACTATCCACTGCATTTGAATTGTTAGGCGTTGGGCAACAGCGGCAAACGACGAATCCGAATACGGCTAGGCTCAATGGTAACGGCTGAACCCTGCTCTAATTCCTCTGCACACTCATTAATTGTTGTCAGTAACAGGTCCGCCAACGCGCGAGCACGTAATCTCTCAATCCGAATGCGAATGACTGAGGGAGAAATGGCTTCATCAAGTGCTAGCAACGTATGAAAATCTGCATCAAGCGTAGTAACAACATACCCTTCATCTCTAGCTTTCTGGATGATTTCTATATCTTCGGCTTCAGCCATGTCCACTTCACCTACGTGGGTAGTATCAATACCTGCATCGCGTAATAACGCTGCTGCAGAGAGCGGTAATCCCTGATCAAGCAACAGCTTCATAGCGATTGGATAACTCGATAATGCGATCGTCCAAATAGGAAGAGACAAAAATTAAGGCTTGCTGGATGTCTTCATCTTCTAGCTCTGGAAACTCTTGATGTAATTCTTCTCGATTAGGATAAATTGCTAGTAGCTCAATCACCCGACGAACCGTAAGGCGAAGATTGCGAATGCAGGGTTGCCCGTTCATCCGTTTTGGATTGCTCGTAATACGATCTAGTCTCATAAGGTAACTACTCAGGCTCTATATATAGTTTTCAACAATGCTAAAAGCGCTACCAGTAGTGGTTAGATGTCTGATTGTTCTAAATAAAACTACAGAAATTCTCAATAGTCCTTAAATATCTCGACTTATTGAGAATTGTTTTTTCGGAAGAATTGGCTGAAACTTCGATATGACAGGCTTAGACAGGTTTTCATGTACCCCCTGAGTAGTTACCTCATAAGAATAGTACCAACTTTATTACTATCTTAACCTCTAACAAAGATGAGGCTTAACCTACCATGTCAGCTTAGCTTTTCGTCCGTTTGCTGCCTTGATATCTGACAAACAACTACAAGATCTGTCTCCAGTCCGGCGGAGCTGCCAGCTTATGGCCCTTAAAGAGTCTGCCGCCACTTCTCTCCAAAACTTCCTCAGCTAGGGTTATCACTTGAGTAGCACGCCCCGTCGTAAATAGCGCCTGGAAGGATTCTTCGAATCGAACTGCAAACTCAGGATCTACTTCTCGTAAGCGTCGCGGAATTGTTTTGCCCTTGGCAGACCATAATTGTCTCGAACGCAGAAAGTGGTTAGCAAGCTGGGAAAATAGCACCGTTGCTGAAGCAATTTGCTCTGCGCGTGAACGTGGCGCATAGAGATCATCAACGATGTCGGTAATCGCATAGCGAGAGTTATCAACATCCAGTGCTTGCCAGTGTGGCGGGCCTTTGGCAAGCACTGACCGCGCTAGCGCTTTGATAAAGGATGAGAAGTCTGACGCTGCTGGCACTTCGACGCCCTCGTTCACCATATTGGCAAGTGATGGTACGCCATCAGCACGATCCAAGTCAAAGAAGTAATGCAGCGTTTCTGGATCATGCACGAACGCTTCAACTGGCCAGTCATCGAATCTGAAAGACTCCCGATAGGCGTTTTCCAGTCTTCGAAAAATCACAACAAGATCGAGGTCAGACGTCGGTGTGCTTTCACCTCGGATAATTGAGCCGGACAGAAATATGACTTCCGATCCTGGATATCGTTCAGCGTGAATTGCTTTCGTGGTTCTAACCAAGCTGTTGTTCATCATTAACTCTCACTATGCAACCCTTCTGCTGCCTAATAGCAAAAGTGAGCGGCAGCAGTCATCACCAAAGGGGAGCAAGAAATCTCTGTACCATCTGCTCTACAGCCATGTGTGATATTGCATTGCTAGGTGGCGCTATGATGTTTCAGATTTACTGTGTCCATCCAGCCATACGCAATCTCAATAAGATTAGCGCCTCCCCTTTCAATCTCTTTTTCATACACTTTTTGTCCTCCAAGCGTTTCATAGAATCGACACGCAGGATTCTGGGCTAATACCCATACCAGCATGGAATGAATCTCCGTTTGGCTTAGCTTCTGTGCCACCACCCGAACCAACTCACGCCCAATTCCTTGCTGTTGATGACTCTTTAGAACATAGATCGCATTTAGCTCGCCTCGATAAACCGGATCGCCTGCGCGTTCTACTTCACCGTTTGCAAAGCCGACAATTTTGCCTGATTGACTCTCTGCGACATAAGTGAAGTTGCTGTCTTTTGCAGCGTTGTTTAGGACTTGATGCCAGCCGTTCTCTCGCTTTTCGTAGGATAGATTTGCCAAAATCTCATCTGGGACAATCCCTCGATAAGTGGTTCGCCAAGTATCCACGTGGACTCGTGCTATTGCAGGGATGTCATTACGGATCGCCTCTCGCACAATCATACATCTACTACCTTTAAGTGTCCGTCACAAATGACAGTAGCTCGATACATCTGAATAATGACTTCATTGCCATCGCCTAACGTCACCAAATCCTGAACATCCAAGGCAAACCCATCGAGTCAATCATAGTACTCTTGGCTAAACTTTGAATGACTTTCATGCTCCACCTAATAGGCGGAATTAGGCGCATCAAAGGTTTCGGCGATAGTATTGATACAGCTAGTCGCTCATCAGGTTAGTGCTTTAAAGTGAGGGAGTAGTTTGCTAAACAGTTCTCGTATGAGTTTGGAAGTGCATCGTGGAATTTATCTGCCACCGCCAGACAGAATGAAGTATCCAGCTTCAGCAGAGCATTGCCTGACGCTTCATATTGCGAATTCCGATCTAGCAGAACTGAGTCTGAATGATGGCAAAAGACGCAGCAGCAAAACTTATCCAGGGTTATTTACTTTCATTCCCGCTCAATGTTCTTCGGAATGGTGGTGGGAAGAAAAAGTAGAGCTATTAGAAATCGATTTGTCACCCGCTTTACTAGAGAAAACTGCGATCGCATCTAGTGATAAAGTCCCCCAGCAGATTGAACTTATTGATCGCTTTGCTATCCGCGATCCTTTTCTCGAACAGCTTACTTTTGCGCTTAGCGCTGAGTCAAGCGGTGCTGAATCAGGCAGTGCTGAATTAGAAAGTAATGCTGCTGGTAATCGTCTGTACTTAGAATCGCTGCAAACGGTATTAGTCACCCATCTACTACGCAATCATTGCTCTGTTCCAATCACCACTTCTTCAGTATCAGGAAAGTTGTCAAAAGGCAAACTCAAGCTAGTTGTTGATTATATTCAAGATCATCTCAATTTCAATATAAGTCTAACTGAGCTATCAGAAATGGTTCAACTTAGTCCTGATCATTTCAGAAAACTATTTAAACAAAGTACGGGACTCTCTCCCCATAAATATCTGCTGCAGTGCCGCATTGAAAAGGCAAAACAACTTCTTTCAAACGAGCAGTGGACGATCGCTGAAATCGGGCAAATGGTCGGATTTTTCGATCAAAGTCACTTCACTAATACTTTTCGTCGCCATACAAACTATACGCCCCGTCAATATCGCCTTCGGATATAGAGACAGGTCAAATCCGAAGCCTGAAGAACACCAAATTTTACAAGTTTTCGCTCTAATTTCCAAGATCTTTAGAGTGTGGCTAACCTATGCTGATTTTTAGAGAAGGATTTTTCAATTAGCAGGGTTTGCAATGACATTGTTCATCTCTACTCAAAAGACAGTCAAGAAATAATCACTTAGCGCCTACAGAGAAAACAATGAAAATAGCTATCAGCGGAGCTACCGGTCAAGTCGGCAGCAAAATTGTTAGTCAACTAATAGATGAAGATAGCTGTGAACTGGTGCTTTTATCTAGAAGGGGAGTTGGGCTAGAAGAAGCTGAAAGGAAAGGAGCAACTGTTTACACTGGCGACGTTAAAGAACCGGCTTTTTTACGAGAAGTGTTGGCTGGGGTAGACACTTTTTATCTAATGTTTCCTCCTCAAAATAAGGTGGATGACGTTATCGGCCACTACCAGATAATTTTAGATAATGCGATCGCTGCTATCAAAAAGCATCACATTCCTAGAGTAGTGCTGCAATCTTCCTATGGTTCACATTTATCTTCTGGTACTGGCCCGGTTGTCGGTACTTATCTGGCAGAAAAAGCTCTGAGGACACTAGATATTGACTTTACGGCTGTTCGACCTAGTTATTTCATGGAAAATTTTCTGTGGTTTGCCGACTCGATTCGCGAAAATGGCGCTGTTTTTCTACCTATTTCTGGTGAAGCATCGACTTGTTTTATGGCAACTCAAGATATTGCCAAAGCAGCTGCCGAAGTGATTTTAGATACTCAATGGCACGGAAACCAGATAAAAGAACTTCACGGTCATTGCGATCTGACGTTTGATCAAATTGCTCAAATAATTGAAAAAGAGCTGAATTTTCCAGTCAAGCATGTTGACTTAAGCGATGAAGAAGCAATCTCTGCTTTCGTTGCTCCTGAAGTTGGGTTTAGCCGTCCCTATGCTAAAGCGTTTGTTGAGGTACATAGAGCCATTGAGAATCAATGGTTAAGACCTGAATTTCCTCATAGTCAAGAAACTGAAACAATGGCTTTCGACCGCTTTGTTCGAGATTTTCTCAGGCCAGCGATTGCCGATACAAAATAATTGAGCCGCTCAATCATCAACCCACTTCAAATCATGTCATCAGCTAATATTTCATCCCCACAGCTGCCGGAATCAGAGCCAGAGTCAGAACAACAGCAGGAAAAGCATAGCTTCCTAACAGGGAAACTGCCCGGATGGTTTCTAGCTATCTTACTGATAGGTGGAGGCGTAATAGGCGGAGGCGTGATTTTATGGCAAGTGTTTGTTACTGGCTCTGCACAAACAGCCGAATCTGGTATAGAAGCGCCACCACCCACATCTGTTGAGACTACAGTTCTAGCATCGGGTGCGGGTAACAGACAGGTGAGGTTGCTAGGACAAGTGGAGGCCGGAGAAAGGGCAACGCTGAGTCCGCAGCTAGACGGTACGGTGCATAGCGTTTCGGTGAGAGAAGGCGATCGCGTCACGCCAGGAATGACAGTCGCCGTTCTAGACGATGCCGATTCCAGATTGGCTTTGGCTGAGGCACGAGCAAGACTGGCCCAAGAAAGAAGCAATTTGGCCAGGTTACAAGTCGGTACTCGCCCTGAGATACTCGCCCAAAGAGAAGCGGAATTAGACGCCGCTAGAACGAGAGAATTGGCAGCGCAAGACAACCTGGAACGGATATCGAATTTGACTGAACAGGGAGCGTTATCTCAAAGAGATTTAATCGAAGCAAGCGCTGAAGCCAGTGCTGCTAGAAGCGAAAAATACCGCGTTGAGGCTCTTTTGGCCGAGGCGCAAGCAGGCGCTACCCAAGAAGAAACTGATGCTCAGCAAGGTTTAGTAGATGCTGCTAATGCAGCTGTTGAACAAGCGCAGTTGAGCATGCAGCGCACAGAGATCAAAGCAGCCTTTTCAGGAATAGTCCAGTCGCGGGAGGTCGACCCTGGCGATTACGTCGAAGTCAGCGATTCTGTCTTGACTATTGTTAGCGATCGCACGCTAGATATCTTTTTAGAATTACCTGAAAGCTTAAGCGGTCAAGTCGCCCCAGGAATGTCCGTCACCCTCAATGCTAGGGCTCTACCCGACTGGCAACAGGCAACTAGAATTACCGCTGTAGTTCCCACCGCTGACACAGCGTCTCGTCGGCAGCGTGTGAGAGTGAGTTTGGATGATCCGCCGCCAAGATTGGTACCAGGCATGGCAATTCAGGCAAGTTTAACGATGCCTATTGACAGCGTTGGCAGCTTTGTCGCGCCTCGTGATGCGTTGACCAGGCGGGGCGACGAGTGGTTGTTGTTTATGATTGAAAATGATAGGGCGCGAGAGCTTGAAGTAGAAATAGTTGCAGATTTAGGGCAAGAAGTCGTCATTGCAAATTCTGAATTGAGAGAGGGTCAAATTGTTGTTATTACCGGTGGTGATGGTTTAGCGAATGATGCTGCGGTGCAGGTCGTTAATTAGAACAGCGAACATCAATCAACCACTAACTATCTAAGAAAATGAGTTTAATCAAAACCGCCGTTCGATGGCGACACGGCACAGGCGTTTTATTTTGCCTTTTAGCACTCTTTGGCGTTCTGGCACTATTCCAATTGCCCCTAGAGTTACAGCCTGGCGGCGACCTCCCCGAAATTAGCATCGCCACGCCCTATCTAGGTGCTTCTCCGGCAGAAGTAGAAGACTTGGTAACTCGCCCGATCGAAGAAAGACTCGAAGAGGTCCAGGGTGTCCAGGAAATTACCAGCACCAGTAATGCGGGCATCAGCAATATCGCTGTTGAATTTGAATGGGGTAACGATATTGATCGTTCCTTAGTCGATGTGCTCAACAAATTACAGCAGGTTGAAGCCTTACCGGCAGAGGCCGCCGAATCTGATGTAGAGGTGGTTAGCGGTAGCAGTGATGCGATGATGTGGGTTGTTTTAGTGCCAAAGGAAGGTTTTACCGCTGATGATTATCACTATCGAGATTTAGTTGACGATGTGATTGTGCCGCGCTTTCGTCAGGTTCAAGGCGTGGGGCAGTTTTTCATATCGGGAGGCAGAGCTAGAGAAGTTGAGGTGATTGTCGATCCTAAAGCCCTAGCCGATCGCAATCTTACCATCGGTGATGTGGCGACAACCCTGCGTAACAACAACCGTGACATTCGAGGAGGACCACTAGTATTAGGACGAAGAGAGTACCGGGTACGGACAGTCAGTCGAATAGAAGATGTGGGACAGTTAGAGGGGTTTGTGCTGCGTCGAGATGAGTCGGGAACGGTCTATCTGGGTGATGTTGCCGAAGCCCGTATGGGACGCGCCATCCAAGATCGCGCCCTCACTGTAAACAACGAACCTGCGGTCGCGACAGGCATCGTACGACAGGTGGGGGGAAACGTCCCCGAGATATCCGCAGGGATTAGAGAAGCCCTCGTAGAACTAGAAGAGAGATTTGATCGCGAGGGAGAAGGGATTACTTTTGAGATTGTTTATGATGAAAATGACTACATCAATGAGTCGATCTCTTTTGTTCAGAGTAATCTAATTATTGGGGCGGTGTTAGCGGCGTTAGTGCTGCTGCTGTTTCTGGGCTCGCTACGAACCGTAGGGGTGATTGCGATCGCTATCCCCACTACTCTAATCACGGTCTTCATCGTCTTCTATCTCTTAGACCGTACGCTCAATGTCATTAGCTTAGCGGGATTAGCTTTTGCCGTTGGGATGGTCGTAGACAATGCCATTGTTGTTTTAGAAAACGTCTTTACTCACATGCAGCAGGGCAAAACGCCGATGAGAGCTGCGATTGACGGCACACAGGAAGTCGGCGGTGCAATGCTCGCGTCTACCCTAACGACTGTCGCTGTGTTTGCGCCGATCGTGCTAGTGACTGGAGAAGCCGGGCAGCTCTTCTTTGATATCGGGATTGCGCTTTCTGCTTCGGTGCTATTCTCCCTGTTTGCTGCCTTGACCCTGATTCCAATGCTGGCAGGTCTCTTTCTCAGCCGATCCGAAGCCGAACAAATGCTGTCAGGTGGAGAGTATCGAGGCGGAAATTGGTTAGAGCGAACTGTCGCTCAAACTTCGGCTGTATTTCGCCACTTTCAAGGTAGATTAGAGCAATTTATCTTAAAGACAGTACAGTGGTCGATTGGTAGAGGAAAATTAAAACGTCGCCTGATCGTTCTATCACTCCCCGTCGTCTTATTATTCGCTAGCTTTCTCCTATTACCGCCCGCCGACTACTTACCAGAAGGCAATCGTAATATGATTATCTGGCTAGCCGAACCCTTTCCGGGTACGAGCATTCCCGAAGGGATTGAACTGTCTCAAGCGCCCAGAGATTTTATGAGCGCTCAGCCGGAAATCTTACATACCGTTTCTGTACATCGTTCGAGCGACAGATTCATTGGCGGTTTCCTCAAGTCTGAAGAAACAACCAGCAACAAGCTAGATAATCTAGTCAGTCTTCTGGGCGCTAAAAGCAGCGACTTTCCGGGCTATCGCTTCCTTGTCCCGATACGCGCCTCTATTTTCGAAAATCCAGGCAAAGAATTTGAAGTACAAATCATTGGTGCAAACTTAGAAGAAATAGACGCACTACAAGAACAAGTCAGACAACAAATCAGTGAACTATCAGGCATTGAAAATGTTCGTTCCAACTTTGTCACTGGCGCACCAGAATTGCAGATAATACCCAACCGCGAACGTTTGGCAGAAGTGGGTCTATCTGAAGGTGAAGTCGGTGAAATGGTACAGGCTGCTTTGGGTGGGCTGAGGGTCTCAGAATTTGTCGATGGGAAACGCGAACTAGATGTTTCGGTTGAACTGCGAGATACCTTTGTAGAAACGCCCGAACAATTGCGACAGCTAGCCATTTATAACGGCAATGGTCAAAGCATTCAGCTAGCCGACGTTGCTGAAGTATTAGAAACAACCGGGGCAGATGCCATTAACCACGTGGGTTTAGAAAGATCGATCACTTTGACCGCCTCTGTCTCCAGAGAAGCGCCACTAGGTGCATTAGTTGACCAAGTAGAACAAGACATCCTTGAGCCGCTGCGTACAGCACTCCCTTCAGGTGTCAGAGTTGAGCTAGCAGGGTCGGCAGACGTTTTGAGTGAAACGCTCTTTCAGTTAGGCTCTATCTTCTTACTTTCTCTCTTAATCACTTACTTACTACTGGTTGCGCTGTATCGCTCTTTTGTCTACCCGCTGTTGATTATGGCAACTGTTCCGATGGGTCTGACGGGTGCGTTGCTTTGTCTGGCGATCGCAAACACTATTCCCGGAGTCGTCGTTCCGTTAGACATGATTACAGGGTTAGGGTTTGTCATTCTCACTGGGGTAGTGGTAAACAACGCAATTCTGCTGATTGACCGGGCCCTTCAGCTTCAAGAAGAAGGGATGGAATACGATGCCTCTTTGTATTGTGCGGTGCGCGATCGCTTACGACCCATCTTCATGTCCGCCGGGACGAGCGTTCTCGGCATGCTACCGCTAGCAGTCCTTCCAGGGAAAGGCGCTGAGCTTTATCAGGGCTTAGGTATCGCACTAACGAGTGGTTTGGCTTTATCTACTTTCTTAACGCCGACAGTCATTCCTGCACTGATGGGGTTAACACGAGATTTTCAGTCTAAAAGGAATCAGAAAGTGAAAGATTACAATCGAGAAAAAGACGTGGAATTAACGTTAGGTCAACATCAAAACAATTGAGCCCAAATTTTCGTACAAGAGTTTCCCTAGTTTTTTACACAGCACAAAGTCATGAGTAACAAAATCACAAAAATAGCTATTGCCTCACTAACCGGGCTTTTGGCAACGGTGGCAGTCGCTGCCAAAACAAATCTTCAGTGGACAGACGCATCGCCCCTTCCCGTAGAAAGACAAGAAATTTATGCTGATGTCAGAGACGACAGAATATACACCCTCGGTGGCTTGTTTGCAGGCGCACAAAACGTTGGAGACGATTTTCTCGAATATGACGCATCTAGGGATGTATGGACTGAGCTAAGCCCCTTGCCGGAAACGCGCCATCACGTTGTTGTCTCTATTATTGAAGACAAACTGTATGGAATCGGTGGATTTGCGGGAGGCTTTCCTGGCTGGGAAGCCCAGAGCGACGTATTTGTTTACGACTTTAATACTGAGGAATGGACTGAAAGTACGCCTCTACCAGAACCGCGCGGTGAACATACGGCTGCGGTTATAGATGGGAAGATTTATGTGGCGGGCGGGCGCTTTAAAGGAACGCCTGAGTCGGCAGATTTCAACAGCCATTTTGATACGGCTAGCATGGTAGTTTTCGATCCTATTGCAGAAGAGTGGTTATCTGCGCCTGATATGCCGACTGCTCGAAATAGCCACGCAGCGGCAGTTATTAACGGGAAAATGTACGTCGTTGGCGGGCGACAATTTACAGAACAAGAGAATGGTGAGTATGCAAACGTCAATGTAGCGAGCCTTGAGGTTTACGATCCGGCAGCAGAAAGCTGGGAAACCCTTGCCCCACTCCCCCAAGCCGCAGGGGGAATAACCGCAGCAGTTCTAGACGGGAAGCTCTACGCCTTCGGCGGTGAACAATGGGTTCCAGAGAAAACGGTAATTGCTGAATCCTGGGTTTACGATCCGGCGTCAGACCAGTGGACTGCGGCTCCAGACATGCCAACGCCACGTCATGGAATCGCGGCAGGAGTAATTGGTAACCGGATCTATGTATTAGGTGGTGCAACAGAAACTGGAGCTGGGGCCGTTAGTACAAACGAGACTCTCGTAGTGCGCTGATTGAAGCTTGAAAGTGTCCCACACAAAATGCGCCTCTCCTCACGCCATGCTCAGGCATCAAACTTACTAGCTGATACCAACCAATACTGAATGGCCAAATTCCGCAGCTGCTCTGTAGCAATCAATGAGACCTTGTAGCTCAGATGTTAGGCTTTCCCTCCACGCTTCTATTGGTCTCCTAGATCCAAGATCGAAGCTTGCAACCAGACGCTCGATCTCGATATGCTTCATCAATTCTGCTAGCTGTTGCGAAATCTGATGCGAGACGATGTAAAGGTCTGATTCGTAGCAGGGTTCTGTTTCGTGAACCCATCTTTCTGCTCCCGAAATGGCTATTCTTGCCAGCTCATTTGCCTGTGCTTCATGGCGTGAATTAAACGCTGTTAATAACAAAGCTTCGTGGATCTCATGCGTCTTTTCAAGATAGCCTGTGGGAAATCTTTGTACATTTAGTAAGCGTTCTCTTAATCTTTGAATAGCAACTGGAGACTGGCCCTCTGTGATTTCTTCAATCTCACCATCATCGATTTGTTTGAACCACCAGTACATTCCTGAGCCGTATCCCCACAGGCGACTAAACACTGCCCTGAGTTCTTCGTCCTGTGACAACTGCGAAAGGATAGAGTCAGGAACTACTTCATAATAAGTCGAGATGCCCATAGTTACGCCTGGTGCATAGTGAAACAACAGTGCCAGATGAAACAACAGTGCCAGATGAAACAACAGCGCAAAGTAAAAAGCTCACTGTTGAGGAGAGTGTTCAGCAACGGCAGGTTTAGGAAGACAGTGATGTTGTTATTCATTTTAACTGCGTTCTTGGATATGCTAACTTTTGAAAAAGTTTTGGGGATAGAAGTTGAACACAGCAATTTCTGATTACATCAGGCCCAGTTTTGAGCAATCGATTTAGGTAATGTACTGGTATCAAAATTATGGTTGCTCTAATCAAACCAAAGACGATATACTAGCTTCTTCTGGCAATTTCGCTGTTTTGTCCAAGACGGAATTCTAAGATAAAACGTTGAAGCGCTCAATCAAGAGCCGCAGTAAAAAGAGCCATCGCTGAAAAGCGATGAAACAAGAGCGATTATACGGTCATATGCTGCGAGAGTCTCTATCAGACCTTCTAGGCTTTGCCGTTTTGGGATAGGCCCCACATTGCAACATCCTCTCGGTGAGTAGGTTTCTACCCTTCACACTTCAAACGGGACAGGCAATTCAAGGCTGCTTTATCGCCCTTGTATTACATGCCTGTGTCACCCTACCGAGTCCATAACCTGACCCATTTTCCTTCAGTTCGTTTAGTTAGTGCCTAGTCGTCTAGACACAGATGCTGAGGCAAACAGCTATTGAAGCAAACAGCGACTAAGTTGCGCTCAATCACGGATGGTCTGCACTTAGCACTCCATTCGCTTGCCTTGTTTCGCTTTTCTTGGTGTGCTCTCTAAGATTCTGGGCGTTTCGGCATCAGATAATCTCTGGCACTAATCTTTGGTGGCCTAGCTTCAAGCAGAATCTGCTTTTGACGGCACTCTCGACTCAATCTGACATTTTTTATCACCTTACGTACCTAGAATCTAGGTTGTTTTTCACATGCCCGCTACCGAAACATCTTTCAAAGATCTCTCACTGATTCCTGCTGTCCTCCAATCCTTAGACGATGCCGGCTACGAGTCACCGACACCGATTCAGGCGCTTACCATCCCACCGATCTTGGACGGCCAAGATATCATCGGCCAAGCGCAAACCGGCACCGGTAAAACCGCCGCCTTTGCCCTCCCAATCCTCTCCCAAATCGACGTCTCTAATACCGATCCCCAGGCTTTGGTGCTAGCCCCCACCAGAGAACTCGCCCTGCAAGTCGCTGAAGCGTTTCAGGGCTATGCCTCGCATATCAAAGGCTTTCATGTGCTGCCGATCTACGGTGGGCAAAGCTATCAGGTTCAGCTCAGGCAGCTCAGAAGAGCGGCGCATGTGGTCGTCGGAACACCTGGCCGGGTAATCGATCACATTAAACGTGGCACGCTAAAGCTAGACAATCTCAAGTTCTTGGTGCTGGATGAAGCCGATGAAATGCTGCGGATGGGCTTTATTGACGATGTGGAGTGGGTGATTGCTCAAACGCCTAAATCCCGCCAGGTGGCGCTGTTTTCGGCTACTATGCCCAACGCCATTCGCAAGATCGCCCAAAAGTATCTCAACTCGCCCCAAGAGCTCGCGGTCAAAAACCAATCCAAGACAGCTGATACTATTCGTCAGCGCTTCTGGCCTGTCAGCGGCTACCACAAGCTCGATGCCCTTACCCGCATTCTAGAGGTCGAAGATTTTGACGGCATGATCGTTTTTGTCCGCACCAAAGTCGCCACCGTCGAGCTGTCCGAAAAGCTAGAAGCTAGAGGCTACAACACTGCCCCTTTGAGTGGAGATGTCCCTCAAAACCAGCGCGAGCGCACCGTAGAGCGGCTAAAGCAAGGCAAGCTCGATATTCTGGTCGCCACTGATGTCGCCGCTAGGGGATTAGACGTAGAGCGCATCAGCCATGTGATTAACTACGATATGCCCTACGACCCTGAAGCCTACGTTCATCGGATTGGGCGCACGGGCCGAGCGGGTCGAGAAGGTGAAGCCATCCTATTTGTCACTCCGCGTGAGAAGCGCCTGCTAAATTCAATTGAGCGCTCGACGAAGCAAAGAATCGAGCGGATGGAGATGCCTTCTACCGAAGTCGTCAACGATCAGCGAATTGAACGCTTCAAGCAAAAGATTACCGACACGCTGGCTCAAGAGGATTCGGCTTTCTTCACTAAAATTTTGGAGCAGTATGAGCAAGAACATGATGTGCCAGCGATTGAGATTGCGGGCGCGCTGGCGAAGCTATTACAAGGCGATGAGCCATTGCTGCTAGAAGAAAAGGCGTTAGGAAAGGGTGGACCAAAGCGCCGCGATGCCGGTTCTGGTGCGGCTACGCAAAGCGTAGGCATGGAGCGCTTTCGTATCGAGGTGGGTAAAGAACACAGCGTGAAGCCGGGTCATATTGTCGGTGCGATCGCCAACGAAACTGGCCTTGCCAACAAATATATCGGTCGCATCAGTGTCTACAACGACTACAGCACCGTCGATCTCCCTATCGGCATCCCCAAAGAGACCTTCGACCTGCTCAGGCGCGTAGAAGTCTTAGGCAATCCAATGAACATCACCAGCCTAGGCAAAACCCGCGACGATGGCAACTGGCGCGAAGGTAAGCCCAAGCGCCGCCGTAATACTAGAAGCGGCCCTCCTTTCAAAAAGAAGCGCCGCAAAGATAAGGCATCTGTTTAGGTCGGATTTCGACTCCGCTCAACTCTCGGGGCACAAGTTCTGCAAGTATCTAGCACTTGTGCCCCCTAGCCTGTAGGCCGAGCGGAGTCGAAGCCTAAAACCCTGCCTCACGGAAAGACTGATACGCCTTCTCTGGATGGTACAGGTGACACTGGCTAACGATGTCCATCATCAGCTTCCAGGTAAACTTGCGCTCAACAATGTGCTCGCCCCAGTTCTCTTTGAGATTGGCATGGGCGGCGCGGAGGTTGTATGAGGGGATGCCGGTCGAAACGTGATGGGGAACGTGGACGTTGATGTCGTGGCAGAGGAATTCCACCCAGCGAGGATAAGTGCAGTGAACCGTACCGGCTAGCTGCGCTGCTCCCGCATTCCACTCGGCTTCTGGCAGAAACTGAATTTCGGGAATGGTGTGATGCACGATGGTAAACGTGCTCATCCAAAAGTGGTAAACCATCCAGGGCACCAGCCAGAACTTGACGAAGCCCCAAAGGCCAGTTGTAGCAATCAGAATCGGGAAGGCAACAGCGGCGAAGATAGCGACTACGACAATTGAGAAAAGCGCTTTGGCGCGATCGCGTTCTCTAAAATTCCGTAAGTCAAAGTGATACATCGCCCAGTGGCCAATCGAGCCCATCCACCAAAAGTAGCTGCGGATGCTGCGCTGAAGAAACCGCATGACTGGAGAATAGCTGAGGTAATCTTCGATGCGTAGCGGCGTCCAGGCATTGTCTTCTTCCATCTTGTTGGTGTGCAGATGGTGATGATCGTGCAGCAAACGCCAGCAGTGAAACGGATAGATCAGCGGCAAGAAAGCCAAATGACCGACTAAATCATTGACCCAGCGCTTCTTGGCAAAAGAACGATGGCCCGCGTCGTGGCCAATCACAAAAAAACCGGTCAGCGCCGTACCGGTAAAAAACCAGCTAAAAGGAAGCAAAAATGAAGGGAGAAAAACGATGGCGCAGTAGCCCAACACGACGGCTGATACGCTGATAAGAACGTGCTTCCAAGCTTTGCTCGAATCTTTCTCAAAGTAGACCCGAGGAAGGCTACGGATAATCTCTTTGAGCTGCAGGGATGCTTCTGGGGTCTCGGGACGCACAGTCGCAAACCTTTCTGTTGTGGCGGTCAAAAGTCAACACTCCTTTGAAGGTCGAAAATAAAGATCGAAAAAGCACCTCGTTTCGTTAAGCGATCGCTCCTTTGAATCAAAAATGCTTCAGAAACCTTAACATTTATCACCTCACTGAGGGAGGGAGATAGCGAAGTTATACGGCATTTTTCGTACATTTTTCGTACACCGTATGCCTTTGGTTGCTTTTACAGTTTTGCCATAGGATAAAAGAATCCCCTAATCTGTCTACTTAGCTAACCTTCTTCAGCCAATACTTCAACCAAGCTTCTATGAGTCTGATTACCTTTCAATCTGTCAGCAAAGACTTCGGTATCAAAGAAGTGCTGCGTGAGGGATCGTTTAGCATCGAACCCGACGATAAAGTCGGCGTTATTGGTGTCAACGGTTCTGGCAAATCGACATTGCTAAAGATGATGGGCGGCATCGAACCGATCGACAGCGGTCAGCGATTGACAAAGTCTGGCGCGAGGCTGGTGTATCTACCACAACAGCCAGATATCGACGAAGATCTGACGGTTCTAGACCAGGTATTTGCTGACTGCGGTGAGCAGATGCAGCTAGTGCGAAAGTATGAAACGCTGTCGCACCAGATGTCTCAAGCGACCGGCAAAGAGCTCGATCAGCTAATGAACCAGTTGGCAACCGTCGGCGAAAAGATGGAGACTTCTGGCGCTTGGGAGCTAGAGACTAATGCCAAGATTATCTTGAGCAAGCTAGGCATCGAAGATTTTGACGCGAGAATCGGCGATCTTTCGGGTGGCTATCGCAAGCGCGTGGCCCTGGCAACCGCGCTGATGAGCGATCCAGATCTGCTGCTGATGGATGAGCCGACCAACCATTTAGATGCTGAGTCAGTGGAGTGGCTGCAAGACTATCTGGGCCAGTTTCGCGGGGCGCTAGTGCTGATTACGCACGATCGCTATTTTCTAGACAAGGTCACCAACCGCATCATTGAAATTGACCGCGCCGATCTGTACACGTACGCAGGTAATTACGCCTACTACCTAGAGAAAAAAGCCGACCAGGAAGCGTCAGCAGCCAGCTCTCAGCAAAAGTTCAAAGGCATGCTGCGACGAGAACTAGCCTGGCTACGGCAAGGGCCAAAGGCGCGTAGTACCAAGCAGAACGCGCGAATTGGGCGGATTGACGAAATGAAGGAGAAGATCTTTAAGGAGACTCAAGGAAAAGTTGAGATCGACACGGCAGGGCGGCGAATCGGGAAAAAAGTAATTGAGCTAGAAGAGGTGAGTAAGTCGTTTGGCAATCGCGCTCTAATCAAAGACTTTACTTATGAATTTACCGCGAGCGATCGCATTGGCATCATCGGCGGCAACGGTGCTGGCAAATCCACCTTGATGAACATCATCACGGGCAAGCTCGAACCCGACAGCGGCAGCGTTGACATTGGCCAGACCATCCATATTGGCTATTTTAATCAGCACTCCGAAGAGCTGCTCGAAGCGCTCAACGACCAGCAGCGGGTGATGGACTATCTCAAAGAAGAAGGCTCGTTTGTCACCACCGCCGACGGCAGCCAAATTAGCGTCTCTCAGATGCTGGAGCGCTTTTTGTTTACTAGCAACCAGCAATACACACCCATCCATAAGCTCTCCGGTGGAGAAAAGCGTCGCTTGTTCCTTCTGCGCGTCTTGCTCAGCGCCCCTAACGTTTTGATTCTAGACGAGCCCACCAACGATCTAGACGTGCAGACCCTGACCGTTCTAGAAGACTATTTAGAGAGCTTCACTGGTTGCGTCATTACCGTCTCTCACGATCGCTATTTTCTAGATCGCACTGTGCAAAACATCTTTGCACTAGAGCCCGGTGGAAACATTCGGCGCTATCCGGGCAGCTACAGCGTTTATCTAGAAACCAAGAAAAAAGAAGACGCTGCTCAAAAAATAGAACAGAAGTCAGCTCAGACCCAAAAAGTAACGGATACAGAGAAACAGAAAAGCGTTAAACCTTCTCACAGCTCTGCTAGCAAAAAAGCTTCAAACAAAGAGAAGCGAGAGTATGCCTCGCTAGAAACAAAGATCCCCCAGTTGGAAGCTAAAAAAGCAGAATTAGAGGATCTGCTGTATCCGACGCCACCTAGTGACTATGAGGAACTGCAGGAGCTGTCCGAGCAGATAGCCAAAATTTCTAACGAAATTGATACCGCAACCGAAAGATGGATGGAGCTAGCTGAACTGATTGCTTAGAGCTACCTAAGACAGATTATGAATATTAATGCTTCTATTATCGACCAAAGATTGACTTCGCTAGTTGCGAATATTCAAACTCAGATTCAGACTGAGCTGAAAATTGTTGAATCAGTCAAGGTCAAATCTGTAGCTTTTGTGTATCTGTGCGTTCAAACGATCCTAGATTTAGAGCATGCCGAAGCATTTGATTGTTTAACAGAAGGTGGAGGTGACTTTGGTGTAGATGCTATTCACATCTCCGAAGAATATGACGGCGAGTTCACAGTTAGTTTATTTCAGGCAAAGTATAAAAAGAATTTAGAAGGTGATTCTAACTTTCCTGAAAATGGCATTAAGGCATTGATCAATGCTATTAACTATTTGTTTGACCCATCCGCTCAGTTGGAATACACTAATCGACGATTGCTAACTAAAGTAGAAGAAGCTCGCAGTTTGATTCGTGATGGCTATATTCCTCAGGTAAGAGCGATCGCTTGCAATAACGGCTTGACGTGGAATGACTCTGCACAAGAAGAAATCAAACGCGCTGGTTTTGGTGAACAGGTATCCTGGGAGCATGTGAATCACGAACGCTTGGTGAGCGTTTTACAAGCTTCAAAACCAGTTAAAGATACTTTACAGCTTGTTGGTGCTGCTGTTGTAGAGGATATGAACTACAGCAGAGTGTTAGTTGGTAAAATTTCTGTGCTCGAAGTGGCTGCCCTCATCGAGCGACATGGAGAGCGACTATTAGAACGCAACATTCGCCGCTATCTGGGTTTGCAGGGGAATCGAGTCAATGAAGCGATACGCGATACGCTTTTGAGTGATGAGAAAGCCAACTTTTACTTTTACAACAACGGTCTGACGCTAACCTGTGATACTTTTGTTTATAATGCGCTACAAAATGGTGATTATCGAGTCCGCGTTGACAATTTACAAATTATCAACGGGAGTCAAACCTGCTTAACTATCTTCAGAACGTTACAAGAAAACATTGAAACCAATCAGGATAATTCGGCTTACGTTTTACTTCGTCTATATCAGCTGCCGCGTGACAATAATGAGCTGATACAAAAGATCACCTATGCTACAAATAGTCAAAATCCGGTAGATCTGCGCGACCTACGTGCCAATGATGATCGTCAGCAAAAATTAGAAATAGATATTCAACAGCTAGGCTATCAGTATCGTCGAAAACGCTCAGAATCAAGCACCCGTTCAACGGACATAACTTCGGGAGTGGCCGCTGCAGCGGTTCTGTCCGTATGGCGTAAAAAGCCTCACCAAGCCAAATTTTTTGCTAGGGAGCATTTTGGCAAGCTGTATGACTTTATTTTCACTAATCGATTAAATGGAGCGCAGGTAATTATCTCTGTTCAGTTGTTTAGGCTTGCCGAAAATCGACGGAAGCGACCAGAGTCTACTGATCTAGAGTTTATTCGATATGCCTCCTATTTTATTGCAATGCAAATGGGGCAAAAACTATTAAAAGATATCGATATTCGCTCAGAAGACGAGCTGGATCATACTAATTTCGACCAAGCGTCGCAGCTTATAGAACGTCATGGAGAGAACTATCTAACTGACGCTGTTGAAGATGTTCGCCAGGCACTGAAAAGTTTGTACGGGAAACAGACTATTTCTTTTCAGCAGCTATCAGCGACTTTTCGCAGAGGTGATTTGATCGAGAAGCTACAGCAAATAGCGTGATTTTTGTTTGTGTTTAGAAGCGATCGCCCACGCTAAACAACACATTGATATCCCCTTGGTCATTGGCACCTAGCTCTACTCTACCTGTGGCAAAATCGGTGACAGCTCGTAGACCGATGCCGCCGCCGAAACCGCTACCGGGCTTATCTCTTGCTTCACCCGGAATGCCGATCACAGTATCGCCCGACCCTAAATCACTGCCAAAGTCTGTGAAGAGCGTACCGCCTAGATTAATTTCTCTGTTGAAGGTGTTGAAATTAGCGAGAGGAAAGCGATATTCAGCGGTAGCTTGAACAAAGCTGCGCCCGCTGCCCACCTCGCCTCGTTCATAGCCACGAACAGAATTAGGGCCACCGAGGCTAAAGGCCTCATACGGTGGGGCGTCGCCGATGATAGTGCCGCCTTGAGCGTTGAGTACCAGAGTGCGATCGCCCTGGGCAAATCCAAACAAATTCAGCGGCATGAAGTAGGTATAGCTAGCACTGATGCGATTAAAGAAGATACTGGCATTGCCCACTGGAATAGACTGATCAACACCAATCAACAGTCTCGATCCGCTAGCAGGATTGATCGGATTGTCTCGATAGTCTAGCTCGCCAACTAGGTTGATAGTGAGTAGATCGTCCGCGCCACCCTCGCTAACAGTGAGCGAGTTGCCGACTTCATCAAAGGCAAAAGTATCGTCTGAAAAAGCGGCATCTCTAACGGTCACACGCTGATAGGAGAGCCCTACTGCGCCCGATAGCGCCGAATTAAACTCGCGGAAATACTCTGCGCCGCCGCCAATACGATGCACCCAAGGATCACCGCCGCTAGGTGTATCAATATCGATTTCGCCTTCGTCGAATTCAGTTTCTACACCGCGCTGATTGGCGAAGTTGATCGCCAGCCCTGAACTGTCATCTAGCTGGTAGGAATAGTCAAGCTCAACGCCCAGGGCATTGATACCGCCGACAACACCAACCGCTAAGGATTGGCCGCTATCACCGATATTGGCAAGTCCGCCAAAGGCACTAATAGAAAATCCGACAGCGCGATTAGAAACGGTGTCGGTAACATCAGGCCGTAGTGGCCCTCTCAGCGCGGTGGGTTCTGAGAATCTGCCAAAGCCATAGAAGAGTTTGTTCGGTTCTTGCGCGGTGATGACTAACGCAATCTGCTGAGGGTCGGCGGTCGGTTCATCTGTGAAGGTGATTTGCTCAGCGAAATCTTCAACTTTTGCAAGGCTCACTTTAACAGCATGCGGATCGTAAGGATCTCCGGGCTGTAGGTTGAGCGCCTGGAGAAAGCCGTGTGGATTGGCAATTAGACGCAGCCTGCCAAATTCGTCGAGGACGCGAACCTGGATGTCGGCGATAGTTTTTTCGGCTGTTGGGGAGATGCCTACTGAAGAAGTGTCTGGCTGAGAAGCTCCTGTTTGTGGCCTGTTGGTTGGGAGAGCACTTGGAAGTGCATCTGTGGGTTGAGACGCGATCGCCCGCCCACCAAATAACAACCCGTTCTCAATACCATCAGTTCCCATACCCAACGCTAATGTAGAACTGACTACAGCACCTAGCGCGAGCTGGCCTACTCTTTTCAACTTCCGAGGAAAAGCGTACGACAGTAAATAAGTTTTCACAGGGTTTTTCACGAGGCTTTTCACAGAGGGGCGATCCAAACAACAGCAAGTCGCTGCCTACTAGACAGCGACTCATAGAATACAGTCCTCACAATACAGCGTAATGCTGTGGTGATGACGTCAAATTGGATTAGCCAAGACCGCCAGCAGTCGGATTAGGACCTGCTAGGAAGTTCTGGGACACCTCATTAGCATCAAATGACTGATTGTAAATAGCCACCAGATCCAAAGTGCCTAGCCAAGGCCGCTCAGCAGAACCCAGCTCATTGCCCAGGGCAAACTGATGCGCTGACCCCCAGTTAGAAAAGTTGCCTCCTACTGTGTCAGTACGAACCAAGTCGCCGTCGACAAAAATGGAGGCATCTCCTGCTGCTGTGCGGGTATAAACCACATGCGTCAGGTCAGTACTGACTGATCCACCTGGAGAAGCCACAGAGCGTCTGCCGTTTTTAGAAGTGGCAGTTGTTCGCAGCCGGACGTCGAACTTGTTGCCAGCCTGTCCTAGCGTGAAATTGCGGCGGCGCGTATTTTTTGAGAGGGTGGCAATTCTAGCTGGGCCGCTCTGACTGATATTCTCGGGTGTTATCCAAGTCTCGATGGTGATATTACCGTCATCCAAACCGTCAATTAGCTTGGTAGCAGATTCATCTGAAGAAATCAAAGTAGCATCATTTAGAGTCAACGAACCGTCACCCCAAGTCACACCTGTTAGATCGTCAATACTCAAATCGAGAGCATTACCTTCCCCTGATGTATCCCCAACGGTATGACCGCTGCCCTCGTCAAAGGTATAGAGCGCCAGAAGCTGATCGGTAACACGACCAGCGGACTGATTCAACTCGTCTGCACCGTCAATAGTCACCGTCACCGTTGCAGTATCGCTACCACCGTTGCCATCCGAGACGGTGTAAGAGAAGCTATCAGTAGCGGTTTCACCTTCGGCCAGCGACTCAAACTGACCGTCTGGATTATAAGTAAAAGTGCCGTCGTTGTTGTTGGTAACTAGTCCTATGGTGATAGTCGTATCGATATTGCTGACGCTGAGCGGATCTTGGTCAGCGTCACTATCGTTGTCGAGGACGTTGCCGGTAGTAAAGGCTATGTCTTCACTAGTCGTGAACGCAGCGACAGCGCCTGTCCCTGGGTCATCAGCTGCGACCGGTGACTGATTCTCGCTCACCTCATCCGCACCGTCAATAGTTACTGTCACCGTTGCAGTATCGCTGCCGCCGTTGCCATCCGAGACGGTGTAAGAGAAGCTATCAGTAGCGGTTTCACCTTCGGCCAGCGACTCAAACTGACCATTTGGATCGTAGGTAAAGGTGCCATCGTTGTTGTTAGTGACTAAACCTAGAGAAGAAGTCGTATCGAAACTAGTGACACTAAGTGGGTCTTGGTCAGCGTCGCTATCGTTATCGAGTACATTGCCGGTAGTGAAGGCCGTGTCCTCATTGGTCGTAAACGCAGCGGCAGCGCCTGTGCCTGGATCGTCTGCCGCAGTAGGTGAATTGTTGCTAGACGAAGGGGTTAGATAGGTCTGCTGAATGTAGCTTTCGACTGTATCAAACTCGTTTGTATCTAAAGCGCGATTATAGATAAATGCAGCAGCGACACTCATTGGCGTCACTCCACCATCGAGGTTTTGGCCAATCAGCAGCTTTTCAAGCACTGTGTTGTAAGTTTTGTTGCCAGAATCAATCTCTACGCCGTTTACGTAGTGCTTGAAGGTTGTACCATCAAATACCACAGCATGAGAGACAAAGCCACGCTGCTGACCCGTATTAGGATCGATCACACCATCGATGCTAGTACGCTCATCGTTTCTTCTTCCCCAGCCTTGAACGGTAAAGTCGTCGTCATTTCCATTTAATGTCAAACCAAAAGCTTGGTTCTTAGCGGCTTTACCGTACGCTAGACCAGCGTATTCATCATTAGTGACGTCCTCATAATCAACGACAAAGAACATTGTGCGAGGATCGTTCCCGCTAGCAAACCCTTGTAGCGCCGCGTCACGGAAGAGATAGTCACCACTGCCATCTAATACAACGGCAGACTGACCAGATGGCGTCGCATTTTCGACTAGCTGCGGATTGCCTGCTACCAGCAAGTTGTTACCAAAATCAGACTGGTCGGCCCATCCGGTTACTGTCGTACCGTTCACGCTGATTCCAGTAGAAGCTTCTATTCTAAATACCGGATCGTTAGACTGAGAGACTACTGCATCTACGCCCTCAATAGTGACGGTGACAGAGGCAGTATCGCTGCCGCCGTTGCCATCGGAGACGGTGTAGGAAAAACTATCGGTAGCTGTTTCGCCTTCGGCAAGTCCTTCGAACTGACCGTTCGGGTCATAGTCAAAGGTACCATCCTCGTTATCGGTGACTAGGCCCGTAGTAGAGCTGGTATCGATATTACTAACGCTGAGCGGATCTTGGTCAGCGTCAGTGTCATTCGTGAGTACGTTGCCGGTAGTAAAGGCTGTGTTCTCATCGGTTGTGAACGAAGAAATAGTATTTCCATCTGGATCGTCGGCTGCGACTGGTGGCTGGTTCACACTTACCTCACCCGCGCCGTTGATAGTGATCGTAACCGCTGCAGTCGCCTCACCCCCATTACCGTCTGAGATGTTATAGGAGAAACTATCGGTAGCTGTTTCTCCTTCTTCGAGAGTATCAAACTGCCCATTCGGGTCGTAGGTAAAGGTACCGTCTCCGTTGTTGGTGACTAGTCCTACTGTGACAGTTGTATGGATATCGCTGACACTCAGCGAATCTCCGTCAATATCGCTGTCGTTATCGAGTACATTACCGGTAGTGAAAGCTGTGTTCTCGTCGGTCGTGAATAGAGCTGTATTCCCACCCTCTGGATCGTTGACTGCCACCGGTAGATTGTTACTAGACGGCGGGGTTAGATAGTTCTGCTGAATGTAGCTTTCGACCGCACCAAACTCGTTTGCGTTCAAAGCGCGATTATAGATATACGCAGCCGCAACACTCATCGGCGTCTCACCACCGTCTAGGTTCTGACCTATCAGCAGCTTTTCTAATACCGTGTCGTAAGTCTTATTTCCAGAGTCAATCTCCACACCGTCTACGTAGTGTCTGTATGTAGTGCCATCAAACACGACGGCATGCGAGATAAAGCCGCGCTGCTGACCGCTATCAGGATCGATCACAGCGTCAATATCAGTGCGCCGATCGTTGTTGTTGCCCCAGCCTTGAAGGGCGAAGTCGTCTTCGTTGCCATCTAAAGTCAGACCAAAAGCCTGGTTCTTATCTGCCTTACCGTAGACGAGGCCAGCGTACTCGTTGTTGGTAACATCTTCGTAGTCCACAACAAAGAACATCGTCCGGGGGCCGTTTCCGCTTGGAAGTCCGTTCACCGAACCCTCTCGGAAGAGAACATCACCATCACCATCCAAGGCAATTGCAGGCTGGCCAGATGGGGTAGCGTTTTCAACGAACTGCGGGTCACCCGCTGCCGATAGGATGTTGCCAATGCCAGATTGGTCAATCCATCCCGTGACGGTCGAGCCGTCTAAACCAACTTTAGTAAAGGCTTCTACCTGAAATACTAAACCTCTGGTAACCGGTAGCTGATTATCGATACCCACTCGAATAGGAACCGAATCAGAAAATACTGGATCGGCCTTGCCGTCTGAGATAGTAAAGAGAGCGTTGTATATCCCGTCATCTGAGTAGGTATGGGAAATTTCAATATTGCCATTAGCATCGGGGTTGCCAGTGACAACTGGTGAACCATCGCCGAAGTCAACTGTGTAGGTGAGTGCGCCAACTGGGTCATTGACGTCAGCAACAGTCGCCGTGAAGGTGACCTGGTCGCCGGCCTCAATAAACCCAAAATCTGAGCCAACTGACTGAAACTCAGGCGCACTATTGACACTACCGGCAGTGATAGTGACAGGTTGGCTCAGCGTTGTATTAGATCCATCATCGACACGGAGCGTGACATCGTAGATACCTTCAGACGTGTACGTATGAGAAACCGTGATCTCACCTGTAGTTGGATCAGGCGCGCCAGTGGCTATCCTACCATCGCCAAAATTGAGGCTATAGTTCAATCCGGTAAGCGGAGTATCATTGTCACCAACAGTAACGCTGTAGAGAACATCTAAGGGTACCTGCGTACCGGCCTGGTCGTTAGGATCACCCTGGCTATCGGTCACGCTAGGAGACATTAAAAAAGGTGCCATATTTTCACCAAAGGTGATGCGCTGCACCGTACTATTGCCTTCTAAGCCAGGTATGCCCTGAGGAACGTACTTGATGTAGTATAGGGCTCCGTCAATGCCCTCTTCTAAGAAGACTACTTGAGTGATGTCATCGCCCTCAGGAACGAGTTCGTAGTCACCTTCAACCTGATCGCCTGTATCATTCAAGTCAAGAAACTTGATGTAGTTATCTTTGTAATTACCGAAGAAATAAACGCCGTCAAACTCTTCTGGGAACATATCGCCCCGGTAGACAAAGCCACCTGTCAAAGAAGAGTGAGGCTCGTCGTAAATAGGTGCCGAGAAGTAGTCGCCGTTACTAGGATCAGCTAGATCAGTATCAGGCTGCGGAAACTCAACTGGGTTAAACGGTGACTTGTTCGGGTTGTAGAGAAGGGTGCTATCAACGCCTTCATAGAAGTTCCAGCCGTAGAAAGCGCCACCTTGATCGAGTGAAACCACATGAATATCGTCGGTTGAGCGTCTACGATTACCGCCCACTTCGCCAATATAGCCTTTGCCGTATTCGTTATCAAAAGCAAACCGGAACGGATTACGCAGACCGTAAGCCCAGATGGATGGATCAGGCTGGTACGGCTGCCCATCGTCTGCCAAAGTCGGATAGGGGCCATCGATGACACCATCGACATAGGGATTAGCTGGCCAGCCGTCTGTACCATCTGGAATCGTGCCATCACGGTTGATGCGGATGATCTTGCCGCTGGTGCTTTCTAGGTTGAGCGGCACATCGTCATCTGCGCCGCTTTCACCGCCGTTAGACGTGTTGAACTTATCGGAGCTAGTTAACCAAAGCTTTCCGTCTGGGCCAAAGTCTAAGCCGCCGCCGTAGTGACAGCAAGAGTCATAGCCATCTGTGTCGGTCCAAAGGATCGTCTCGCTGTTACGCCTGGCTCTACTAGAAAGTCCACCTGAGCCTTCTTGGTGCTTATAGCTAGCGATTACAGCGCGATTAGTGTTGCCTGAGCGCGTATAGAAAAGATAGATTTCGTTGTTACCGCTGGCTGGGTCGGGGTCAAAATCAGGGGGAATAGCTATCTCTAGCAGCCCACGTTCTTGCCCGGAGTTAACAATATTGGAGATATCTAGATAGAGAGACTTCTGCCCCGAGTTAGGGTCGGCGATGAAGATTCGCCCGTCCTTCTCTAGCAGCAGCATCCGATTGTCAGGCAGAAAGCTGAGGGCAATTGGCGCATCGAGTCCGTCAGTAATCACGCCTTCGTTGACAAATCCATCCAAGTTAAAATCGGCCATTCAGGAACTCCTGTCCATGTTAATTACTTTAAAAATTCGGTGATGAGGGTAGAGACGTCCTAAAAAATCAGCTTTGAGGAAAACTATGAAGAACAAGACAAATAATGCTAAAGCTTTGACTCAATAACATAAATGACTGTCGTTCGTGGACTACTTTCATGAACTAGTAGACGCATGATTTTTCCTCACGCGATTTAGTCCTTGGAAATTTCCTTCGAGACCTTGGTATAACTGACTTTGAAAACTTGCCAGAGATACTCCGTCTAGAACAAAATTATAGAATCGCCTGCGGGGTTTTGCTACGCATAGCCTCCGCAATTTTACTTACTCTAAATTCAACTATCTCTTCTGTGAAGAACACGACAAGTTGCGCTAAAGCGTTGTTGTCTTATTCTGTGAAAAGCACAACAAGTTGCGCCAAAGCTCAGACTGACTTCAGATACAAAAATGTGCAAATACCCGTAGAGAGAGGTGTGTCTACGTACGTTGCTAGCCGCATACCCCATTCCTGCACCAAACTTTGCCGGTGCTATTTTGTTTTGGCCAAGTAAGAGAGCTATAGTTACTGCCCAAGCGGTGCTGTTTAAGAGTGACTGCCCAAAAGTGACTATGCGAGAAAAGCTTGTGAGGGAAGACCGTATCGGTGCAGCCCTGCATTTCTATCAAGATGCATTTTATACTAAAAATAATATGAAAGCCGATGGAATGGCACGCTGTTTCTATGATTGGTTCTAGCAAGCTTACCTTAAGGCTGAAACCCTGTGCAAAAAGTGACTGTTCTTAAAAACAGACAGATGAACAACAGAGCAACAGAATATTTTTGTTTGACTGGCTATGAGCTACTTTTATAACCATTTTTTCTCTACTTCTTTTGATGGAGATAGCAAAGCTACGACTTTGGATAAAGCACTCCTTCGACATACTCCTACGACATAGTGATTACGCAGCTACCTAAGTTTTGGATGCTGAGACGTTAAGTGCTGTTAAGCGTACTTCTTTCTAGCGACTTTCATCTTATTCTTATCGCTTTATCCTGCTTGTTACTGCCTTAGTTTTGTAGACTTTGGACCTACAGTATGTGACCTGATGCAGTTCGATTGATATACTGTCCCATGCCAGCGCTGCCTAGCCACTGCTCACCCTCTACAATTAACTTCCCGCGTAAAAAGACTTTTTCGACTTTGCCCTGTATGCTCCGGCCCTCGAAAAGAGAGTAATCTACGTTTGAATGGTGAGTATTAGCACTTAGCGTATGTTCTTTGGTGGGGTCGAACAAGATAATATCGGCGTCGCTGCCGACGGCGATGGTTCCTTTTTGGGGGAATAAGCCGAACATTTTGGCTGGTGCGGTGGCGGTTAGCTGTACGAATCTGTTGAGGTTGATTTTGCCTGTCTGCACGCCGCCATCGTATAGCAGTTCTAGCCGAAGTTCTACGCCAGGAGCACCGTTGGGAATTTTGTTGAAGTTATCTTGACCGTAGCGTTTGGACTTGAGCAGCCCCATTGGATTTTCGTTGAAGCAAAAGGGGCAGTGATCGGTCGCAACAATTTGCAAATCGTCAAATCTAAGGCCGCGCCAAAGTTCGTGCTGGCAGTGATGGTCGCGTAGGGGGGGAGTCATGACATATTTAGCACTCTCAAACCCTGGATGGTCATATTGAGAATTGTCGAGGAAAAGATAGTGTGGGCAGGTTTCGGCGAAGGCGTGGATGCCGCGATCGCGCGCTTCTACAACGGCATCCAAGGCTTCTTTGGCCGAGAGATGAACAATATACACCGGCACTTCTGCGAGCTCTGCAATTCGGATTGCTCGGTGGGTGGCTTCTCCTTCCATCAGCCTGGGCCGAGTCAGCTGGTGAAACTTAGGAGAAGTGTTGCCCGCCGCCAGCGCTTCTTCTATTAGGGCTTGAATCACCATGCCGTTCTCAGCGTGGACATTGACCATGCCACCGTGACTGCCAACTTTTCGCATGATTTTGTAGATGGCCGCGTCATCTACCATCAGCACGCCTGGGTAGGCCATGTATAGCTTGAAGCTAGAGACGCCTTCGTGGTTGACCAGATCTGGGAGCTCTGCGATCGCATCGGCATTCGCATCGGTCAAAATGACATGAAAGCCATAGTCCACACAGCATTGCGGCGCGGCATCTGCCAGTCTGCGATCGAGCGCTAGCTTAGGGCTTTCCCCTTTAAACTGCTGAGCAAAGTCGATGATCGTGGTCGTGCCGCCAAAAGCAGCAGATTTAGTCCCACTTTCAAACGTATCGCAGGTATAGACGCCGTCGCCCATCGGCGTTTCCATATGAACATGCACATCCACGCCACCGGGCAGCACCAGTAGGCCGGTGGCATCGTGAATTTGGGCCTCTTCTACCGCTAAGGAGCGGGCGATCGCCTCAACTTTTCCGTCTTGAATCAGCACGTCTGCTATGTAGTCATCGACGGCGGTGACGACTCGGCCACCCTTGATCAGCGACTTGCTCATTTGATCAGCTCCTTTTTAGCTTCTTCTTAGTGCTTGCTTGACTTCTTTAGTCAGCTTGACTTTTTTTCTAGTTTGCTTTGGTTAGCTTGGATGCTGTTCTTTGTAAGCAGCCCATCCACCAAGATGTGAAATATCGGGATAGTTGTTCTCTTCTATCAGCGCTTTGGGATAGAGCATCGCGATCGCCTGCTCTCCATTTTCCAAAGTAATCTCTTCTGGATACATATCTGGCGGTTCTGTCGAGACCAGATATTCGTACTGTTCTAAAGTCAGCTCGTACAGTTCCCCTGGAATAGAGACACCGTTTTCAGCAGTTTCATAAATACCTGGATGCCAGCCGTCTTTGACTGAATGCAGCCGATAGCGGGGTGCCGTTTTGGCTGCTCGAATCAGCGTAGCCGACTGCAGATTTTGATGGTCGGGCTGGCCGGTTAGCGCTGAGCCACAGATAAAAACAAACTTAGAAGGAATTTTCGACATAGAAGAAGATAGCGTGATTTAGTTGACTGTAGGGTTAAACCTAACTAGCCAACTTTTAGCAGAAATTAGTTCTTGTGTAGGGCAAATGATACTTAGTGATACTTAGGGCCATACCTAAGGCGATACTTTGGTAAGGCGATACTTTGGCCAGCAGAAGTCGCCATTCATTCGCTTTCTCGCTTTCTATAGTCTGCGCCTGTGAGCAGAGCAGCCCGCGATCGGCCCAGAGCAAAGGGAAATTCGCTCGATATTTGGATAAACCGGATACAGTCCTTGCTTCTGCCCAAAGCTTATGATCAGGTATTGCGGTTCAAAAGAAGTCAAACGTACTACGTCAACCCTAGCTCGGTCTCGATCGGCAATATCGCTGTTTCTAAGCCTTTCCCTATCGTGAATGCATATGGCTCTATCAACGACTAAGTCACCAGTTTCTGTAGCGACTGAGCACTCAGTCGCTGACCGTAAAGCAGAAGCGGCTGGCGTCTCCCTGCGCTCAGTGACTAAAAAATACGGTTCTTTTACCGCTATTCAAGACATCACCCTCGATATCCCAGCCGGTGCTTACTGTTGCCTGCTAGGACCGAGCGGCTGCGGTAAGACCACGGCGCTAAGAATGATTGCTGGGCATGAAACCGTTACAAAAGGTGAAGTCTACATCGGTGAGCGGCAAGTGACCCATCTACCGCCTGCCAAGCGCAACACGGCGATGATGTTTCAAAACTACGCACTTTTTCCTCATAAAACTATCTGGCAAAACGTGGAGTTTGGGTTAAAGATGCAAAGGGTCTCGGCGCGCGATCGCCAGCAAAGAGTCGGCGAGATCCTAGAGCTCGTTGGGCTTAGCCACACTGCCAAACGCCGCCCCGATATGCTCAGCGGCGGTCAGCAGCAAAGGATTGCCCTCGCTAGAGCCTTGGTGACCCGGCCTCAGGTGCTGATGCTAGATGAACCGCTTAGCGCCCTCGACGAAAATTTGCGGGTTAGAATGCGCGGCGAACTACGCAATATTCAGCAACAGTTCAAACTTACCTTCATTCAGGTCACTCACCATGTAGAAGAAGCATTTTCGCTTTCTGATCAGGTCGTCGTTATGAATCATGGACATATTGACCAAGTCGCTACGCCAACCGCACTCTTCAACGCACCCGCCTCTCAGTTCGTTGCCAAGTTTATTGGAGACAATAATATATTCACTGGCAAAGTTGTTGGCACATCTTCTAATAAAACCGATCGCGAGCTGATCGAATTAGACGTTGAAGGCGTTGGGCCAATCTTTTGTCAGGGAATTCCTACCCCTAGAGGATCTGAGGCTGCCTGCTCTATCAGACCCGATCTAATCGAACTATCGCCGTCGCCAGATGGCTTTTCCAACAATGCCTTTTCTACTAATGGAGCGACCTCATCCCTAAGCGCGACTCGAATTAATGCGGTTACAGCGCGAGTGACAGACGTAGAAATGACTGGCTACGTGACTCGCGTTTCTCTAGTTTTAGCAGCGACCGGGCAAGCCTTACTCTACAAGGCTCGAACGACCGACTGGGCAAATGCCAATCTTACTGTCGGCCAGGCTGTTTCCGTGCGCTGGGCTGCAAGCGACTGTGTTTTCCTACCTTACTGATTTAGCCTGTGCCGGCACTAAAATTTGTAAGGAAACGGACGTTGTTAGTATTTATTTTTCACGCACTGTTGTTTAATAAGCTATCTCTGCTAGATTCACTTATTAGTTTCAAGAATCTGCATCCGTTAACTCTTCTATCTCGCAGAGCCATATGCCAGACAACAGCGAATCATTCCAACAGATCTGGCATCGTGATTGTCCTATCGTGATTTTATCTCACTAAGAAAATGCCCCAATTCACTCGTAGACGCTTACTTCAAACTGGATTAGCAACTGGCGCAGCGCTAGCAACTGCTCGCTGTGGTCAAGCCGATGCTCCTCTAGGTACGCCTAATAACCCCGCAACTGGCCCAGAAGTAAATGCCAACAATATCAAAGATGTCACGCTTCGCTTCATTGGAACAGGCGTTGCCCAAATCAACGATATTCGAGATAAAGCTCAGGAAGATCTAGGATTCAATATCGAACTTAGAGCGCTGAGCACTGACGAAAATAATCAGATTGCAATTACGCAGCCTGGCCAATATGACATGTTTGATGGTGAGTACTTTAGCTTGCCGCTAGTCGTTCCATCGGGAAATCTACAGCCCATTGATATCAGCAGAGTCAAAAACTTCGACAAAATTGTCTCGATCTTTACTGTTGGTGAATTTAACGGCCTGCCGGTCGAAAATGCCCAGGGAACCGCACCTATCAAAGTGATGTACCTCAAGGATAAAGACTCACGAGAATTCTCAGATACGCCTACCAACTGGGCCACGCTGATCCCTTTTCAATACAACGCTGACACTTTGGGCTATCGGCCTGATTTAGTCGATAAAGAGATCACTAGCTGGGCCGATTTGTTTGACCCAGCATTTCGAGGAAAAACTTCAATTCTAGATATCCCTTCGATCGGCATTATGGATGCGGCGCTGGTCGTAGAGGCGGCGGGTCTGATGACCTTTGGCGACAAAGGCAACATGACCAAAGCAGAGATCGATCAGGTTACGAATATTTTGATCGAACAAAAGAGAAATGGACAGTTTAGAGCATTCTGGAAAACGTTTGATGAGTCGGTTAACCTGATGGCTTCAGGCGAAGTGGTCTTGCAGTCAATGTGGTCTCCAGCGGTGACAGCGGTGAAGGCGAGAGGCTTGGAATGTGTCTATGCGCCCCTAGAAGAAGGCTATCGGGCCTGGGGTGGCGGTATCGGCATGTCGGCAGCTATGGAGGGAATTAAGCTAGATGCCGCCTATGCCTACATGGACTGGCTGCTCGATGGTTGGGTAGGTGCGTTCTTAGGTCGCCAGGGCTATTACAGCGCCGTGCCTGAAAATGCGAGGAAGTTTATGTCGCCAGAAGAGTGGGACTTTTGGTATGAAGGACAGGCCGCCGCCGTGGATATGGTCGATCCGTTTGGGACAACCCTAGAGAAAGCGGGCGCTGTTAGAGATGGCGGCTCGTTTGAAGAGCGAATGGGCAGTGTTGTTGTTTGGAACTCAACGATGGATGAACAGGTCTATCTGGTGCAAAAGTGGAATGAGTTTATTGCCGCCTAAGGATAGGGCGACCAAAGATAAGGACAGAGAAGACAGCAGCGTCTAATGACAACAAGGTCTAAAAAGACTATGTATAGAACTTGGAAAACATTTCAACCTTATCTTTTAGCGACACCGCAAGCGTTGATTCTCTTGATGTTTTTGGTGTTCCCGATCGTTATGATTGGGGTTGTCAGCTTCTGGCAATTTAACGGCTATTCGATGACGCCTGCCTTCTCATTCGACAACTACATTAGTATTTTCACTTCGCAGGTTTCTCTTGCTACCTACATCAATACTTTCAAGTATGTGGTGTTAGTGTGGGAAGCTTGTTTGGCGATCGCACTTCCGATCGCCTACTACCTTACCTTTTGCATAGAGCGCGAAAGCGTACGGGTGCTGCTGTTTTTAATCTGCACGATTCCCTTTTGGACCTCGAACATCATCCGCATGATTTCGTGGATTCCGCTACTGGGCCGAGAAGGATTGGTCAACCAGCTACTGCTAAATCTAAACACTGTTCAAACGCCCGTAGAGTGGTTTCTCTATTCTGACTTTGCCATTGTTCTAGGCATGGTTCATTTGTACAACTTTTTTATGATTGCGCCTGTGTTCAACAGTATGATGCGGATCGATCGAACGCTGATTACCGCCGCCAGAGACATGGGCGCATCTGGCTTCGACGTTCTCAAAGAAATTATCTTGCCACTCACTGCGCCAGGCATCGCGATTGGCTCTATTTTCGTGGTCACGCTGACGATGGGCGAGTACGTCACAGTGCGGCTGATGGGCGGTGGCCAGTCTGCTTCTGTTGGCAAGCTGATCAGCACTCAAATTGGTAGCTTGCAATATCCGCTAGCCGCAGCAAATGCAGTCATTCTACTGCTGATCACGCTAGTACTAGTCACCGGCATTTTACGAGTGGTTGATATTCGCAAAGAATTGTAGTCCAAGCGCTGTCGTCAAAGTGCTGTAGTCAAAGCGTGTCGTCATCGCCCCTGAGTTTCCTTTCACCATCATGACCAAAAAAATCCTGACCGTCTTCTTTGCGCTCTTTGTGCTTTTTCTCTATGGCCCGATGCTGACAATCTTTACGCTGTCGCTGCAAGGCCCAGACGGCGCGCTGACTTTTCCGGTGCGTAGCTTTGGCGTTTACTGGCTAGGTCAGGTGTTTCAAGAACAGCGAGTAGGCAGCTTTGTCGAGTCATTTCAGCGGTCGTTTTGGCTGGGGCTGCTGGTGGTGGCGATCGCAATCGTTGTCAGTGTGATGGCGAGTATGGCATTTCGCGCCCGGTTCAAAGGCTCCTTAGCACTTTTTTATCTGACTATCTCTAGCCTAGTAGTGCCGGGCGTATTGATTTCTCTTGGCATCGGTATCACCTTTCAGGTTTTAAGCATTCAGACTAACTGGTTTACATCCGGCTTGGGCGCACATCTAACCTGGACGGTGCCGTTTGCATTTTTGATTATGCTAGGCGTGTTCAACCGCTTTAATCCCTACTACGAAGAAGCTGCTAAAGACCTAGGCGCAGGTGATGTGCAAACGTTTCGAGAGGTAGTTCTGCCACTGATCTTTCCTAGCCTAATTGGCATTGCGCTGCTAGGGTTCACGCTCTCCTATGACGAATTTGTCCGTACGTCTCTAGTATCTGGGCAATACAACACCTTGCCCCTAGAAATCTTTGGAATGACAACCAACGTCACCTCTCCAGCTTTGTATGCGCTAGGGACATTAACGACGCTATTCTCGGCCACAATGATCGCCGTTGGATTCGGTGCCTACAAGTTTTTCTCTCGCTAGTTAATCAACTCGTTAATCAAACCAGACATGCGCCGCACCAAAAAGCCGAAAAAGTTACAGCAGAAGCCACAAGAACAGGTGAAATTCTGGCGAGATCCGGTGCTGCGCGACTTGGAGATGCTGCGTGCTACCTATGTTGACTACTCTTTCTCTCGCCATGCCCACGAAGGGTTTGGGATTGCGATTGTTGAATCAGGCGCGATGAAGTTTGAGTATCAAGGTGCGGTGCATACCGCGCCAGCAGGCAGTATCGTGGTGACGCATCCAGGAGAAATGCACACTGGGCAAGCCGTCCTGGAAACGGGGTGGACCTATCGAACGCTGCTGCCTGCTATTGACTGGCTGCAGCAGGCCACGTCAGAACTAACAGAAAGGCGCATAAGCTCGGTGCCTTATTTTCCCTCTCCTGTCATCCACAATGCATTGCTCAATCGTCAAATGGTTGCCTTGCACCGCGTCCTTGAAAAGTCTCCTTCCGCGCTGGAAAGAGAATCTCGCTTCTTGTGGGGACTGTCGCAGTTAGTCCGAGGCTATGCGAGCGATCGCCCTGCCGCGAAAATCATTGGCAAAGAACATCAGGCAGTCCAAAAGATCCGTGACTATCTACGCGCCTATTACGCCCAAAATATTGCTTTGAGCGAGCTGTCAGCTCAGGTTGGGCTAAAGCCGCTGCGTCTGCTTAGGGCGTTTAAAGCAGAGATCGGCTTACCGCCCCACGCCTATCTCACTCAGGTTCGGGTCTACCGAGCGAAGCGGCTGCTAGCTGCTGGCTGGTCGATTGCCGCCGCCGCCGTAGAGACAGGATTCGTCGATCAAAGCCATCTACATCGGCACTTCAAGAAGATTGTGGGCGTTACGCCTGGGCAGTATGTACGCGGCTGCAAAAACGTACAAGACTGAGTGCGACTTCTTCTAATAGGCTAGTGATCTCAATCTAGACAACCAGGTTCTGGAAGTATTACTAGCTGATGTCAAAGTTTCTCTCTAAAGGCAAGCCACTGATAGATCCATCGCCTAGCACCGAATTTTGGGCAGGTGCGAGAGACATTATTCCGCTAGTGGTAGGCGCTGTTCCGTTTGGTATTATCTTCGGCACGCTCGCAACCACGGCTGGACTTTCACCGAGCGGCACGCTAGCGATGTCGATCTTTGTCTTTGCAGGTTCATCGCAGTTCATTGCGGCAGGGCTGATTGCAGCTAAAACGAACTGGCTACTAATCGTGCTGACTACGTTTGTGGTGAACCTGCGGCATTTGCTATATGCGGTGAGTCTGCTGCCGTATGCAAAAAAGCTGCCGCAAATGTGGAAGATGCTGATGGCTTTTTGGCTGACGGATGAGTCGTTCGCAGTGGGTATTCGTCGGTACGAATCGAACGAGCAATCTGCTTTCAAGCATTGGTACTACATCGGCGCGGCGCTAACAATGTACCTAAACTGGCAGCTATGCACGTTGCTAGGAATTACAACTGGTCAGCTAGTTCCTAATGCCGCTGAGTGGGGATTGGATTTTGCCATGTCGGTGACGTTTATCGGCATGGTTGTGCCATATGTGAAGAATAAGCCGATGGGAATCGCAGTGATAGTCGCGGGCGTGATAGCGGTTCTAGGATATGGAATGCCGCACAAGCTAGGTCTGATGGCGGCGGCGATCGCAGGCATTATCGCAGGCGTTCTCAGCGAGAAAGCCATAGAACCGACTGCTAGCATCAAAAACTAGGAGAATTATCATGAATGAATTTTTGATTATTAGCGGCATGGCGATCGCAACTTTTGTCATTCGCTACAGCATGTTTGGCGCAAGCCATCGTATTGTTCTTTCTCCTACTTTACTCAAAGCGCTGCGCTATGTGCCGCCAGTCGTACTCACAGCAATCGTGATACCCGAAGTGCTGATCAGTGAAGGCAGTTTGGCCATCGGCTATGGAAACGCAAGGCTAGTGGGCGCGATCACCGCTATCCTGATCAGCTTAATTACCAAAAACCTGTTACTGACGATTGTGCTTGGCATGGCGAGCTTCTTTGGCTGGCAGGCGGCGCTGAGTCTGCTATCTTGAGAATTCTGAAACTCCGTCAGTCTGATACTCCGCCAGAAAGACAGTCGAGTAGGCTGTGCCTCAGTAAAACGCTGTGCTTCAGTAAAACGTGGAATAGGTGACAGTGTCACACCAAACCCAAGCAGATAAGGCTAAAGGAAAGACAATATAGAAGTTGTTCTTGAGACAGTCACTTATAAAATTGAGCCAAGTGAGTAGGCAAATAGTACACAGTTCCAAAACAATAGGATGAGTAAGGAGCCGCCTTCATTGAAGGTTACGCTGCGCTGTACTGAACCACAGCGCACAAACATTAGCGGCATCAGCGTTGCCACCTTGCTTCACATTGATCTTTATCTACTTCTTGTTTGTAATGCTATCTTTGAAAAAATCACATCGTAGCTATGTTCTGCTTCCAATATGTGCGCTCCTAATGCTCTCTACAGCTTCTTGTGGAATCGCTTTCAACCGCAACAAAGCTGCTGTGGAAGTTTCATCTACAGGCATCAAAACTATCGATTCTTCTAGCCAGCTGATAACAGAATCAGCCTTTGGCGAGCCTGCTGAGCAGGTAGCTGATAATCTTACGAACATGCTCGGTGCTGCGATTAAGACCGAAGAAAATCATGCCTGTGGCTTGACGTTTATCACCTGGTCGAATGGACTAGAGATTGCGAATAGAGACGGTAAGTTCATTAATTGGTCAGTCTGGAGGCCGGAGGAAAATTCTGTTGATATCGCTACGCCGGATGGTCGCGGCCACGGCACGACGTTGGTTGAACTCCGGCAGATTAGCGAGACTACCTCTGTGCCCGTCGGCGATTGGAATGAGTTTGAAACCGATGATGGCTATCGTGGGATTCTAAACGCAAACAACGAAAGGGGGACAGTTGTGGTGATGAGAAGTGGAGAAGAGATTTACGATGGATACCAGCTCATAGGGGACTGCTCAAGGATTTCCTTTGAAGAGTAAAGCCTGGTGGGTAGTGCCGCCTAAGAAAATGGGTGAAAATTGGCGAAAGTTGTTTTACACCGATGATTGGAGTGGCTACGAGCGTATCTTGACCCTCTAAACTACACATGATGAAACTGAAAATCCTGCGACTGGCCGAAAATGCGAAGCTGCCTCGCTATGAGCATGAGGGTGATGCGGGTATGGATCTGTGTGCGATCGCGCCCCAAACTATCCATCCGGGCGAAACCGCTCTTATTCCGACTGGCATCGCCATCGAACTGCCTCCCCATACCGAAGCCCAAGTTCGCCCTCGTAGCGGCCTCGCCCTCAATCACGGCATTACCGTCCTGAATACGCCCGGCACCGTCGACGCCGGTTATCGCGGTGAGATTCGAGTCATCTTAATCAACCACGGCAAACGACTTTTTGAGATAGAAGCTGGGATGAGAATTGCTCAGATGGTGATTGTGCCCGTGATTCGAGCAGAGTTAGAAGAAGTAAGCAGCCTGTCAGACTCGGCTAGAAATGAGGGTGGATTTGGTTCCTCCGGTCTGTAAGGACCCAGCAACGAACACCTGACAAACACCGGGCACGGCAACGGATTACGAGCACCGGGTTCAGGACGGCCAAACTACTACAGGGTTGACGGTTGAATTCGCAGGTATGTTTCATTTAGAGTGAGGGGAATTGCTATCTTCTCTTCCTATGACAGCTCTTTCTGCTCCGCCTAATTCTGCTCAAGATTCGGAGCGATCGCTTCAAGATCTGATTCAAAGTCAGCGTGCTTTTTTTGCCACCGGAAAAACAAAGCCACTAGACTTTCGGCTAGAGCAGCTAAATAAGCTTAAAAGCGCCATTACCGAGCGGCAAGATGCAATTATTCAGGCGGCGCAAGATGATTTGGGTCGCCCAGAGTTTGAAGGCTACTTTGAGATTGGGGTGACCGCTGAGCTGAGCTATGTGCTCAAGAAGCTGAAGTCTTGGGTGAAGCCGCAAAAAGTTGGCATCCCGCTTTCTCAAATGCCGGGTTCGGCCTGGGTGCAGCCAGAGCCGTTGGGCTGCGTGTTGATCATTGGCCCCTGGAACTATCCATTTCAGCTAGTGATTTCGCCCTTAATCGGTGCGATCGCCGCTGGCAACTGCGCCATTATCAAGCCCTCCGAAATCGCCCCAGCCACCTCAAAGGTTGTGGCTGAGCTGATCGAATCCACCTTTGATCCTAGCTATGTCGCCGTTAGAGAAGGCGGCGTTGAAACTGCTCAGGCACTGCTGGCCGAAAAATTTGACCATATTTTCTTCACAGGGGGCACTCGCGTTGGCCAGATCGTCATGGAAGCAGCAGCCAAGCAGCTAACGCCCGTCACCTTAGAGCTAGGTGGCAAAAGTCCGTGCATCATCGACAGCGATATTAACGTAGAAGTTGCTGCTAAGCGAGTGGTTTGGGGCAAATATCTAAATGCCGGGCAAACCTGCGTGGCTCCAGACTATTTGTTAGTTCACCAAGATATTAAGTCGGACTTTGTGAAGGCTCTACAGCAGGTGATTCAAGACGCCTACGGCGATAATCCAGCGCAGAGTTCAGACTTTTCGCGGCTGGTGAGCGATCGCCAGTTTGACCGAGTAGCGAGCCTGATTGAAGGTGAAGAAGTGATCACGGGCGGCCAAACGGACAGAGGCGATAAGTTCATTGCCCCTACCGTGCTAGATAGCGTGAGCTGGGATGCGCCTGTGATGCAAGATGAGATCTTTGGGCCGATTTTGCCAGTGTTGGAATATCAGGATATTGATGATGCGATCGCGCAGATCAACGCTAGGCCCAAACCGCTCGCCCTCTATCTATTTTCTCGCAGTCAATCTTTGCAAGAAAAAGTTCTCTCTTCTACCTCATCTGGCGGCGTCTGCATCAACGATGTTTTCTTACACGTTGCCATTTGGGGGATGCCCTTCGGTGGCGTCGGCGATAGCGGCATTGGCGCATACCACGGCAAAACCAGCTTCGATACGTTCTCACATATGAAGAGCATCTTAAAGAAACCTTTCTGGCTAGACCTCGACTGGCGCTATCCGCCTTACGCCAAGAAGCTAGATTTCTTCAAAAAAATCGTCAGCCTGTCTTGATACCCCATCGACTTAACAACGTCTCATACATAGGAAAAATATGAGCAACCAACACAAGATCACCTACCTCGAACTTCCAACCACAGATATAGAAAAGACTAAAGCCTTTTTTACTCAGATTTTTGATTGGAAGTTCGAGGATTATGGCTCTGACTATACCGTTTTCATAGGGGCAGGCATCAACGGCGGATTTTTTAAGTCTGACAAAAAGGTTTCTACAGAAGACGGTAGCGTGCTAGTTGTTCTCTACAGCGAAGCATTGGAAAGCACCCAGTCTAAGATAGAGCAAGCAGGCGGTACGATTGTCCGACCTATCTTCTCCTTTCCAGGCGGACGTCGTTTTCACTTTACTGGTCCTAGCGGTAACGAATACGGCGTTTGGTCAGATACTTGAAGTAGAAAGCGTCTGCGTGACAGATACTCGCAATGCCGCCGCCAAATGCCACCGATGGCGGGGTCAACCTCAGCTAGGCAAATTCCGGGGCGGCGTCGCGTCGCCCTGATAGAACTTTTTCTCTAGGTTTCCTAACCACAGCCACAGTGCTCCTGCCGCCAGCGGTGTAGCGGCTAGCAAAGCAGTTGTAGATAAAGAAAGCGTCCCGAAAATCAGCGCTGTCAAAGGAAGAAGAGACCAAATAATTGCACTGATAATGAGCGCAGCTTGGCGAATCTGCTGAATGCGTCGAAGCGCCGAGAGGCAGCTACTACAGTGTTTAGTATGAGAGTGATAGCGATCCATCAAAGCTTCGGTAGACCATTCGGGCGGTAGCGGCTGACCAGGAAACGGATCGGCAGCAAACTCACTGACCCACTTGCGAAAGGCCACCACATAGCGGTCTGCCTGGGTCGGTAGATAGCAGGTTTGGGCGTAGGGGCGATCGCCTCTCTTCTCTAGCAGCCTCTCTTGAATATGCAAAAAGATTTGATCATCTTCTAACACGCGGTTGTTATTGACATGGCTGTACCAGCGAGGAGTTAGCCCAATGAAAAAGCCCGGCAGCTTCGAAGCAAACTTAAAAGGGAACCTGGCAAACACCCGGCACTCACCTTTGCGAATGGGCGTCGCGTACACGACCGTCAACGTTCTGCCAAACTGCTTTGAGGTCAGGTCATGATACATCAATGCCGGTGCCACAAAGGTAGTGTGTTGAGTCCCTAGTTCACCCTTGCGTGGGCCTTCCGGCCAGATTCCCTGAAAGCCTTGCTTGCCCGACGCGACTAAATCCATCTGCATCGGCGCAGCGTTTTCCCGTTTGCTGACCGTCTTGTGATGGGTATAGGGAATGTGACTAGCATCTAATACATTTTCTAATAGAGTCAGTGCGTCGTAGGGCAAGTCGCGAAAGGTGTTAAGCATGACCCAGCCTTCTGGCTCGGCCTCTAACGCTTCAATCGTAGGGATGTCTACAAGCGCCGCGTTTTCTGGCTTGCCAGGATAGACAAAGAGAAGATCCTGGCAGATCTTTGTAGGCAAAGAATCAATGCAGGCCCGGTTAGACAGATGCGCTTCCCCGTCTTGGGACTGCTGCGGAATCTGTTCGCACGCACCGCTACCGGCAAAGGCCCAGCCATGATAAGGGCATTCCAATAGCCCTGCCTCATTGATGCGCCCTTCTGATAGGGGTGCTAGCCGATGCGGACATTGGTCAGCCAAAACCCGCCAGGCTTGTGATGATGGCTCCCACCAGATCACTACATCTTGTCCGAGCAGGGTAAAGCGAGTCGGCTTAGTCTTATTTAGATCTTTTACATAGTGAACGGGATACCAGGCTTCAGCCCAATCAAATCGATCGGGGTCTGGCCCACCTGCAGCCAGCCGAGCTGGACTCTTTGCTTGAGTCGAAGTTTTATTTTGGATAGCCGTCATATGAGTCAGAAGAAGCTAGTCGTACCCCTCTATTGTGTTACAAAACTTTATTGGTAGCAGAATTTTTCTGCTACCACGGGTGTGATTCTGTGGTGGAGGGGTATGGCTGGTTGGATATAGCTGGGGCCGGATGCGTCGAAGGACGCTATAGGTAGTGAACGCCGCCCAATTTATTCGGCTATGCACATGTATTAATTTATTACATTTTCCCTTAATATTTATTTACATCGCTTAAAGCAAAGGTTTTTTGCCTCTGATGCTGTTTTGTCAATACGGTTTATGAACTGCACTGACGAACGAGAGCTGAAAAAAAGCTTGCTTGTTCAGTCCTCTCACTCTTTCGATTCTCTATGCAAGATCCTGTTTCTGCCAACCAAGATCCTGTTTCTGCCAACCAAGATCCTGTTTCTGCTAACAACGACGTGGGCCAGTCACTAGAAAGACAGCTCTTAGAGGAAACATTATGCCAGCTATTACCCGCCAGCATCGGTAGCTCATCAGCGCCTGATGAGCAGGCTCTTTCTATTGCCGATGAGCTGCTGCCAATTATCGCGGCGGCTATAGAACAACTCTACAAGGAGCGCTTAGGTAAGCCGCCTCAGCAGGTAAATTGCGATCTGCTTTCCAATCGACTAGTCGTGTGGATAGAAGGCAGCATTACGCCAGTCGAGAGGTTCCTATTTGAAGAAGGGACTCGTGAAGCTCAGCAGCTTTGCTTTACAGTCGATGCATTGATGTATCGACATATAGCCGCGCTAATTGAGCGACACCTCAACGTGAAAGTCATTACTATGATTGCTGATACCTGCTACCAGCAGAGCTGCACGGGTCTGATCGCGAAGCTATCCGCTCCCTCGAATAAGCCCTCGTCTATGGGGTAGTCATCTACAAGGGCTTATTCAAGGACACTTAACTATGAGGACACTTAGCCCAATCAGATAAGATGTTTTGATCCAGCGCGGTGTGACAGCAATGGCTGCTGCCGATCGATTGTAATAAAAAATCCAAAGTTTCTAGAGGTTGCAGGTTGCAAAAAGGAGATATCAACGACTGTCAGGTCAAACTCTCGCATCAGCGCTAGTGCGAGCTTTCCTTTTAGGTTCTGATTGATGGTGAGTCCTATATCGTATGCTAGTTCTGGCTGCTTTTGCTGAAGCAAAAAGATCTCTGTAGCTGAGTGTTTCCGCTTTACATTGATAGCTATATCAAAACTCTGGAGTATTCGACAGTCAACCTGACAAAGCTCATAGCCTAGCGCAGTTTTGAATAGCTTCTTAACTTTGTCTTCTATAGGAATCTTTAGAAGATGCAAATTATGCAGGTGCTTTTCCATCTAAGCAGACATTCATGCTGTTGGGCTACATCCATATAGTAGAGCCTCCCTATGTAATGACTCTATAGCAGAGGGTGTAGAGTGTGACATGTACAGTCAGACGTTTTATCTTCATATAGACATAAAGGCTTACTTTTTTAAGACTCTTTTTTCATAGGACACCTATCCTGCGCCTATGTAGCTGTAGCCGTATGATATTTGTTCAAATCTGAGGCGTAGGCAGATAGCTGCGCCAAAGATCTGAATAGATCACCCGTTCACTCTGCCAAGGCTTGTGATGTCCGCCGCTCCAGTGAATCACCTTCATATCCTTGGGACGCTTCCCTAAAAGTTTTGCGACCCAATGAGACTGACCATAGCCGCAGCAGTTCCACTGGGGGGGCAAAGGACGGTAGGTATCTTTAAACATTAGATTGAAGATCGTTTCATCACCCAAGTGATATAGGCGATAGCTATTCTTTTTATCTAGGTCTAGATAGTGCTGAAGTAAGTCGTAAGTTTGCGCTGTCCAAAAGGATAAATCGGTGAGCAATACGCCACTATTAAACGTGCTTTTAAACTTACGAAGATCAGAAAATACTTTGAACGGATTGCTGAAGTAGAAGATTGCTGGAAAGAATTGGGGAACGGCGGCAAGGTAGCTCCTTGGGGTAAGGATGTCACCTTTAGCGAAGAGCGATCGCACATCCCCTAAGACAATAATATCCGCATCGAAATAGATCATGCGGCCTACATCTGGAAATATTTCCTTAAAGAAGAGTCTCGCGTATTGCATGTAGCGAGAAAGTCTTCTTTCTAGTTTCTTTTCCTGAAATTTGTTGTCTAAATATTGCTTCAGGTAGCCAGGCGGTGTAAATTCTCTGACTCGAAACTGAACGCGATCGCCCTCATACTTAGCGGCAAATGCCTGCTCTAGCTTTTCTTCAAAAAAAGCACTCTCTCCTACCGGTACCACAATATTGAACCGCATTGGCGCGTCCACTTGATGAGTTGTATTGCTCAAGATGGAATTAATCACTACCAATAGCGGCACCTGAAGCGTACGGTTAATAGAAAGAGCAATATCAACAGGCATAAGCAGGGCCAAAAAGAGCATCCAAATTAAATTCGCTAGAGCATTGTACCGTTTGGCCCCAACAAAGATATTGATATTTGAAACAGTGGTAGAACAGCGTCGAAGCAAGATTAAAAGGCAGTCAGTCAACAGACAACTGGTTAGCAGGCGTCAGTTGAAAGCCGACCTAAATTTTTTCATCATTCACGCTTCAACTTTATCTAGCGCCTGCTGTGCTTCTGCCTGCGACCAGCGCTGAGCATATAGCGGCGCTTCGTTTTGGAAGTAGATCCCATTAGATAGCGATCCTGCATCGACAGGAGAAAATTGGGCTTCTTCGATCAGTTGGGCCACGACAGCCTTAGCCTCGGCATTATCCCCTGCGTAGAAGATGGCTAGCTTTTCTTCGGTTTCACCATTGGCTCGCGCTTCCATTTCCTCAGCGAACATCATATTAAAGGCTTTGACCACCGCTGTGCTAGACAGTTTTTTGGCCAGCGCTTCGCTCTGACTAGGGGCGTTAATTTCGATATCGCCATCGCGCTTAGGGTAATAGTTAGAAGCGGTGATGAGTATCTTGCCAGCGAGTGCATCCACAGGCAGCGTCATTGTGGCAGAAAAAGGAACAGCTTCAAAAATGAGATCTGCAAACGCGATCGCCTCGTCAGTAGTTCCCGCCTGCGCGCCGTTTCCCGCTTGCCTAGCTAAGCTGTCTAGCTTCTCGGGATGCCGCGATGAAAAGAACACCTCGTGTCCAGCCTTTGCCCACAGTCGACCGAGCGAACCACCAATGTTGCCGCTGCCAATGATGCCAATTTTCATGTTCGATCCCTTCGGGTATATTCTAGCCTCAGTAAATTTTACCGTAGCCACTAAAATGTCCAGCTCACGCCCGCGCTCACGTTAAATCCAGGCTGGTCAAACCGATTGCGCCGCTGATCGAATAGATCTTCATTCGCATCCAAGAAGCGCACGTCAGAATATTGCACATATTCGTTGTTGAACAGATTGAACAGACCTAGATTAAACGTAACATCTGAATCGAGGCGGTAGTATCCAATTAGATCAAACAGGGCAAACCCGTTGGGAACAAAGGGGTCTTGTCCATCTTCTGGATCAAACCCTTCACCTCTGGCTCTACCGACTAGCGTTGTAATCAGTTCTGTGCCCCACCTGTTTTCGGGGGCTCGGTAGCGCAATCCGGCGATCGCCTCAATCGGATCAACCGAAGAGAGCGCCTCGCCACCAGTAATATCGTTACCGATCGTCCAGGCCACAGAGCTGAGTAAACTAAAGCCGTGAGGATCGGGGCTAAATCGATACTCAGCGTTCGCCTCTATACCGAAGGTCTCTGCCTGATCGATGTTGACGTTCTGGAAAACATCAAAATCACGACCGTTAACCACTTCGGTATCCACGAGCTGAAAGTCGATAAAGTCGTCATAGCGGTTATAGAATCCGGTCAGCCCAAAGTCAAACTGTGGATAAGCACCTCTAACACCTAGCTCAAAGCTGTTGCTAGTTTCGGCATCAAGATCTGGATTGGGCAGCGTGCGATAGCCAAAGATTTGATTGGTAAAGCCGCTATTGACTTCGTTAAAAAGGGGAGCGCGAAAGCCACGGGAATAGCGTCCGTAGAGACTGATCTGCTCGGTTGGCTGGTAGACCAGCGACAGGTTAGGAGAGAATGCACCATCGCTAAACTCAGCGGCTACCGCGCCGTTACGCTCAAAGTCTTCATCAGAATCCACACTTAGATCGTAATAGTCGTAGCGGATGCCGGGGATGACGCTAAGCCTAGCGCTGGGAATTTCAATGACGTTCTGCAGATAAGCGCCAATACGCAGCGTGTTGGAATCAGGAAAATCTTTGGTAGGAAAGTTGTCAGGAATTGCACTCTGGGTGCGATCGCCAGTAACTAGATCGATTTGGGTGCGATCACGTGGCCGATTGTTAAACGTATTCGACACATCTAGCCCATAGGTTAGCTGATGCTCGCTGGTCCCAATCTCAAAATCGCTGCGTAGCTGCACGTCGCCGCCAAAGATTCGATCGGTAAAGCGGTTTTCACTTACTCTTAGCGCTGGCTGGCTCGAAGGCCGCATCGTCACAAAGTCGAAAGGGAGAAGAGTTCGCTCGTTCTCTTCGGTGGTCTGCGAATCTTGAAAATAGATCCGCGCCTGACCAAAGTTCAAGAAGCTGTCGCTAAATTCATCGTCATATTTGTAGGCTAGGCTAAAGCGCGATCGCTCTGTATCGATCTGTTCTGTAAAGGCGGTAGTCGTACTTGAGATCAGCGGCAGGTTTTCTTCTGAGGTGATTGTGTCGGTGCGATCGCCAAAGTACTCAGCGGTAAAATCTAGGCTCTGCTCATCACTAAACCGATAGACAAAACGGCCCAAAAAGTTGTTGCGATCGGCCTCTTGGTCGTCTTCTAAGTTCGCTGACTCCGAGCTATCTCGGCGCGTATAGGCCAGCAGCGCATCGAAATTACCAAAGCGATTTGCCTGCACCACCGTATTCACAAAGCCGCTGTTTTCACTATCAAACTTGGCCGAAAGTGCTGTAGATGAATTGGTTCCTGCCGCGTCTAATAAGCTGCTCGGCTCTAAGGTAAAGTAGCTCACCGCGCCGCCTAAAGCATCGCTACCATACAGCGCCGAGGCTGGCCCTCTAATAATCTCAGCCGTCCTTAAGATCTCTAGATCAAAATAATCTCGCCCGATGTTAAAGCCCTGCCCTACGACCGACTGACTGCCCGACTGAAAGGCAGGTGGTAAACGAATCCCATCGACCTGAATCAAGACGCGGTTGCCATCGATGCCCCTGATATTAAACCCCTGCGAGCCGAACTGAAGATTCTCTTGAACCGAGATGCCGGGCTCATATCGAATCAGATCTGAGAGATCGCGAATCAAGCGCCGATCGATTTCTGCTTCATCAATCACCAGCACATTGGCTGGCGTAATTTGAATTGGTCTAGGGTTACGAGTACCCGTTACGTTCAAACGGAGCACTCCTCCCGACTCTGCTGAGGGAATCTCCTGGTCGAACGCTTCCTCGCCAAACTCTTCACTGTCAGCGTCGTCATTGTTAGCTTCTGCCTGAGAAATTTCCACTAACACCATCTCTGTTTGGAACGCAGCTTCATTGATGGCCGTTTCTTCATCAATCGCCGTAAAGTCCTCGGGTATCTGCGTTCTAGAAAGCTCTGAGAAAGACTGCAAACCTGGGCGATTAGATGGCTTCTCGGCGGCTTTATCGACAAGGTTAATACGATAAGGCTGAGCAGATTTCGATATGGCAGGCGGAAGCAGCAGCCAAGAGACAAAAGCGCTAGGAGCAAGAATAATTATTGATAGAAGGTGACGAGTCATGGGGCTAATGAATGAATAACAGGATTCTAATCGCGGCTTAATCAGGCTTTAAGGTAAATTCAGCCTAGGTTTAGATGAGAATAGATGTCAAGTAAATTTTCTATGATTGCTCATCAGTCATTGACAACTTCATAGGAATCACAAGATACAAAGTAGACCGAACGGTGATCACCGCTTTTCTGATTGCGCCTTGCCCTAGCTATTGGTTTTTATTATCAATAAAAAGATCTGATGCGGTGTTGATTGATCGAAGATGCAGTGAAGAGCCAAACTGCCATCGATCAGCCGCCGATTAGTGAAAGGCAGTTTTTCAAAAAATCAGCGCGGATAGATGCTGCTAAATGCTTCTCTTGTTTACAAAAGTTAACTTCAATCTATCGAGAATTACTCTACTGCGTCTGCCGAAGATCTACAGTCTTGATTGTCAATAGCGACTTTTGTTGGGATAGCTCTTGCTCGCTAAAGTTACGTTTGCTAGAGCCAAGCTTGCTAGAGATACGCTTAGCTATCAACGCGATCGCCAATACATTTTTAAAGAGATTCACATAGCCTGTAGCAGTCTCGTTTGTCTCGATAGCCGATTTGTCTTGAAGTTTTGTTAGCGACAACAATCTAGTATTTTTCCCTTTGATCTATACGATAGGCATGAACGATAGGCATGACAGCGGCCAGTTTCGCAGTAGAACAGCCGTCTAGTTAGGAATAGGTTTCTTCGCTTTACCGACCGTTTCCCGCTAACATCATTATTAAATGAGGAAGACAGACAGCAGATGAGTTAGCTGCGGCAATCTTTCCTCTCGGCTATCGGGTTCACCTTTACTCTTTTATGTTGAGTAAAGGTGAATTTTTCTCTTCTTTTTTACGCTTAGGATACCTATTTTGGATACTTACGAATTTGATGTGATTATTATCGGTGGCGGCCCCGCAGGCTGCACTTGTGCCCTCTACACATCGAGGTCTGATTTGAAAACAGTGATTTTAGACAAGAATGCAGATGTAGGGGCTCTGGCGATTACCCACAAAATAGCCAATTACCCAGGCGTCGCTGGGGAGGTGAGCGGCGGTGAACTCTTGGATGTAATGCGGCAGCAGGCAGTTGACTTTGGTACTACCTATCAGCGCGCTCAGGTCTTTAGCATTGACATCAGCGGCGAAGAAAAAAAGGTATACACCCCAGAGGGGACGTTCGTCGGCAAGTCGCTGGTGCTCGCGACCGGGGCAATGGGTCGCAAACCCTCTTTCAAAGGAGAAGCCGAGCTTCTAGGCCGTGGAGTCAGCTACTGCGCGACCTGCGATGGCGCTTTCCACAGAGGGAGTGAGGTCTTGGTCGTGGGCGATAATCCAGAAGCGGTAGAAGAAGCAGAAGTCTTGACTAAGTTTGCCAAGACGGTGCATTGGATTACAAATAAACAGCCTAGCGAAGGCAATCACCATGCTCAGTCTCTATTAGGACGATCTAATGTTCAGCACTGGAACCGCACCAGGCTGATGGAGATCAACGGCGATGATGCTGGCGTTAATGGCGTTCAGATCAAAGAGAAAGGAACCACCGACGTGAAAACGCTCTCTGTTGAGGGGGTGTTTGTCTACAAAAGTGGCTCTAAGCCAATTACCGATTTTGTCGGCGATCAAGTTGCCTTGAATGACGATGGCGGCGTTCAGGTAGACGATATGATGTCAACGAGCGTAGAAGGCGTATGGGCCGTTGGCGATATTCGCAATACTCCTTTTAAGCAGGCGGTTGTAGCGGCAGGAGATGGCTGTATAGCGGCTATGGCAATCGATCGCTACCTCAAGGGTCGTAAAACGGTCAAACCCGATTGGGATCATTCATAGACGGCTATGGATTCTGTTTTAGTGCGTAAGGTATTAGGCACCACTGACGGACGGCAGGTATTGCGAGGCGTATTGGTTGGCGTGAGCATCGCGGCGACGTTAGTCTGCGCTGGGCTATGGCTAAGAACGCGCAACCAAGTCCATCACATCACCTTTGCTACTGGTGGTGAAACGGGTGAGTACTATGCTTTTGGCCGGGCGATCGCACAGGTCACCCAAAAGCACGCACCCGGCATTCAAATAGAGGTTGTTGCCTCAGCTGGATCGGCTCAAAATATGGACAGCGTGCAAAAAAGCGCCGCCGATCTAGCCCTGGTACAAAGCGATACCCCGGTGCAGCCAGCCGTCAGAGCGGTAGCGCAGCTATATCCTGAGATGTTTCACCTGATTGCTCGCAAAACGGCCAACATCCAGACCCTACGAGACCTTCAGGGAAAGCGGATTGCCCTGATGCCAGCGGGCAGCGGTTCCTATCAGCTATTTTGGCCATTGGCCAGTCACTACGCCCTATCCGATCGCGATCTTGAAGCTGTGCCGATGTCAGCAGGAGCTGCCCACACAGCCTTACGCGCAGGCGAGGTTGACGCCCTATTTCGCATTATCGGCTTAGGCAATCCATCGGTGACCGAACTCTTTCAAGACGATCAGCTTGAGCTCGTTGAAATCTCACAGCTAGGGGCTCTACAGCTTACTCAACCCTACTTAGAATCGACGGTGATTCCCCAGGGCAGCTATAGCGGCAGCCAGCCGATTCCGCCTACTGACTTGCCTGTCATTGCCGTGAGCGCGCTGCTGGTTGCGAATGAAAAGGTCAATCCTGACATTGTTAAAGCAATCACAAGTGTGCTGTACGAGCATCGGAATGAACTGATTGCTCTCACGCCTAGAGCCGCGAATATCCAGTCGCCTGAGCGCAGTCAAAATCTTGGCTTTCCGCTGCATCCTGGGGCTAGTGCCTACTACAGACAAGACACGCCTTCTTTTGTGGTGAGATACGCCGAGGCTATGGGCTTCTTACTGTCTTTATCTTTTCTGACGGTTTCTAGCGTCTGGCAGTTTCGTCAGTGGCTAATTGGGCGTCAAAAGAACCGGGCAGATGATTACAACTTAGAGATTTTGGCACTGATAGAACAGTTGGAGCAGGCCGAAACGCTCTCTCAATTACAGATACTGCGACAGCAGCTCTTTTCAATTTTGCGGCAGGTGGTGATTGATTTAGATGTCGATAAAATCTCGCCAGAATCTTTTCAGTCTTTTACATTTCCGTGGGAAGTTGCTATGACAACGCTTCACCATCAAGAGCTTGTTCTATATCAAGCTGAATCCGGTGGACAGTCTAGCGATTGAATCGCTGTTCGATGGCGGAGTGAAGTGGCTAAGGAGGTTTATGATAAGACAATGCAAAAGCTCACCTTGACTCGGCCCGACGATTGGCATCTGCACCTGCGTGATGGCGCGGCTTTGCAGGCTGTTTTGCCGTATACGGTGCGCCAGTTTGGGCGAGCCATCGTGATGCCAAATTTGCAGCCACCCGTACGCTCATTGGCGGATGCGGCGGCCTATCGCGATCGCATTCTAGCCGCTATCCCAGCAGGTCAGCAGTTTGAGCCGCTGATGACGCTATACCTGACTGACAACACCTCTTCAGAAGACATTGTTGCAGCGAGCGCCTCTGCCTTTGTCAAAGCGGTGAAATACTACCCGGCTGGTGCCACCACTAATTCAGAATTTGGCGTTACCGATATCCGCAACTGCGATGCGGTCTTTGAAGCGATGCAGCAGGTCGGTATGCCGTTGCTGCTACATGGAGAAGTCACCGATACAGCGGTCGATATCTTCGATCGCGAGCAAGTCTTTATTGAGCAGCAGCTAATCCCGCTGAGACAAAGATTTCCTGATCTGAAAATTGTGATGGAACACATCACCACCGCAGATGCTGCAGAGTTTGTCCTCAAAAGCAACAACATTGCGGCGACGATTACACCGCAGCATCTGTTGTTTAATCGCAATCAGTTGCTGAAGGGTGGGATTCGTCCTCATTTTTATTGCCTGCCCATTTTGAAGCGTGAGCAGCATCGTCAGGCGCTGGTGCGGGCGGCGACCTCAGGCAATCCGAAGTTTTTCCTGGGGACGGATAGTGCGCCTCATAGCCGCGATCACAAAGAAACCTCTTGTGGCTGTGCGGGCTGCTTTTCAGCGCTACATGCTATGGAGCTATATGCAGAAGTCTTTGAGCGGGCCGATGCTCTAGATAAGCTAGAATCATTCGCTAGCTTCTACGGCCCAGATTTTTATCAGCTGCCGCGCAATACTCAGCAGATCACTTTAACCAAAACGAGCTGGCAAATTCCTGAGCAGGTGCCTTTTGCCGATTCTGGGCTGGTGCCTTTAGGTGCAGGCACTCAGCTAACGTGGCAGATGGTATAACACGCGCTTAATCTGGTTAATGTCAGTTCGAGTTGAGTAATTCACTAACTGATTGCTGCCTGAGGTAGATCCCCTCCAGTGGAAAACGCATAAAAGCAGCCGAGGGATAGCATAGTGTGTTTCCCGTAGGGTGGGGTGGGTCTTGCTACGTGCGCTACACACCGAAACCCACC
>NZ_JADEXO010000149.1 GCF_015207105.1 cf. Phormidesmis sp. LEGE 11477
TGGCAGGCAACGCCATCGGATCGCCGTTTGAGGGCCACAGCAGTGCGGTTAATTCAGTGGCCTTTAGCCCCCAGGGAGATCGCATTGTCTCTGGCAGCTTTGACCATACCCTCAGACTGTGGGACCTGGCAGGCAACGCCATCGGATCGCCGTTTGAGGGCCACAGCAGTGCGGTTAGTTCAGTGGCCTTTAGCCCCCAGGGAGATCGCATTGTCTCCGGCAGCGATGACAATACCCTCAGACTGTGGGACCTAGCAGGCAACGCCATCGGATCGCCGTTTGAGGGCCACAGCAGTTGGGTTAATTCAGTGGCCTTTAGCCCCCAGGGAGATCGCATTGTCTCCGGCAGCGTTGACAATACTCTCAGACTATGGGACCTGGCAGGCAACGCCATCGGATCGCCGTTTGAGGGCCACAGCAGTGCGGTTCTTTCAGTGGCCTTTAGCCCCCAGGGAGATCGCATTGTCTCCGGCAGCCGTGACAATACTCTCAGACTGTGGCGAGTGGGCACTTGGGAAGATGAGCTGCGCTACTGCTGCAATACGCTGATGCATCACACAGCGCTAGCTTTTCCCCAAACAGAGGCAGCGCAACACGCCTGTGAGGTGTGTCAACAGGTATGGACAAAGCAGCAATCAGCAGAGTTTCTAGTCGCACAGGGCAATGCATTAGCTCGGCGAGGTGAAGTAGATAAAGCTACCCGCAAATACACCCGAGCCAAAGACCTCGATCCTGCCCTAACCATCGACCCAATCGCCCGCGCCCAAGAATTAGCCGACTGGTCGCGAAGCCCTACAGCCCCACCGTAATAATTCACAACTTTCCGACTACCAGCGCTATTGGACTGAGAGAACAATTAAGCTGGCGGATGGCGTCCGATAAGTAGTAATAGCTGCCGTAAGTTCACGTTGCCGATCCGATTGACCTTGAGAGCAGCAACAGTTGCTCTACCTATTGCTGTAATCCCCAATATCTCGGAAAGGTCGGGACTCCAGACAAAATGATCGTACCAGCTCTGCTTTCTCGGATTATAAAGAGGAACAACTGTTCGACTCAACTCGTCTATTGCTTCGGTCTTCGTATATTTGTGTCCGTTGCAGCCACCACAGGCAAATGCCAAATTGTTAATCTCTGTTTTTCCGCCCGTGCGACTGGCACAACATGCTCGCAGGAATATACTGCCTAGACATGTACTGGAGGCGTCTGAATTTCCAACTGCTTCATGACTTCATCGACAGACACCTGACGAAGCTGAGCAAGCGCGATGAGGTGCTTTAGCCGCTCTGCACTCGCTAGCTCGACAACATCAATTAGATCCAAAAGAGTCTGATGCTCTTCCGGTGAAAGGGTTTTATCTCTAAGTTTGGCTTGCAGCTCATCATAGTGCTGCTGAATTGTGGCTGGAGGACCTTGATTTATTTTTTGAATGAGTACCGTTTCAGAAGTCGGTAAATTACTGCGGCTAGCCAAAATTGAACCGACTCTAGATAAGAAATGCGTGAGTTCAGGTGTATCTAGCTGAGCAACACCTTCTAAAAGCTGCTCTGTATCAATATTGACTTCTGACGTGACTTGGACTTTTGCCATACCTGGTTTCCCTCAACAGGAAATCTTTCACTGCCTAATTTTTCTGCCTATTCCGATATTAGCTTGAATCAATCGGCAGGAATAGACAGTAAAATCTGACCAGAAGGCAGTCCTGTAAGGTGTGCAAACAAGATATGGACGTACCCAAACGGTTCATCAGCTCAATCGCAGATGTTCTCAAAGGGGGCAATCTGCGTCTTCGAAATTTTTCAAGATTGACAGTAGAAGAGGCCATATCACGTCAGGCGCTTGATTGATATGGCCTACACCTAGCTGCCTATGTTTTTACAGTTAGCCTTATGCGGTGAATTTTCTAGAGCTGGCCTCCGGTCACGTCGATCAAAGCGCCTGTCATAAAGCTGCTGTCCTCAGCCGCTAAGAACACATAGGCAGGGGCTAGCTCTTCTGGCTGACCAGTGCGCTTCATGGCGTTGGCGCTGTCAAATCCATCGACTTGATCTTCTGGCATGGTTGCTGGGATATTGGGTGTCCATACCGGGCCTGGAACAACCGCGTTTACTCTAATTTTTTTCTCTGCCAGGTTTAGCGCCAGCGACTTTGTAAACGTATGCACAGCGCCTTTACTCGCCGTATAGTCTACCAAGAACTTCTTGCCCTGCTTACCGATAATAGAGCCTGTGTTGATAATCACATCGCCTGCTTTCAAGTGGGGATAGGCGGCTTTGAACATGTGGAAGTAGCCGAAGATGTTGGTCTCAAAGGTTTCGTGAAACTGCTTGATAGTCAGCTCCGAGATATCTTCTCTCACCATTTGAAAGGCCGCGTTGTTGACTAGAATGTCGAGCTGCCCAAACTTTTCGACTGTTTGTTTAACGGCGTCTTCGCATTCTTCGGGGTTGCGGACGTCCATCTTGATTGGCAGGCACTGACCGCCGCGTTCTTCGACGAGCTGTTTGGTCTTGGTCGCATCGTCGTCATTAGCGTTATATAAAATAGCGGTGTTGGCTCCCTCCATAGCGTAGGCGATCGCCACTGCTCGCCCAATGCCAGAATCACCTCCTGTGATAATTGCTACTTTGCCAGTCAGCTTGCCAGCCGCCTTGTAGTTGGATAAATCACTATCAGGCGCAGGTGTCATATCGGCTTGGCTAGCCGGATAAGCAAGCTGCTGTCCAGGAATATCTTTGGGCTTAGGACGTCGTTCTGATGTTGTAGACGTATTAGACATAGCAAATTTTGATAGTTAAGTCTTCGCCTTTCAGCATAGAAGACTCTTTTTTGGCAAATCTCTATCAAGGGTGACAGCTCACCTGAAAATCAGGCCGACAAAAGACAGAACTTTCTAGCTGTAGCCAACGCTGGGTGCAGGCTCAAAGAGAAGACTACGCCTACGTGTGCTGGCTGCCCACGTAAGCTAGCTCAATAGGCCAAACAGTTGCCACCTGCGACTGTGACTAGATCCCAAGATCTAACTGTGCCATCGTATCCACCACTGATTAGCGTATCGCCCGCATCGCTAAATGCGACAGAATAGACAAACCCAGAATGGCCGTTCAGCGTACAGAGCACCTCATTTTTTTGCCAGTCCCAGATTTTAATAGTCTCGTCATAGCTAGCACTAGCCAGTAGAGTTCCGTCGGGGCTAAAAGCGACATCAGCGACGACAAGATCGTGACCCCTTAGGGTCTGCGTGAGCTGAGCATTTTCCAAATTCCAAATCCGAATGGACGCATCAGCGCTACCGCTAGCGATATAGCCTCTACTGTTGACAGCAAGACTCAAAATGCGTTCGGCGCTGTTTTCTTTACTATTTTCCTCACCGGCTTCTTCTGAGGCTGAGGCAGTTAGGGTGCGTGTGTTTTGCCGCTGCGCTACGTCCCAGATGCGTATAGCACCTGCCTGGTCGCCACTGACTAATAAGTTAGGGTTGACTGGGTGAAAGGCGATCGCATTGATCTGAGGGCCGATGGCGTTGAGTGTACTAGCGCCAGGGAGCTCGCTCTCGCTGGCTAAAGCGTTGCCTCTAGTGCTGCTGAGGATCTCGTCTAAGGCCCAAGTTTTGATAGCGCCATTGCCGCTACCCACGGCAAGCGTGGTGTTGTCTAGACTGGTAGCAACGCTCATAATTCGACCGGCGTTGCCAGGCAGAGTCGCAATCAAATCGGCGCTGGGTAAGCGCCACAGGTTAACATCGCCGCTGCCGCTACCCGTGATCAGCTGCTGGCCGTCTGTTGTAAAAACCAGGTCGTTTACTCTGCCTTCATGGGCAAGCGACCTAGCTACCTCAGCATCATTTCTATTCCATAGCTTAACCGTGCTGTCGTAGCTGCCACTAGCGATCAGTGGGCTAGTTGCCTCAGCCGCTACGCTCAAGACCGTTGCCGCATGCGATCCGATAGTTCTGACAGCGCTGCTCTGGGTGGAAGCTTGATCTTGCATTTCTAGCGGGGAAATAACTCTGCCATCACCCCCGCTCCAATCAGATATCCATAAAAACGTGCCACCGAGGCTTGCGACTACACCCGCTGATATCAATACGGCGAAAAATGGGAACAGGTTGCGATTTTTCGGGGCCATTTTCAGGAAAAACTACTTAGGAGAACGACAGAGAAGCTGAGAAAAGCAAGGAACACAAGATCAACTGTACAGGGGCTGCCTGTGTAAATACTGATTCAGCACTGCGTCTTCAGTGAAAATTCATAGGTGCGAATTCATAGGTGACAGATTCGTCAGCGCTAGATCTTGGGCACTAGATCGATAGGTAATACACAAAGATTGATCGGCGATATGCAAGCGATTCCTGATTTGATTTTGATATACCGCTTCCGAGTGAGAGGAAGACGTATTACAGTCTAGTAAGACTGAAGAACAAGCCAGCGAATAAGTTATGAGATTTGTAGTTGATCCGGCGATCGCCACCAAAATTGCGCGGATGAAAGAGCGAGTCCGCTGGCAGCATCCTGCTTGGAAAGAAGCAGGGGTGGACCAGACCTGTTTAGAAATTGTTGACAGGATTACTGAAGAGAACCAAACCACCGCAGAAAACAATCAAGACTTCTCCTTTTTGGTTGTTGGTGATAGCGGCACTAGTCGACATGTGAGGGATAGTCCACAGCGCCGGGTGACAAAGCGATTGCTGCAGCACTCATCTGAGTGCGACTTTATCCTTCATACGGGTGATGTTGTCTATCTGGTTGGCTCTAGCGAGCAGTATCCAGATAATTTCATCAAACCGTATCGGGAGTTTTTAGTGGGCGGTAAAGAGTCTCACAAAATTCGCTTTGACCAAATGGTTTTTAAGCTGCCTTTCCTGCCGGTGCTAGGCAACCACGACTACTATGACTTACCCTTGGTTTCAGGTATCTTGAGCAAGGCGCTGACCCCCATTCGCAAGCTGCTGCGTCGCCGAATTAATTTTGATGTTGGCTGGCACGGATCCTATCAAGGAGAAGGCTTTGCGAGAGCTTTCCTAGATTTTGCTGAACCGCTGAGCCCGCGTCAGCTCAAGGCGCATTTACAGGCGCACTATACTGCCAAAAAAGGGACGGGCTATTGCCTGCGCTATGTGCCAGGTGAATTCACGCGCTTGCCCAATCGCTACTACACCTTTCGTAAAAACGGGATTGATTTTTTTGCGCTAGATAGCAACACATTTAATGCGCCGCAGCCGTTACCCCCTACTGAGGAAGGCTTTGCGCTGCGCGAGAAGATTGAAAAGCAGCGCGATGAGCTCGATGAACAAATGCGATCGCTTGCCCTAGAATCTGCTACTCTCAACACCGACATTCCTGAGCAGTCTGGCCGCTCTGCTCGGATCTACGCCAAGATGGAGCAAATAGACGAGCAACTGCAGGATATTGATAAGCAGCTCAACGCCTCTTTGGAGAACACCACAGTTGATACAGAACAGTTAGACTGGCTGCGCGATCGCCTGATTGCCTCCTGGCAAGATCCTACCGCCAAAGGCAGAGTCCTGTACTTTCACCATCCCCCCTATGTGACCGAAAGCACTAAGTGGTTTCAGGGACAAACGCTTGCCGTTCGCGTTCACCTAAGAGAAGTGCTTGATGACGTTCAAAGAGAGATCAAAGAGTATACGAGGCCGCTGGTCGATCTTGTCTTGAGCGGTCATGCCCACTGCTTTGAGTATTTGAAGACTTTAGAGACCGGACACGGCGATCGCACCATTCCCTGGATTGTTTGTGGGGGTAGTGGCTTTAGCCTGCGCCGACAGAGAAAGGAGGGTGCGGTTTTAGAAGAATTCGGTGAGCCTGTTGCTAAATGCCATCTATTTATGGGGCGCGAAGGCCATGGGAGTAAAACCAGACGTCCCTATACTGCGCTCCGGGTAGATGTAAAGTATGGCGGCCAAGCAGGTGATTCTCAAGCAGGCGAGACGGAGAGCAGCCCAGACAATCGACCCCAGTTCGTTCTACGCACGCTGGTGGCAGAACGGTTTGATAGCAAGTGGAAATCATACGAGCTCGATCCAATCGTATTATAGAAATTTGTAGCAATCTAGAGCGGCGAACGCTGGATGCAGGTTGCTATAAATCAGATATGAGAGAAATCAGGTATGAGAGGGGGCTGGCTTGGAGCGCAAAGATTTTTCACTAACGGCGCTCGTGCCTTTGTGGACGCGGTGGATGCTGCACTGGCAGGGAAGTCGCTCTGATGGCAGTACAGCCCGGCTAGTGCAGGCGCTCTTTGGCCAGAGCTATGGCTGGCTATGTGCTGGAGCAGGGCCGATTTTACTAGCGATGAGGCTTTCTGACTGGCTAGCGATCGCGCCACTAGAAAAACCGACGCTGGCGAGCATGCTAAGCGCTCGTACTTTCTTTTTTGACAAAGCGCTGACGGCGGCACTGGCCTCTGTCGAGCAGGTGGTGATTCTAGGGGCGGGGTTCGACACGCGCCTGTTTGAACTTTGCAAGAGCCGAGAGCTGGGGCTATTCGAAGTCGATCGAATAGAGACACAAACAGTGAAGAGACAAGCGCTAGAAAAGAGCGGCATTGACGTGGGTGAAGTTAATTTTGTCGCGGTCGATTTTGCCTGCAAGAGCTGGACGCAGGTGCTAGTCTCCAATGGATTCGATCCGAGAAAGCGGACGTTTTTTCTATGGGAAGGTGTGACCTACTACCTGAGCGCAGCTGAGATCAGACAGGGGTTTGTTTTAATAGACGAAGTCTGTGGGGAGGGGAGCGTGATCGCATTTGACTTTTTCTCAGAGGCTTTAGTCGGTGGTGAAGGAATAGTTGGAATCGGTAGGGCTGCATTGGACTTCATCGGTGAGCCGCTGCGCTTTGGGGTGAATGTGAGTCGGGGGATAGAAGCTGGCCTGTCTGAGCTGATGGTAGGCACTGGGTTAGCGCTTGATAGCGTGCAGGTGGTAGATTCCTGGATCGGTGAAAAGCCTATGCCTGGATCGACAGATGTGTTGGGTGGCTTTGCGATCGCCAGGAAACAAAATCATCGGACAGTAGCAGAGTCGCAATCAAAGTAACATTTACTGTACTTTGTTGTTGTATATTTCAGGTCTATTTTTGTTCGTATAGCTGACTTCAGATATATTTAGGCGCTAGCTAATTTTCTCTCTAATGATAAGGATTTCACCATTAGAGTTTTACCTAGCCTCTCTCGCGTCTGATGATAAAGATAGAAAATACTGAGTTCTCTCGAAGAACTTGGCAGCTCAACTATTATGCAATTCTAAGCGTTTGCTAATCTTGCAGTATTGGTCAAAGCCTTATGTTTATAGGTGTTCAGAGATATCTGGACTTTATTTCGACTGAGGCTTATCTGCCAAGGCAACATGCTAAGAGAGACTAGGGCGCGAATAATTCATCAGCTAACTTATCGACAGTCGGTTACAAAGGATCTGATTGTACCAGGTGCGCTAATTATCGGACTTGTCTGCTTGATCCGATTGAGCGGATTGCTACAAACGCAAGAATGGATGAGCCTAGATACGTTCTCTCGCTATTGCCCTAGGTCTACAGCGGCGCTTAGGGTAACGCTGGTCACGATTGATGAAGAAGACTACCAAACAACAGGTGTTCCTATCTCAGCAGAGATCCTAGCCCGAACACTTCAACAGCTACAGACCTATCAGCCTAGGGCGATAGGTTTAGATATCTCTAGAGATTTGCCTAGAGGAGAAGAGTATTCTGTATTGAGCGATGTTTTGACTGCTATGCCAAACGTTATTGTCGCTGAGATTGCGCTGAGCGAGGCAGCTAATATGAATGTTGCACCGCCTGATGATGTCCCGCCAGAACAGATAGGATTTGCTGATGTGGCCATCGATCCTGACGGTAAGCTGCGGCGAGTAGTGCTAGCAACCCGAGATGATGCGGGGGTTCAAAAATATTCTTTAGCCTCTCGGCTTGCCCGCTATTACCTTCGTACGAAGATGAACGCAGAGGTTGGCTTTGATGCTGAAGCTAGTGCTAGATCTAGGACTGAAGAAGATAGGGCTGCTAATCCTATTAGATTTGGCTCAGCGACGCTACCGAGGTTTCGTTCTAATTCAGGCGGATATATTCGTGCGGATGACAGTGGAACCCAAATGCTGCTGAACTTTTGCATGCTGCAGCAATCTTATGAAACAGTTTCGCTTCGCTCTCTTTTAGCTGGAGAGATCGATCCACAGCGACTACGCGATCGCATCATTATTGTAGGAAGAGCCGCCATAATCGCCAAAAATAGCTTTATCACCTCAGCAGCGAAAACAACGCTTCATTCTACGCAGTCGTCTACTCAACACCCAACCAAAATCATCTATGGTATCGAGGTTCATTCTCTAGTGGTTCAACAGATTATTAGATCTGCTTTAGAAGAAGACTGCGCGCTACGAACCTGGCCAGATTTAGTGGAATATATCTATATCGTGTGTTGGGGTTTAGTCGGCGTTGCGATCAGCGTGACTCTTCGATCGCCTTGGAAGAGCGTCTTGGCACTGAGTATAACCACGCTGGTCTTGATTTCGATTAGCTATGGGCTTTTGATTCAAAACGTCTGGACGCCGGTTGTGCCAGCAGTGCTAGCGCTTGTCGGCGCGGGCTTAACCACCGCATTTTTCGATAGAGATATGCGTTTTGAGCTAGCCCAAAGACGTGCCACTATCGAGCGCACCTACGAAGCTGTCCACAACGGCCCTTTGCAGCGGCTAAGTGCCTTATCTCGCCAGATCAATTCTCACCAGACTAACAGCACAGTAAGCTTGTCGCGAGAACAGGTAGAACATCAGCTGCGATCGCTTAATACCGAAATGCGAAATATCTTTGAGACGATGCGCCAAGAGACCTTTAGTCATCGTGACAGCCTATACATAGATGACAGCACATTCCTTGACTTGCAGCAGCCGATTAGTGATTTACTCTATCAGGTCTATGAATATACGCTCAATCAGCCGTTACCGGGGTTCAGACAGATTCGAGCTTTTATCACACCTATTTTTGAAAATTTTTCAGAGGCTCGTCTGACGCTAGAAGACAAAAGAGGACTTTGTTTATTTCTGCAAGAATCTCTCTTGAACGTGGGCAATCATGCCATGGAAGCGACTCGGCTGGATGTCGTTTGTCTCTTTGAGCGCGATATCTATAGGCTACAAATTGTTGACAATGGAGTAGGACTTGACTCTTCTGGGCCAGCTAGACAGGGCACACGTCAGGCAATTGCGATCGCCCGGCAGCTAAATGGAGAGTTTCAGCGCAGACCTTACCAGCCGCGAGGGACGCTCTGCGAACTGAGCTGGCCAAAGCGGCGTTCAAAAAGACTCAGGTAAAAAAGCATACTTTCTACAGTCTCTCTACAGTTCAAAACCTCTTTACGACAATTCAAACCCTTTTAACATAATGCAGCCTTTATCCAATGCAGCGCCTGCCAACATAGCGCCTGCCAGTCATCTTCCTCAGCGCTTTTTACTAATCGATGATCACGAGGCAATTTTAGCGGGACTGTTACCTGGAATACAGCAGCGCTATCCAGCGGCCAAAATTGAAACGGCAGCTAATATTCAGGCGGCTGAACAAATTATCGCAGCTCAATTGCCTACGTTTGTCTTGGCAGATCTGATTTTACCGATGACACCGCAGTCTCTACCCACGATAACAGCAGGTACCAGACTTTTGGAACGACTATTAGAAAGCGATCTAGCCCCTAGCCTGATGGTATTTAGTATTAATATTCGCCCTTTGATCCGCCTAAAGTCGATGATTAATTCTTATCGGAGTGGTTTTGTGGCGATGGAAAAATCGGTGCCCCTACAGACTGCTTTGAACAGAGTAGATATCGCCTTGCAGGGATCTATCTATCTGCCGCCGGAGGTGCGATCGCGTCCTGAGATTGACAGCAGGTGGTTGAAGGTATTGACGCTGAAGTATCAGGAAGGGCTTTCTGACCGGGCGATCGCGCGGCAGATGGGTGTGAGCGATCGCACCATACGAAACTATTGGCTGCGAATTCAAGACGCGCTCCAAGTCAGAGACGACAGCCGCCAAGATTTACGCATTCAGATTCAGCTAGCGGCCCGCGAGGCGGGGTTGATTTCATAATTTGTTGGCTTTCAATGATGCTTTTCCAAAATCGGAAAGCTGTTTGCCGTGGTTCTTCGTGTATTTTCGTAGAAGCTAGGCCAGAATAGCTGTCAGCGAAACCGTACTAAACCTATTTTGATAGGTCCGATTATTGATGTTTCAAGCTACGCAAGAACGTCTAGGTACGCAGCCCCCTCGTCGGTCTCGCCTGCCTCAACTTCAGCACATTATGATCATTGCCGACCAGCCAGAACTTGCTGAGTCTCTGCAGATAGAACTTAATCGTGAAGGCTTTCAGGTCAGCGTGATTAGTGATGGGATTCGGGGGCTATTAGCGGTTCAGCGAGTGGCTACCGATCTAGTGGTTGTTGGCTGGTCTCCTCCAAGGATTTCAGGATTAGAGATCTGTCAACGCCTTCGGGCTAGCCAGGGTGAAGCACCGATTATATTGTTGACTGAACAAGACAATGTGAATGAGAGAATTGCCGGATTAGAGGCAGGCGCGAATGATTGTCTCTCGCTTCCTTGCGATCGAGAAGAATTGCTAGCTAGAATTCACGCTAATCTGTTGCGTAATCAAAGCTCTCGCCCAGAGTCTGCTGTCTTGCGGTGCGCCGACGTTCAGCTCAATCGCAGAACCCGAGAGGTCTTTAGGGGCGATCGCTTTATTCGCCTAACGGCTAAAGAATTTGATTTACTAGAGTATTTGATGTGCCACTACTTTCAGGTATTGACGCGATCGCAAATTCTTGAAAATGTGTGGGGATACGAATATATGGGAAGTTCTAACATCATCGAAGTCTATATTCGCTACCTACGGAGGAAGCTAGAGGCCAATAGCGAGATTCGCCTTGTGCATACTGTCCGTAGTGTCGGCTACATATTTAGAGAAGAGGGTACATTTTAGCTGATGAATCCGGCTCTGCGGGCCGCTAGCAGGATCTGTACTCGCAGATCCTGCCTAGGATCATCGTAGACCTGCAGGGCGTCTTGAATCCGAGTCCAATAGTTACGTACGGTGCGATCGCTGACGCCTAGTCGCTGAGCAATCGCCCGATCAGAAAGTCCCTCCTGATACTTTAGCTCTATTACCTTCAGCCACTTAGGATCAAACTCTACTCTAGCTCTCACCTCTGGCGGCAAGTGGATCGAACCTCGTAACGCAATTTCTACAGACTTCAGCATCGCCTGAATTGGAGCAGCTTTATTCATAGCGACAAAGCCGCCTTCGTATGAATTGATCAGCGACCTTAGCCGAATCAGCGGCTTTACATTTGTACTTAGCACCATCAAATTAGGCGCAGTGTCGCTTTGCATTAGCTTACTTAGCAACTGCATACCGACTTTGGACGTAGCGGACATGGTCGGTTCTATCGGTAAACTTAGATCCACGATAACTAAGTCTAGGCTCAGCTCACTGATCTGCTGCTCAGCAGCGCGTACGCACTGCGCCGTCAGAATCTCAGCGCCTGGATACTGTTGCTGTAGGGCTGGAATGGTCCCTTCTAAAATTGTCTCGTGATCGTCAACCACCAGAAATCGTTTGCCAACCATTTCTTGCTTTTCCCCTTTGCCTATCTCGAACTATCAACGACGCCATCTCCCTACTGTTGTCAATTTACAGCCCTGCTGGCTGGCAAAGTTAACCGTTGATTAAAATTCGAGCAACAAAAACGCACCTTAGTATTAGATACGATTTGAAAATGTTTTACCAAGCAGAGTACTAAGAAACAAAAATTAAATTCAGTGTTCTGTTAGTGAGTTGGTGGGTTATGTCTGGCTTCTTCGGAGCCTTTCTAGGTGTAGTGAGCACAGTGCGGAAGGCTATAGAAGAGACAGCTTATTTAATCCTTATCTCTAAGCAAAGTACCAGAATCAGCTTTAGAAAATCGCTAAAGACAAAACCACAGAGGTGCAGCACATGCTACTCCCCTGCGGTCCAACAATCAATCGATATCAGTCGTCTGACACCCTAACTATTTAGTTTGGTTATCTAGATGCTCTAAACGAGTTTCTTGAACGTTCTCAACACTTTTAGTCTGGTTGTCTAGGTGCTCTAGACGAGTCTTGTGAACATCGTTACCCCCAGCCACATCTTTTAGCTGATCATCAGAAAGCTCTGTATCTGTGACCTTCTTATTTTCTTCTGCCATTTTAATTACCTTGTATTTACGAACAGTATAGTTACGAACAGTGTGAGCGGCTCCAGACAGCGTCGCTAGTGCCTGAACCCCTGAGAGGGCGAGTCTTATGGAGTAGGCCACATTACTTCAATCAAAATCGATCGTGAACAACAAAACCTACTACCTTCAAACCAAAAGAAACAAGTTCAATTGCTACGCATCTCATTACCCAAACGCTAACGCGAAACATTCGTTTTTCAGCATTTCTAATTACAACTCTTAACCCAACAAAAGAAATCCTAAAAAGATTATGAGAGAGTCGTGAGAGAAGGGTGAGAGAGAACGAAAAGTTCTCAGAGAGTTCTCAGAAAGTAGCGATTTTGTTCTAATTTTTGTATCGATTCCAACAGTGATCGCGCTGGTAGTCGCTATGTTAAATTCACCTGAATAGTCAAACCTGCTATTACTTCAAAAGCGTTACCCACCCCCCTTTTTTATGC
>NZ_JADEXO010000244.1 GCF_015207105.1 cf. Phormidesmis sp. LEGE 11477
CTGATTGGCTGCCCGCTAACAGACTCAGAGCTCACCAGGCTGACGCTGAGCGCAATATTCAAGTACAATCCGCTGCGGGACTATGCGAGCTCTGTTTTGAAGTGGAAGATACAGGGATTGGCATTCCCGCTAATCGCATTCCTCACCTGTTCAAACCGTTTAGTCAAGGCAGCGTCTCTACGACTCGAAGGTATGGGGGAACTGGGCTAGGGCTTTCTATTAGCAAGCGCTTGAGTGAACAAATGGGCGGCGATATCTGGGTTAAAAGCACGCCGGGGAAGGGCAGTCAATTTTTCTTTACCTTTAAGACTCAGATTGCTCAGGCGATGCTACCGTCGCCTGACTATCTCATCGGTTTGCAAGGCACACATCTACTAATTATCGATGCTAACTCGACTCGGCGAGAACAGCTCGCTCGTAATTTACACGCGGTTGGCATTCGAACCTTGTTGTTAGAGTCTTTGACCGAACTCCAGACCCTAGTGAAAGATGTGCCGACTTTTGATGGACTTATTCTAGATGAAGCCGCTGTTAGATCTACAGAAGCCAACAGTTCGATCGATCAGTTGCGTAGCCTCAGCGGCGATCGCAAGATTCCAGTGATATTGATGAGTGCGCTCAAGAGCGATCTAGATACAGCCTCAAATAATGTCACTGTTTTGTGGAAGCCCGTGAAGCAATCTGCACTCTATCAGGCTTTACGTTCTATTCGACCGCTAGCTTTGAAGGCTACGCCTAAAACGCTCGTTTCTAGGCCCGCCTCGCTATTGACTCGATCCGCCCTGAAAATTTTGATTGCAGAAGACAACCTAGTTAATCAGCAGGTGGCGCTACGGCTATTGGAAATCTTGGGCTACAGAGCAGATGTGGTAGGGACCGGTGTAGCAGTATTAGCCGCGCTAAAACATCAGCGCTACGATGTGATTTTGATGGATATGCGGATGCCAGAAATGGATGGTGTAGAAACCACTCAAAAAATCCGACAGATATCGCATCATAGAGAAACCTGGATCATCGCAATGACGGCAAACACAATGGCTAGCGATCGCGAGCTGTCTCTAGCAGCAGGCGTGGATGACTACCTCACCAAGCCGATCAAACGAGAGGCTTTGAACTTAGCGCTAGAGAGAAGTCCCGCCCTCCGGCAGCTCGCTTTGGACTAGTGAGACTTGACGAGACCTAATGAGAATTAATCTCTAGGCATAGGACGGCGTGGCCTAGCTGCCGGGCTGAATGCATACCTTGCTATGGCTGTACTCTAGCTAAGAACTGGCAGCTAAGAACTGGCAATCACAGACTTTAAAACCCGGTAGCAGTTGCGGATTGCACCGAGATGAGCGATTTCGTAACCATGCGTATTCTCAGTTGGAAAGGCCAGACAAGCGCCTCTAGCGACATGGCCAAACTTCATTGCAATTGAGGCATCGCTGCCAAATCCATCGATGGCAGCAATCTGCAAAGGTAGATACATCTGCTCGGCGGCTGCCATGATCTCTCTGTTTAGACCTTCGTCATAGAGGCCGTAGCTATCTTGTGAAAATAGAGCGGGGGTTGGACTATCTATCAGCGGATATTCCCTTGCAAGCGGACAGATTTCCAGCGAAATCATCTGGTCAAACTGATGTCGCTGCGTAAAATACAGCGCCCCCACCGCCCCGACCTCTTCTTTGGCAGAAGCGACCAAATACACGTCTATCGGCGGTGACTTTACCTGTTCTGCTAGGGCTAGCAAAATGGCCAAAGATGCCTTGTTATCTAGCGTATAGCTCGCAATATGATCGCCCATCCGAAACGGCCTTTTGCGATGCTTGCCGACGACCATTCTCGTGCCAGGCCGGATGCCGGCTGAGCGCAGTTCACTCGTTGACAGTTTGGTTTCTACCCAGGCGAGCGGCCACTCCACCGCTTTCCCTTCTTGGAATCGCTTCTGCGGTGATTCGTGAGAGACATGCCGCGAACCAAAGCTGAGAATACCGCTGAGCGTAGCGCGATCGCCTAGCAAATCTACGACCCCCTCGCCATATACCCACGGATACGCCCCGCCTAAAGCCCGCACTGAGATCCGGCCATTGGGCTCTATACCCTTGACG